>NZ_CP015595.1 GCF_001647675.1 Acinetobacter sp. NCu2D-2
ATGAAACATAATCAAATCACTCAATCTTTAAAAAAATTGGCGGGACTTAACTTCTTTGCTGCAGCTGCAATTATGGGCTTCAGCCAGCAAGTGCTAGCTCATGGTCAAGCTGCAGAAATGGTTCCGTTGTATCAAAATATGAGTGATTTTGGTGCTGAAGTTAAGAAAGACGACTTCACCAACACATATACAATTAGCAAAGGTTCAGTTGTTGTTCGTGCTAAACCAAACTCTGACACAGTGTTAGTAAACGGAAAGCCTTTAAAAGTTAGTGTTCCACTCGTTGAAAAAAATGGAAAAGTCGAAGTTAGCAAAGAATTTGCGGCTGAAATTTTCCAATCAGGTCTAGATCAAACATTTAAAGTAGAGGCGACTGCGCATCCATTAAATGGCTTGAACACTCAAGAAATTACAAAAACCTATGAAGCGATCAGCCAATCTGAGCATGCTTATTCAAATATGCGTTTCTCAGAAATTAAATTGCGTGATCCTGCTAAAGAGAAGGTTTGGGACGCATTTATTAATCACAAAGCTTTAAATGAAGACCGTATTGCTGAATTTACCTTACTTAAAGGTAAATCAGTGATTGAAGGTGCTGTCAATTTAAAAACTGGCAAAGTCATTCAGTGGAATGTCCTTGAAAATACACATGGCATGGTACTTTACGATGACATGATGGCTGTACAAGACATTGTTACTAAAGATAAAAATTATATTAAAGCACTTGCTAAACGTGGTGTGAAAGACCCGTCTAAAATTGTGACTACGCCACTGACTGTTGGATATTTCGGCGGTAAAGATGGCTTGAGTCAAGAATTAAATGTGCTGAAAGTGGTTTCTTATGTGAATGTCGGTGATGGTAACCATTGGGCGCATCCGATTGAAAACCTCGTAGCTGTAGTTGATTTAGATAGCAAAAAAGTCATTAAAATTGAGGAAGGTTCAATCATTCCTGTACCAATGACACCGCGTCCAATTGATACAAAAAGTGCATTCGAGCATAAGCCATTAAATATCGTAGAACCAGAAGGTAAGAATTTCTCGATCACGGGTCAAACGGTGCATTGGGGGCCTTGGTGCTTCCATGTCGGTTTAGACTCACGTGTTGGGGTTAAATTATCTACAGTTACCTATAAAGACAAAGGCGTTAAACGTAAAGTCATGTATGAAGGTAACCTAGGCGGTATGGTTGTCCCTTATGGTGACCCTGATATCGGTTGGTACTTTAAGTCTTACCTAGATTCTGGTGAGTATGGTATGGGTACATTGACTTCCCCAATCGAAAAAGGTATCGATGCACCTGACAATGCAGTTCTGTTGGATGCTGTACTTGCTGATTACACCGGTCAACCACGTATTATTCCAAATGCAATTGCCATTTTTGAACGTTATGCGGGTCCTGAATACAAACATCAAGAAATGGATCAAGCCAATGTAAGTGCTGAACGACGTGAACTTGTTGTGCGTTGGATCAGTACTGTTGGTAACTATGACTACATGTTTGACTGGGTATTTAACAGCAACGGTATTGTAGCAATTAATGCGGGTGCAACTGGTATTGAGGCTGTTAAGGGCGTTAAAGCACGTACGATGCATGATGCTACAGCGAAAGAAGATACGCGTTATGGTACGTTGATTGATCACAACATCGTGGGTACAACGCATCAGCACATCTATAACTTCCGTTTAGATATGGATATTGATGGTGAAGAAAATAGTTTCATCGAAATTGATCCAGTCATTGCGAAGAATACACGTAGTGGTCCGCGTACAAGTACCATGGAAGTAGAAGAGCGTACTGTTAAAACTGAACAAGATGCGGCACAAAAATTTGACCCATCAACAATACGTTTATTAAGCAATACAAATAAAGAAAACCGCATGGGTAATCCGGTTTCTTATCAGATTATTCCTTATGCAGGTGGTACACATCCGATAGCAAAAGGTGCGAATTTCTCGCCTGATGAATGGTTATTCAAACGTCTAAACTTCATGGATAAGCAAATTTGGGTGACAAAGCGTGATGCCAATGAGTTATTCCCTGAAGGCAAATACACAAATCGTTCAAAAGAAGATACGGGTCTTGGTCAATTTGTCGCAAACAATGACAATATTGAAAATAAAGATTTAGTTGTGTGGATGACGACAGGTACAACACACGTAGCGCGTGCTGAAGAGTGGCCAATTATGCCAACAGAGTGGGTTTACACCATGTTGAAACCTTGGAACTACTTCGACAGCACACCGACCTTACAAGCGGATGAGCTAAAACAAGACAAGAAATCAAAGTCTAAAAAATAATTTTTAGCGAAGAGGACTAACATAAGTTAGTCCTCTTTTTTTTATAAAAAAGAAGGAAAGTTATGAAAAAGAATATTTTTTCAATCGCTGTACTCACAGCAATGGGGTCTACAGCAGTTAATGCTCAAGCATTACCAGAACAACTCACTGTTAAACCTGTGATCGATTTAACTGCAGCTACCTTCTATAGCGATAAGAGCTATGATGGGATGACGACTGACAGTAAATCATGGCAGGAAGTCGTTGCTAAATATGGCGTAGAAGCTGAATATAAGCTTGATCAAGGTACACTTTACAGTAGCCTTATCGCAGTCAGTTCTGCAACTTTTGGCGATGGAGATGCTGCCGGTATTACTACAGGTGATGAGCGTAAAACGTCTTTGGAGCAGTGGAATTTAGGTTGGCGCAATGGTTCTGTTGAAGATGCTACAATTGATGCAAGTATAGGTCGTCAGAAAGTCCAAATCGCGGATGGCTTCTTGGTTGCTGGTGATGCACTTAACTTTGGTAAAGGCTATGGTGATGAGCTTGATCGTGGTGGTGCTTATTACTTAGCAGCACGTCAAAGCTTCGATATGACAGCGGTATTACATTATCAAATTAATGATGCATTAAAGACGCATTGGTACTATTTAGAATCAAGCAATAAAGCACAAAATGAAGCGAAACTGTGGTCAGCAGATTTTGAATATCAGTATGCGAACAGTGATTTTGGTTTAACTTATTTACAAATCACAGATGTAGCAGATAAAGAAACCCAACGTGATGATCTAAAAGATATTGCTGTTCGTGCAAAAAAACAAGTCAATGAACAACTTGCTTTGGCTGCTGAATATGTCCATCAAGATCAAAAGCAAGGCAATGAAAACGCTTGGTATGCATCTGCACAATATACATTTGATCAAGTGAAGTATCAGCCGACGTTAGGCTACCGTTTCTCATCATTCTCAGAACAATATGATGGCTTGTTCTATGGCAATACGGATGCAGGCTTCGGAACCTGGTTCCAAGGTGAGGTTGCTGCGAACTATTCAGGTCCTTACAGTACCAATGCACGTATTCATCAACTATCTTTACAGGGATCTGTACAAGAGAATTTACATCTAGGTGTGTTGGGCTACAAGTTTGATACCATTGATAAATCATCTGGGGAGAATCTTGATGGAGCAGAAGTAGATTTATTTGCAGTATGGTCACCGACACAAAATGTTAATGTCATTCCATTGATCGGTTTCTACAAACCGAAAAAAGATGTAAATAATGGTGGGGCTCAAATGGGTGACAAAGACACCAATACTTATGCTCAACTGATTCTTCAATATGTGTACTAAGATGGTATTTTATAGTTTTTAACTATATTTAATGTATAAAAAAGCACTGATTTTTCAGTGCTTTTTTATATTTAATCTTTAATGTTTTTCATACTCTTGAATGACTTCTAAGGCAGCACGAAAAGCTTCTTGAGTCGCTGGTGCACCGCAATATGGCAAGCTATGCAGTAGAACTTCCTGAATCTCTTCGACTGTTGCGCCATTATTTAAAGCGCCACGTACATGGCCTTTAAGCTCAGTCGGACTTTTTTGTGCTGTTAGAAAAGCGATCGTGATGAGGGAGCGATATTTACGTGGCAGTACACCTTCACGTTGCCATGTTGAACCCCAAGCATGCTCATTGATCCAATTTTGTAAAGGTTCAGTAAAAGGGACTGTATTATCCTGCGCGCGTTTTACAAAAGCTTCACCCATGACTTCTTTACGAACCTTTAGTCCATTTTCAAAATCTTGTTGAGACATCTTATTTACCCTCTGAATTTTATAAATATGGTGTCTCAGGTTGAGCCCACCATATTAATTATAAGTTTTATGCTTTTACTTCAATTGCAATTGCTGTCGCTTCACCACCACCGATACAAAGTGCAGCAATCCCTTTACGCTTACCTAAACGTTTTAAAGCGTAGGCGAGTGTCACAATAATGCGTGAACCTGAAGAACCTAAAGGATGACCCAATGCACATGCGCCACCTGAAATATTTACTTTTTCGCTATCTAAATTAAAGGCATCAATTGCAGCCATTGTGACCATGGCAAACGCTTCATTGATTTCCCATAAATCGACTTCTTCAGCAGCCCAACCAGTTTTTTTCAGTACTTTCTCAATCGCACCAACTGGTGCAATCGTAAATTCTGAAGGATGTTGAGAATGGCTTGCATAAGCTTTGATTTCTGCAAGGACAGGGAGACCTTTCGCTGTGGCATATTCTTCTGAAGTGACTGCTATTGCAGATGCACCATCGGAAATTGAGCTTGCATTGGCAGCAGTAATCGTCCCATCTTTGGCAAAAGCAGGACGTAAGGTCGGGATCTTCTCAAGTTTTGCTGTAAAAGGATTTTCATCCTGAATTACGACAGTTTCACCCTTACGACTGGTAACTGTCACTGGTGCAATTTCGTCAGTAAGATAACCATTTTGAATTGCAGATTGGGCACGAGTTAATGAGCGAATCGCAAACTCATCTTGTTGTTCGCGTGTATAGCCTTTTTTATTGGCCATGTCTTGAGCAAGAACACCCATTGAATAGCCAGTTTCAGCATCTTCCAAACCTTCTTGGAACATATGGTCTGTGACTTTTCCATGCCCCATACGGAAACCAGCACGAGCTTTATCCATAAGATAAGGCGCGTTACTCATTGATTCCATACCACCAGCAATGATCAAATCAGCACTTTCTGCTTTGATTGCATCAGCAGCTTGCATGACAGCCTTCATACCCGAACCACAGATTTTATTAATAGTGGTCGCACCGACATGATCAGGAATACCAGCTAAGCGCATTGCTTGACGAGCAGGTCCTTGTTTTAAGCCTGCGGGTAGGACACAACCCATGATAACTTCATCAATACTTGAACTATCGATATTTGCGCGCTTGATCGTTTCTTGAATTGCAGCAGCACCCAGCTGTGGTGCTGTTAAGTTAGATAAGCCACCCTGAAAGCTACCCATTGCTGTGCGGCTAGCTGCACTGATAATAATTTTTTTCATCCGTTGATATTTCTCATATTTAAGTTGTTTAAATACAATCAAAGCAGCCGAAGCTGCTTTGAATTAGTGGATCATGATCATCAATTATGCTGCGATTGCATCAGTGATCAGCTCAACACCTGTTGCAGCTTGGATCTGTTCCAATGACACATCCTTTGCAAGTTCTACTAATACCACACCTTTTTCTGTAATATCCATTACACCAAGGTCCGTAATAACACGATTTACTACACCTTTTCCGGTTAAAGGAAGGGCACAGTTTTTAACGATTTTAGCACTGCCGTCTTTTGCGTTATGTTCCATCAACACAACTACTTTTTGAACGCCAGCAACTAAGTCCATCGCACCGCCCATACCTTTAACCTTTTTACCTGGAATCATCCAGTTAGCAAGGTCACCTTGTTCAGATACCTCCATCGCACCTAAAATGGCAATGTTGACATGTCCGCCACGGATCATTGCGAAAGACTCAGAACTTGAGAAAAATGCCGCGCCTTTACGTGCAGTCACGGTTTGTTTACCCGCATTGATTAAATCCGCATCTACAGTTTCAGCTGTAGGGAATTCATCAATACCGAGTAAACCATTTTCAGATTGAAGCCAAACATTAATATCTTCAGGAATATAATTGGCGACAAGGGTAGGTAAACCAATACCTAAATTGACGTAGAAGCCATCTTCAAGCTCAAGTGCGGCACGTTGTGCCATTTCATTACGTGTCCAAGCCATGATTTAAGCCTCTGCCTTTAAAGTCATTTGTTCGATACGTTTTTCAGGTGTTGCATTTAGAACGATACGATTGACATAAATTCCAGGTAAGTGGATATCATCAGGATCAATTTCACCGATTTCTACAATTTGCTCAACTTCAACAATAGTGAACTTACCAGCAACAGCACATTCTGGATTAAAGTTTCGAGCCGTTTTACGGAATACCAGGTTACCCGCTTTATCGGCCTTATATGCTTTAACAAGCGCAACGTCGGCAGTTAATGTTGGTTCTAAAATGTATTCTTTACCATCAAAAATACGACTTTCTTTACCTTCAGCGATCAGTGTTCCAACACCAGTTTGAGTATAGAACGCAGGAATACCCGCACCACCTGAACGTAACTTTTCAGCCAAGGTCCCTTGAGGCGTTAACTCAACTTCAAGTTCACCACTTAAATATTGACGTTCAAATTCTTTGTTTTCACCCACATAAGATGAAATCATTTTTTTAATTTGTTTGGTCTGAAGAAGCTTTCCTAAACCAAAATCATCGACACCCGCATTATTGGAGATACAGGTTAGATTCTTAACCCCCGTTTCTTTAAGCGCTTCGATTAACGCTTCCGGAATACCGCATAAACCAAATCCGCCGACAGCCAAGGTTTGACCATCTGCAACAATACCATCAAGTGCTTCGCGTGCACTTGCAACCAACTTATTCACGTATTTAATCCTTTTAAATCAGTGATCAACTTTTGCATCAGCTGAGTTATTTTCTAATTCATCTGCATGTAAGAAATGAGTGTGGTGTGGAGCACGTTTGGTTTTTGACCATTCTTCCAGCATTTCGTGTTTCATTTCTTCGGTGATAAGCGCAATTTTTTCAGGTGCTTTCTCATCATCATAAGCAAGTTCTAAACGGTGACCATTTGGATCGAAGAAGTAAATTGAATGGAAAATACCGTGATTGGTAATACCTAAAACATCGACACCATTGGCTTCTAAGTGCTCTTTTGCTTCAATTAAAGCAGCACGATCTTTGACTTTAAGTGCAATATGCTGAACCCATTTTGGTGTGTTTTCATCACGACCCATTTCAGGTTGTGTCGGAAGTTCAAAGAATGCCAAAACGTTGCCATTACCAGCATCAAGAAATAAATGCATGTAAGGGTCAAAAGCTTTAGTTGATGGCACGTGATCTTCAGCGAATGCCAAAATAAAGTCCATGTTGAGATTTTTTTTGTACCATTCCACCGTTTCTTTGGCATCTTTACAACGGTAAGCAACGTGGTGAATTTTTTCGATTTGTATCGCCATATGAATGTCCTTATTTAAAATTATCCAGCGTCTTGCTGTGCTTCAGGAGCTGCATTTTTAAATGCATCTAATTGATTGCAATGTTGATAGATGGCTTGAATTTTTGGATAAGCCGATAAATCGATGTTGAAACGCAATGCGTTATACACTTGAGGAATCAAGCAGCAATCGGCAAGCGTCGGTTGATCACCGAAACAGAATTGACCATTTGATTCAGACAGTTGAGCTTCAAGTGTATTAAATCCAGTCAGTACCCAATGTGTGTACCATTGATTTTTCTGTTCTTCAGAAACTTCTAAAGTGCCAGTTAAATATTGCAGTACTCGTAGGTTATTCAACGGGTGAATATCACAAGCGATGGCAAGACTAAACGCACGTACCAATGCACGTTGTTTAGGGTCATGAGGTAGCAATGCGACTTCAGGGTGTTGATCTTCTAAATATTCTAAAATACTTAGAGATTGGCTTAGTTTTAATTCATCATCGACCAATGTTGGAACCAATTTAGATGGATTGATCGCCTTATATGCTTCACCATGCTGTTCACCGCCATTTTTCACTAAATGGACGGGGATTTGATCAGCATTCAAATTTTTTAAATTCAACGCGATACGTACACGGTATGCGGCTGAACTTCGAAAATAGGTATACAGTTGCATGATTTAATTTCCTTAAGCTTGGAAATTAAATTGAAGTGCTGGCAAAACTTTACCTGTCACTTCACCAAAGCCGATACGTAGACCATCTTTTTCACAGAAACCTTTCATAATGACTGTATCGCCATCCTGAATAAAAGTACGTTGCTCACCATTGGCAAGTGTCAGTGGTTTGGTTGCATTCCATGTGATTTCTAATAATGAACCATATGAGTTTGGTGTAGGACCTGAAATTGTGCCTGAACCCATTAAGTCACCGACTTGAACATTACAACCCGCGATCGTGTGATGTGTCAGTTGCTGTGCCATTGACCAATACATGTATTTGAAGTTGGTTTCACAAATGACATCTGCTTGTGCTGCATTTTCTGCTTGGATTTCAACAGATAAGTTGATGTCATAGCTGTTTGCTGAATGATCTTCGCGAAGGTATGCAAGTGGTTGTGGTTCTTGAACAGGTGAGCTTGTTTTAAATGGCTCTAAGGCTTCAAGTGTCACAATCCATGGTGAAATTGATGATGCAAAAGTTTTGGCATTGAATGGACCAAGTGGTACATATTCCCATTGTTGTAAGTCACGTGCAGACCAGTCATTGAATAGCACCATACCAAAAATATGATCCCACGCATTTTCAATTGAAATTGGTTCACCGAGTTTATTTGGTTTACCAACAATGAAACCTGTCTCTAGTTCGAAATCAAGTTTACGGCATGCTGAGAATTGTGGACGGTCTTCATTCGGAAGTTTGATCTGACCTGATGGACGAACCACATCTGTACCACTCACAATCACAGAGCTTGCACGACCGTTATAACCTACTGGCAGTTCAGACCAGTTCGCAAGAAGTGCGTTCTTAGGATCACGGAACATACAACCTACGTTTGTTGCGTGTTCTTTTGAAGAATAAAAATCTGTATAGCCAGGAACATGGACAGGAAGATGCATGATGACATCAGCTTGTTTATGGAAAACTTTGCCACGTAATTCACTATTGTCACGTAGCTCTGGATTGTCCGCTGAAAGTAGGTTTTGTAATTCAGCACGAATTTTTGACCAATTTTCTTTTCCAGAATCAATAAATTTATTCAGTGTTGCCTGATTGAAAAAGGTTTCGCCTGATTGGATCGATAAATAGCCATTTGCTTCAAGAGCAGCAAGATCTACCACCCACTCACCCAATGCCACACCTACACGACGTTCACCTTCTTGTGAATTACTAAATACGCCATAAGGTAAGTTTTGAATGGGAAAATCTGAATTTTGAGCAACGTCAATAAACGATTTTAATTGGCTAGTCATTTCCATGTTCCTTATGTAAACCAAGGGTTTTTAGATAAAACCCATCTTAAAATTGCATCAAATTGATCTTAAAACGCCTATTGATATTTAAATAAAAATAATTAAATCAATAATTTAAATATTTTTTACTAAATTCATCAGCCTTGAGTCTAAGACCTATTGATTTTTGGGATTAATCTCATCATACTGATTTTCATAAATTACGCAATACATAAATTAATTACGTAATACGTAAATTAGACGTATGCGAAGTTTAGTTTTAAGTTTCTCGATGCCCTCATTCTGTTTGATTCTTGGTAATCAACCCGCTTCGAGTAGAATACGAGTTAATAGAAATGAGAGTTGTCGGTTAATGACTGAAGATAAAGTACAGGGTGGGGTTCAGTCCCTTGAAGTGGGTCTAGGTGTATTGGATGCGTTGATTACACATAGAACACCGATGATGTTAAAAGAGTTGGCGGAAGCGTTGTCTATGCATCCTGCAAAAGTCCATCGTTATGTTGTGAGTTTGGTTCGCATGAATTATGCAAAACAACTTGAAGATGGACGTTATGCATTGGGTGACCAAGCTTGGCGATTAGGTTTGCAATGCATCCAACGTACGGATGTCATTCAAGCAGCTCAACCGCATATTCAAGCATTACATCGTGAAATACATTGCGGTCTGCAAATTAGTCGTTGGACGTCCCAAGGACCGTTGATCGTACAGTTTATTGAACCTGACCAGCCTGTTTCAGTCATTACACGTGTTGGCTCAATTATGCCGTTGTTAAATTCAGCGACCGGGCGTGCGTTTGCAAGTTTTCTTCCAGAAAATGTGGTGAAACCTTTACTTGAGCGTGAGTGGATTGAGAAGCAAAAACAAGATTTGTCGGTCTATCCGGCAAATTGGGAAGAATTTTTAGAACTGAAACAGGATATTGTCGCTAAAGGCGCAGCAACTGTTTCAGGGGATATGCTTGTAGGTGTGAATTCATTTTGTGTCCCTGTATTTAATGTACATGGTGATATTGAATTTTGCATCGCAGCTTTAGGTAGTGAAGCTTACTTACCGATGGACTTTGAAAATGAGAAAGTTCGAGTATTAAAAGCCACCGCCAAAGCACTAACTGAATTTGTGACAAAAGGACAGTCGTCACCTGTTTTGCAAGTCCCAAATAATTAGTACAGGCATTTAAAAGTGTAAGTTTTAAAAGAACAGGTATCTCATTTGGCGTCATTCTAATGGGGTACTGAGTTTGCAATTAGAACGTTTAATACCGTTTAGCATAATGAGGACAAGGAGTTCGAAATGCATTTTCCAGCAACGCAGCCACGACAATCTCTTTATTATGACTATCAAGTGTTTCCACACTTCCATAGTCAAGAAGCGATTCATACAGATGAAAAAACTGTAACAGTTGTGGGTGCTGGTCCAATTGGTATGACCACTGCACTTTTACTCGCTAAGCAAGGTGTAAAAGTAATTCTATTGTCGTCTGAGCTTCAGTTATCTGAGGGAAGTCGTGCTTTGGTATATACAAAGCGCTCGATGGAAATTTTACAAGCTGCTGGTGCCGCTGAAAAAATTATGTCAAAAGCATTGCCATGGACACATGGTAATTCGATCTACAAAGGAAAAGTTGCATTTCGTATGGAGTCTCCAACCAACGAAAATGATCAATTTGAACCTTTGAATAACCTTCAACAAAATTGGTTAGAGCATTTCTTATTAGAAACTATTAAAGAAAATGACAATATCGAAGTACGTTGGGGCAATAAAGTCGTCGATCACGTTCAACAAAATGACGAAGTGACTTTAACTATTCAGACGCCAGAAGGTGAGTA
This sequence comes from Acinetobacter sp. NCu2D-2, assembly GCF_001647675.1. Lineage (NCBI taxonomy): Bacteria > Pseudomonadati > Pseudomonadota > Gammaproteobacteria > Moraxellales > Moraxellaceae > Acinetobacter > Acinetobacter sp. NCu2D-2. The sequence goes on from NZ_CP015595.1 coordinate 11,151, forward strand.
CACGCATACATCTAAGTGGGTCGTTGCTGCTGATGGTGGTCGTTCTCCAATTCGTGAACGTATGAAACTTTGGATGGAAGGTGCAAGCTACGAAGGTCGCTTTGTCATTGCAGATATCCGCATTAAATTGGATTATCCAACAGAGCGTCTTGCTTACTTTTCACCAGATTGGAACCCAGGCAATACCATCTTAATGCACCGTGAACCAGATAGTATTTGGCGTTTCGATTACCAGCTTGACACGTCGGTTACCCCTGAAGAAGCATTAAAACCTGAGAATCTTCATAAAGCTGTACAAGATCAATTAAAAATGATTGGTCAAGATCATCTTGAATGGGAAATGGACTGGAGTACGGTTTACTCTGCACGTGCTTTGACATTAGATAACTACGTCCATAACCGTATTATCTTTGTGGGCGATGCTGCACACTTATTACCAATTTTTGGTGTGCGTGGTGCAAATACTGGTTTCCAAGATGCACAAGATTTAGCTTGGAAACTAGCAGGTGTGGTCAATGGTTGGGCACCAGAGAAATTACTTGAAAGCTATACTTACGATCGCGTAGGTGCAGCTCGTGAAATTATTGCTGAAGCTGGTAAGTCAACTCGCTTCATGGCGCCGCCTACAGATGGCTTTAAGCTACTTCGTGATGCGGTACTGTCGCTGTCTTTAGAACATGAATTTGTGCGCCCACTCTATCATTGGCGTACTTCACGTCCACACGCTTACACACATTCTCCATTAAATAGTCAATTTGACGATAATTCAAAAATGGCAGAGCAAACTGAAAATGGAGCATTGATTCCGAATGTGAAGTTTGCTGATGGTTCGTACTTGTATGATTCAATCTCAGGGAAGTTCACTGTACTTGCTTTGACTGAAAATGGACAAATTTCAGCTCAATTGGTTGCTGAAGTTGCCCAGTTAAAAGCAGACAAAGTACCTGTACAGCTTGTTGCATTAGCCATCGATGGACAACAGGTATCTGGAGCTGATCTGACATTAACAATCAGTCCTGATTTAGCTGAAAATCGCTTCTTTGCAAGTGCTGGTACAGTGTATTTGGTTCGTCCTGGTCATCATATTAATGGTCGTTGGTTGAGCTACAGTGAAAATGCATTAACCAAAACTTTCCAACAATTTGCTAATGTAGAAAACGGAGTTGCAGCATGAGCTTAATTTCAATTGATGATCTTGAAAAAGTATATGATCATTTAGCAGAAAGCCTAGATTCGATCCCTGCTGAGAAACGCGAATTATTTTTGGTAAAACTTGCGTTATTAAGTGCGAATCAAATCCAAGATGGTTCTGTTTTCTTGCAGTTAGTCAATCAAGCGAAAGTATTTGAAGATTAATTCAATTATATTTCAAAAAAACCCAAACCTCGTGTTTGGGTTTTTTTATAACTATAAAAATTGATTATAATTATTGCGACACGTTCATTTTTTAATGTAGACTTTAAAATCGCAGAATTTTTATTTTAAATTGAATTTATAATATTTAAAAATAATAAATAACACTTCATATGTTGTGCTATTTAAAGGTCTCAGGCAGATAGGAGTGTAAGTAAGATTCTCAGCTTACTTTGATCGACTAATAACAAAAAAGTGTCTTACTAACAAAAAATATTTTGATGAAAACTATATAAATAACATTTACTTATTAAATAATATGAATTTATTAAAAACTCTAAATTAGTCAATCTATGTTCTTATTTGCACTTTGGTAAGAAGTGAAAGCATGTGGTAGGGATTTCAAAATTCACCTCTGGTATAGTCTCGTTGGTATGAGAAGAGGCTTTAAGCTTTAACTTTTGAAGTAATTTGAATAATATATTTCAGCGAGTCTGTAATAAATTAATGAATAATTAAGAAATGCCATATAATCAGTTTATTGTTTATATGTGATGATGACAGATATTATCTTTTAACAGAATTTTTATACTATGCAAGATTAAACCTATTTGGGGGAGATGATTAAGATAAAACTAATTTAATAAAAGATTAATTCCTTTTTAAGTAATAAATTTAAACTTTACAGATGTAAAAAATGGATAACGGTCGAAATACTGAAAATAGAGAGAAGTGTGCTGAATAAAAGAATAGTGGGTACTTTTTTCATATCATACTGCTGACCAAAAATGGCAAATAAGCCAACCATAGAAACGCTCGACAATAATGTTCCTGCAAATATCATTTCGGCATTGGTGTTAGGAAGACATTGGAAAATTCCGAAAACCAACAGCGGTAAAGTAACTAATTTTAAGCTCACAGTAATCGATAGATCTCTTCCTAGCTTTTTCTGTGAAGCTAGGGTAATTCCATATAAACTGCCGCCAATAACGAGTAAACCCACAGGCATTGTCGTTTGCCCAATGGGCTGTAGTACTTTAATTAATTGCTCAGGTAATTGAAGTGAAAAGAAACTGAGAGCGGAACCTATAATCAAAGCAATGATAATTGGATTTTTAATGATATTGCTTAAACCTGTTTTCAAAATGTCTTTTAGACTTTGCTGACTTTTACCGAGTTCTAAACAAATCAGAAACATGAGGAAAATAACAAAATTTTCAACAAGAAAAGTCATTCCAAAATAAATCGCTGCTCGTTCTCCAAGGAACATATACAGTAAGCCACTACCAATAAAGCCGGTATTCGACATGGAGCTACCCATTGCCATAACACTTGATTCTGTTATAGGTGTTTTAATGACGTAGCGGTATATGCCAAACGCACTTAGAAATACAATGAATGAAGCAAGGCTATAAGCAATAAGATAGGGGACTTGGATTAGAGAATGAAAATCATGCGAAGAGATACTAACAAGTAATAAACACGGGATCGCAACTTTAATTGCGAACAGCCCCATGACTTTGAAATGCTCTTTCTCTAAAACCTTAAAATGAGCAATGAGATAGCCAATAAATATTGTAATAAATACAGGCAGAATTAGATGAACGATCTCTAGCATAATAATTTCTATTTATTTGAAAAATAGGTATTTTTTAGATCGTTTATTATCCTAAATAAATATTGAAAAGTATAGTATATAATCAAAATAATGATAGAAAAATAAGAGACTCTCTACCTAAAAATTATTTCTCGAAATTTATTAAAAGACAAAAATGTGAGTGCCATTTGCTTACTTATCTTATCGCGTCAAACTGAGTGAGATGCAGGATTAACATCATTTCATGCTTGAGTAAAAACAGTTAAATATTTAATTTTCATTTGGCATGAATACCTGCATTTTTATATCTAATTCGCATAACAAAATCTTATTAAATTAAATGAAATGTAATTTTCACTGCATTTTTCATTGTTTTATCTCTGCAGAATTCTATCCAAATTCGACTCCTTAATTGAAAGGGGTAGTTCAATATTTGGAAAGATGATGTCAGCGTTATTGAAAACACTAAATAATGTAGAGGGGGCTAAAAAGTTTAATACTCAACTGCCGTTTGAGTGTATTAAATCAGTGTTGCTCTATAGTTTTGTACCGATCGCCACATTTTTATTCTGGTGGATTGCATCTCATCAGCTGTGGATGCCTGCACAAATTTTACCTACGCCACAACAAACATGGTTGACTTTTCTTGAACTCCTTCAAGCTCAAGATCTAATGAATCATATCAGTATCAGTATCAATCGCTTAGCTATAGGTGGCTTGTTTGGCATTATCGGTGGGCTGATCTTTGGTGGGTTATTAGGTTTAAGTCAAAAATTTGAGCGCTATAGTTCGGCGAGTTTTTTTGCCATAGCAATTATCCCAACATTGGCATGGTTACCTTTACTGATGATGTGGTTAGGAATAGAAGAAGGCTTAAAATATTTCCTGATATTTAAAGCTGTCTTTATTCCAATTGCCTTGCATGTGCAAACAGGATTAAAAGAAATACAACCCAAACTCAAAGAAGTGAGTTATGTGCTTGGATTCACCCGGCATCAACAATGTTTAAAGCTCATATTCCCATCTGTATTAGCATACTTCTTTATAGGATTAAGAATTGCTTTGGCCGCAGGTTGGACAACTTTAGTTGCCGTTGAGCTCATTGCTTCCTCTGAGGGAATTGGATATTTAATGGTAACTGGGCGACAATTATTTCAGCTCGACATCGTTTTTGTCATGATTTTTGTGATTGCATTCATTGGCATCGGGATCGATGTGTTGGTGTCTTGGATTGAACGCAAAATTGTATTTTGGCCACATGCGGCTATAAGTGCCCAGCCCACGTCCAAGAAGACTAAACAGCTTTGGCAGCCTGGGATATTTCCTATCTTTCTTGTGATTCTGTGGTGGATAGTAACATTTAAAACTTGGATCGCAGTTGAATTATTACCCTCGCCGCAAAATGTTTTCTATACCCTTATTTCTGAATTACAAAGTAATGGGTTAATTACAGCAACTGTAGAAAGCTTAAGCCGTGCATTACAAGGCTTATTTCATGGGGCTTTTTGGGGTATTGGACTCGGTATTTTAGTCGGGAACTCTTCATTCCTTAATCGATTAGTAACACCGAGTTTAAATACTTTACGCCTGATCGCTATTTTTGCATGGATCCCATTGCTTACTGCATGGTTTGGGTTAGGTGATTTATCAAAAATCATATTCATTGCTTTAGCAACTTTCTTCCCAATGTTTGTCGCAACAAGCCAATCGGTCAAGGGATTATCTCAGCAGCTGATTGACGTCAGTACAGTGCTTGGTTTGAGCTTTCGCCAACGTATATGCAAATTGATTTTACCGAGTATTACTCCTGCAATATTTTCGGGACTTCGATTGGCATTACTTTATGCATGGATGGCGTCATTTGGGGCGGAATACTTAATGGGCTCTGGGATTGGTATAGGGACTTACATGATGACCGCACAGCAAAGTTTTGACATGGATCGTGTCATTGCAGCAACGATATTGGTTTCTGTTTTGGGTGTTTTACTCGCTTATATCGGACAATTTTTTGAAAATAAAGCCACAGCTTGGCGTAGAAATCATGGTTAATAATATGAATAGCAAAGTAAATATTGAACAAAATTTAGAGGCGTCATGCATTAAGCCGAAAGAGAATCACATGGTTGAGTTTAAGCATCTGAATAAATCATTTTTAGTAAATGATAAGCCTGTAGAAATTATTCATGACTTTAATCTGAGTATTCGTGAAGGTGAGTTCCTTGCTATAGTTGGAACAAGTGGTTGTGGTAAATCCACATTATTAAGATTATTAAGTGGTTTAGACTCTGATTACAGCGGTGAAATCTTAGTTGAAGGGATACCAGTACAAGGTGTGGCCGATGATCGTGCTGTGGTTTTTCAAGAACCACGTTTATTCCCATGGCTAACGGTTTCGCAGAATATTGAATTAGGTTTAATGAATGCTTCTCTATCAGCTGATGAGAAACAATTAAAGATACAACAAGCAATTGAGCTTATTCACTTAAATGGATTTGAACATGCGTATCCACATCAACTTTCTGGTGGTATGGCACAAAGGGTAGCGATTGCACGAAGTTTGGTACGCCAACCTAAACTGTTCTTACTGGATGAGCCTTTTGGTGCATTAGATGCTTTGACTCGACATAGTATGCAGAACGAACTTTTAAGAATTCATGCTGAACATCAGATCACGACGATATTTATTACCCATGATGTTGAAGAAGCGGTAACACTTGCCGACCGCGTGGTGGTTTTAAAACCCAAGCCTGGTCGAATTGATGCGATCATTGATGTTAATTTGCCACGTCCACGGAATCGTTCATGTTTTGAATTACATCAATTAAAAGAGGAATTATTTAATAGATTGACTGACCATAAAGTCTAAATTTATTGAGCAAATTCTTTTAGCGTGATTCACTTAAAGTAAATCATATAGAGCTTTCGATGCAGTTTGAACTTAGATGCTCAAGTCGTGCGTTTACGATATTGAACTCTGTCAGCATATGGTGAATCAAATAAAAGAGATAAGCTTTGTGTATAAAATAAGTCTAATTTTTTAGGCTTATTTTATTTAAATAAAATTTGCTAAGTATTTTCACTTTATTGAAAAATAAAAATAAGATTTAAATATCATAAAAACGTATCAAGTCGATATAAAAAATTCATTATATTTATATTCAAATGATTTGAAGATTTTAAAATGCAATTCCACGATTTTAGAGATATTACACACTCTGAAGATTATAGTAAGTTTAAAGAAATATTGGAGCCGAGAGTTCATCATCTCGGGCTGCATCCATTGCACGATACGCTTGATTATCGAAAGCTTGCGGAAGAGCAGTTATTGCAATGTAAATTTATGGAAAATATTTCCGATTTAGAACGTCAAGAGTTGTTTTCTAAAATTAAAATTAAACATTATTTTAGTGGGCAGACGATTTATCAGCGTAATGAAGAATGTAATGAACTGATTTTTATATTAAGAGGTACGGTTCAACTTGGCTGGCATACAGAGCTGGGTCGTTACATTATTCATAAATTCATACCATCAGGTATTCTTTTAAATATCATATATTTAATTTCAAACTCCCTGTTTGAGCATGAATTTATTGCGCATGAAGCAACTGTTGTAGCAGTCATTCCAAAAGAGGTGTTTTTACCTATATTGAACAATAACTCTAAAATGCTTTATGACATATTTAGATTGGTGTGTCAGCGCAACCGGTTATTGGATAATGATATCTATAATCAAAGTACGCAATCACTTCGGGTACAAATCGCTCGGCAGTTATTATACCTTTATGAGTATTTTTCAAGCCAACAGAATGGGATAATTAAACTCAGTATCAAATTGTCTCAAGAAAATTTGGCAGATTTACTTAAAACTTCACGACAAAGTATTCGTAAAGAAATGCAGAAATTTATAGATGAAGGCATTATTGAATCTAAATATAACCAAATAAATATTTTAGATATTGATGGATTGCGAAATATATTATGAATTGAATATTTAATATAACCAATTCTTTTTTTGATTAAATAATTGTATTTTTCAAGCAAGATTGTATTGAGTGCCATTTCTATAATCACCTTAATTTAAAAATAAGGTGATGCTCAAGTGTCAAAATCTTTATTCAAAGTTCTGAGCGTGTCAGGACTTTTGTTACTGACTGGCAATCTATATGCACAATCATTAAAAACAATACGTATTGCTTCACCTGATCTCACAGCAGGTACTCAACATGCGGGCGGAGGGGTCGTTGATGTTTTATATTCAAAGAAATGGGTTGAGCAAGCTTTTGCTAAACAAAATATAAAAGTTCAATGGTATTTCTTTAAAGGTGCTGGCCCAGCCATTAATGAGGCACTGGCGAATGATCAGTTAGATTTTGCTTTTTTAGGTGATTTACCGCCAATTCTAGGTAAGGCACAAGGCTTAAAGACACAACTGCTAGTCCCAACCTCACGGGGTGGGACAAACTATTTAGCCGTTCGTTCTGATCTTAATGTTAAGCAGTTAAAACAGCTTAAAGGACTTAAAGTCGGCATTTTACGCGGAACGGCAGATGAATTGTCATTCGTTGCAGCACTGAAAAGTCAGGGGTTGACCACTCAAGATGTGAAATTGGTTAATCTTGATTTCAACGCAGTGAATGCAGCGCTTGCCGCGAAAAGAATCGATGCATCATGGGGACCTGCGCGATTTTTTGCACTTCGTGATAAAGGCTTAGTCAAGCTGCCAGTAAGTACGCGTCAGTTAAATGGTGTTGGTGCATCACAAGGTGTGTTTTTAGGTCGCCAACAATTTATTCAAAGCTATCCGAAAGAAACACAGTTAGTCGTTGATCAAGTGGTCAAAGGGCTTCATTGGCTTTCACTAGAACAAAATCATGTTCCTCAAATTGCCCTTTTTGCCACCCAAGCCTCTTATCCGGCATTGGTTTATGCGCGTGAATTGCATGGAGTCAATCTTAAGTTTTTATATTCACCACGTTTTGATGGTTATTACTTAAATAACCTACAGCAAAAAATTGATCTCACTCAAGCCCAGGGTTTAATCAAACAAAAAATCGACATTAAACCCTGGGTGAATACCACCTTTGTGAATCAAGCCATCCGCAATTTAAAACTTAACGAGTTTTGGAAAGACACAAACCAATATGAATATTTAAAGAAGTAAAACGCTTTATTTATACAAATGATCTTTAGGGGAAATATATGCGTCATCAATCAAAAGTCACAACAGATTTAAGCTGTAAGGCAATCCGTTTAAGTATTTTGACAGCCAGCGTGTTGTTGAGTTTACAAACAGCGCAAGCTGAACAAGCGTCAACCACAAAAGATGTGGAAGTGAGAGAGTTGGATGCAGTGGTTGTAACCGCCACACGCCGTGAGCAATCTTTACAGAAAGTACCGCTTGCTGTGTCTGTTGTATCTGGTAAAGAGCTTGATAAAAAGCAAAAAAGCACTTTAGAAACTATTGTTTCAGAGGTGCCAACCGTAAATTTCCGTGCTAACTCTTCAAATAAAGATTCATCTCTATTTGTTCGTGGTGTGGGTACTGTGACAACTTCACCAGGCGTAGAACCCTCTGTATCGACTGTGATTGATGGTGTGGTTTTAAGTCGTCCAGGACAAGCAACACTCGATTTACTCGATGTAGAACGCGTAGAAGTTCTTCGTGGTCCGCAAGGTACATTGTTTGGTAAAAATGCATCAGCCGGTGTGATTAATATTGTCACTAAAAACCCAACGAAATACCTATCAGGCTTTGTTGATGTCTACGCAACCAGTGATCATGAGCAACGTATTAAAGTCGGTGCTTCAGGTGAACTAATCCCAGACAAATTAAAAGCTAATATCACTGCACTCGTGGGTAAATTTGAGGGGAATGTTAAAAACCTCAATAATGACAAAGACGTCAATGGTTATGATAATGAAGGTTTCAGAACCAAGTTTGAATATACGGCATCCGATGATCTCGTATTTGGCCTAGCAGTCGATTATCTGCATAAACAAGCCAATAGTCCCAATGGCGTTGTGGTTAAAAATACCAGTGCAAGCTACGCAGAAGCATTGGGTCCAATTCGTGTTGGTTTAGAAAATCGTGAGACAGTGGAAGGAACACAAAGCCGTATTGATGACATCAACCAAGGGATTGCATTAACAGCAGATTGGACTTTGGATAATCATCAGTTGTCCTCTATCACAGCTTATCGTCAGTGGAAAAATACCCAGATTCAGGATGGTGATCAATTAAAGGAAGTAACTCAAAATTTTGCAGATATTGCTGATCGTGGAGATGTGAACAGTAAACAATATTCACAAGAACTTCGTATTAAACCTTTGGATGTTGGTCATTTTAACTACGTCGTAGGTCTGTACTTATCTAAGAATAAAACGGATGAAATCTATCAACGTCGTTCAATTTGGTATGATGCAGGAAACTCAGACTATGTAACGGACCGTGGTCGTGCTGATTACAGTACGGATAACACGAACTATGCATTGTTTGGTGAGGGAACCTATAGTTTTACGGATCGTTTACGTGTTCTTGCTGGTCTTCGTGTGACTCGTGATGAGTTAAGTTATGAACATGCACGTGTATCTACCGTCGATTCTGGCGTTAGAAATGCCATTCGTTCACCTTATGCAAGTTCAGGTTCGACCTCTGAGACAGGAATCTCTGGACGAATTGGCCCTCAATTCGATATCGCACCAAATATTAATAGTTACTTGACCTATTCGCGCGGTTATAAAGGACCTGCATATAATGTTTACTTCAATATGCAAAGTATTGATACCCCTGTTATTGATCCAGAGACTGCAAATTCTGTAGAACTTGGTCTTAAAACACAGTGGCTTGATAACCGTCTACGCGTCAACTTAGCAGCTTTCCATACAAGTTATGAAAATTATCAAGCGAATTTCCGTACTCTAGATCCAAGCGGTTTCCCAATTACACGTTTGGTGAATGCAGGAGATGTGTATACACGTGGTTTTGAGATTGATTCTAACTTTAAATATAGCCCAGATCTCAATTTTAGCTTTGCGCTTGCCAATACGATTGCACGTATTGATGATTTTAAATGCCCGGCAAATGATCCTTCTTGCCCGAATGTAAATGGTAAACCGCTACCGTTTTCACCGGACTGGAAAGCCAATGCTCAAGTCGACAAATTTATCTCTTTAAACAATAACCGTCGTTTAGAACTGTCTACACAATACTCTTGGCAAAGTGAAGTGCAATACAGTCTAGATCAAAATCCTAAAACAATTCAGCCTTCTTATGGTATTTGGAATGGAAGTGTTGCTTTAAATGATGTGTCATCAGACTGGCGTGTAGCCCTCCAAGTTCGCAATATTTTAGATAAATCTTATGCATCAATGCTCAATACCAATGGCGACCGTGTCAATCGTATTGTCCCACGTGATGATGAACGTTACTTCGGTATCTCGGTTCGTAAAGATTTCTAAGGATTAATGCATACAAGTGATATATCTCATTGATGGTGGTATATCACTGGAGCTGAACATGAATCAAAAAGTGAATATTGCCGATCAAAGTATTGCATTCCATCCTGATAGAGAATTGCATCTTAACTTATTTTTAGATGGTTTTGGGCATCATTTAGCCAGTTGGCGCCATCCTAAGAGTGATCTCAACCAATCAGCTTATCAGCGTTTTCTAAATAGTGCTCTTATTGCAGAGCAAGGCAAATTTGATGCGGTGTTTTTAGCAGATAGTTTGGCAATGGATCCAAGTGTGGTATCGAATGGTAAAGCACGTGGTCATGAAGTTGAACCTTTAACAGTTTTATCTGCCATTGCAGCTCAAACCACACATATCGGTTTAATTGGCACAGCAACAACGACCTATAACGAGCCTTATCATATTGCACGTAAGTTTGCATCATTGGATGTGATTTCTAATGGGCGTACTGGTTGGAATTTGGTTACCACTGATCTTGCAGCAGAGGCGCAAAATTTTAATATCGATGAGCATGTAAAACACGCGGATCGTTATGACCGTGCTGAAGAATTTTATGATGTCGTGACAGGACTCTGGCAAACCTGGAATGATGACGTCATTTTAAAAGATAAAGCACAAGGTCAATATTTTGATCCTGCGAAGATTAATGTGTTGAATCATACAGGGCGTCATTTTTCAGTCAAAGGCCCTTTGAATGTAGGTCCGAGCCTTCAGAAACATCCCATTATTGTGCAAGCAGGGAGTTCGGATCGGGGCAAGGAACTCGCAGCACGAACAGCAAATGTCATTTTTACAGCGCAAAGTTCACTCGAATCTGCACAGCAATTTTATGCTGATGTTAAGTCACGTTTATCAAAGTATGGCCGTCACGCGAATGACCTGAATGTATTGCCTGGTTTATACGTGGTCGTGGCAAAAACCAAAGAAGAAGCCTTGGCAAAACAAAAAACATTGGATGACTTAATTGATGAAAGTGTGGGGCTTGGACTGTTAGGCCGTATGCTGGGGAATTTTGACCTCAGTGGCATTGATGTAAATGGTTTATTACCTGAGCTTGATCAAACACAGACAGGGCAACAGAGTCGTCAGGAATTATTTACCAAACTCAGTCATGAACAAGGCTATACGGTGAAGCAATTGTATGGTCGTGTTGCCTCAGGACGTGGGCATTTTAGTGTGGTCGGTACAGCTGAAGAAGTCGCTGATCATATTGAGACTTGGTTCAAACAAGGTGCAGCAGATGGTTTTAATATCATGCCAGGGCTACTACCGGATGGAGCTCAAGATTTTGTAGAACTCGTAGTGCCATTACTACAAAGACGTGGACTGTTTAGAACGGAATATCAGGAAAATACCCTACGTGCACGTTATCAACCGACAACAAGTTTTGCATAAGTTATTTTAGAGAGAATTGAATTATGTATATCGCTGCAGAAAATCGCTATGCCCATTTAACTTATCGCAAAGCGGGAAAGACCGGTTTAGTTTTACCGCCATTATCACTTGGCTGTTGGCATAACTTTGGTGATGATACGCCAATCACACAACAGCGAAAAATTTTGCATACTGCTTTTGATGCGGGTATCAACCATTTTGATCTCGCAAATAACTATGGAACGCCGTTTGGTAGCGCAGAGCAAAACTTAGGATATTTTCTGAAGAATGATTTTAAAGCGTATCGAGATGAACTGATTATTTCGAGTAAAGCAGGTTGGGACATGTGGCCTGGACCTTATGGTCAAGGAGGCAGTTCCCGTAAGTATCTGATGGCAAGTTTAGATCAGAGTCTTTTGCGTTTAGGTCTAGATTATGTCGATATCTTTTATTCGCATCGTTATGATCCAGAAACGCCACTTGAAGAAACCGCTGAAACCTTAGCGGATATCGTTAAAAGCGGGAAAGCTTTATACATTGGTATTTCTTCGGGTTACACGCCAGAATTGACACAACAACTCGCTGATTTACTGGCACAGCAGCATGTCCCAATCCGCTTGCATCAACCACTCTATAATTTGTTTAATCGCGATATTGAAAATAACTTATTAGATAAAACAGATGAACTTGGAATAGGGGTCATTGTATTTTCTCCTCTGGCGCAAGGTTTACTTACTGACCGCTATCTAACGAATATTCCTAATGACTCGCGTATTGGACGTGGGAGTAAATACTTGCATGAAGACCAAGTAAATGAATCACTACGTCATAAGCTACACCAGTTAAATGTGATCGCCCAACAGCGTGGACAAACATTGGCACAGTTGGCATTGTCGTGGGTATTGAGAGATTCAAAAGTCACCTCTGCAATTATCGGGGCAAGTCGTCCGGAACAAGTCTTAGAGAATTTAAAAAGTTTAGATCGTTTGGACTTTGATGACGAAGAATTGAGTTTGATTGACCGAGTTTTAAAGGCTTAAGTTCAAATTTTTAATTGCTTAGATCTTTAGTATGAATCTGGATGAAATACTTATCCAGATTTTTTCTATTCATTTTAGTGGACAAGTAATAATGTGATTTGGTGCGTGATAAACGCACCATTCAATCGTGTCAGTAAAATTGACAAGCTGCCAAGAAAATTTCATTTTTTAAAAATCTAAGATTATTACGTTTAATCGGATAAGATTAATAGGTAGCATTTTTCACAATCATTTCAGAATTATTCTTAATTTTTTTATATCGACAGCTCATGTAAGCTCAAAGATATTTCTTACTAAGATTTACTTGCAGTATTCAAAAAGAGTATAAAAAAGAGCTGAAATCAATTTGCTTACTGGTGTATACGTGACCGAAGACGATCTAGAAAAAGAAGAACAACCAAGATATTTCAGTAAAATTGATCAGATGTACCAACATTTTAATGAGCAGTTCGAGCAAAACGATTTTAGCGCAGCTTTAACACATATTCTCACTGAATCTGAACAAGGTTCATTTAACACCGCATTAGCCGCCTGCATTCAGCAAGAAGCATTTATTAGAACCTCAAAAGTCATTGATAGTCATAAGCTTAAATATGGTTTAGCGTATTTTGCACATATTGCTCAGGATTATCGTAGCGTATTTGAGATTAATGTCATCATTACCTATATTGCATTACGAATTGATCAGAAAACGTCAACAAGCACACATAAAGAACGAATCCATTACCATTGCTACCTCCTGCTAAAAAGGATCACACGAGCAGAATTTAGAGAAAAAAAGAAAATGCTCCTGAATTATTTAGTTGGCTACTGGACTGTTTTAAAACCTATTTGGTTCTAGAGACTGAAACAAAAGTACAAGATTATCTTAATCAAAAGAAAAATGAGTTTTATCAGCTCTACTGGACGATATCACTAGAAACTAATCCCAAAAATCGCAACCATATTTGGCGCTATATTGAATTTTTTATCAACAGTATTGATCAGATTAAATCTAAAAAAGGAATTAAAACTAAGGAAGAGAAATCAAAAGGCATAAAACGTTTACGTAGAATTGGTTCTTTACCGAATGAACCCGTGCAAGTCAAACTCCTTGAAGTAGAGCGACGTGACGAAGATGATGAAAATGATGAACAAGCAGTTTCTATACATATCAATCTAGATGCTGACACTGTTACGAGTAGAACCAGAGGAATTGGTCAAAGCGCTGAGCAAATTGCGCAAATTATATATCGTCGCCATTATCCTACAGTTTTTAATCCCGTATACCTTGAACCAGAGCTTCTGGAGATCGTTTACAATGTGTTAATTGATAAATTTACGTATCAGCCTGGATCGGACGAGAGCCAAGTCGCTGCTGTTTTTCTACTTTCATTATTTACTGGATCACCAGTATCAGCTTTTTTAAATATCAAAGATCTTTTTGAAACGGAAGTATTGTCTCGAGCTATTGATATTCATGGTTATTTATTTAGATATAGCACGTCACTTGAAACAACAAAACTAGAGGGCAATATTGGCGAGTATCAAAAAATATTAGGGACATCCCATCATTGGAATATTCTGCTGCCAGCATCATGGGTGGATTCTGCATCTGCGCTAAAAGGGATGGTATCAAGTGAATTAAATAGTTATCTAAAATTGTGGTTTTCGGAATATTGTATTGGGCGATTGAGCGTAGAAACGCTGGCACAGCAAATCCATTTTCAGATCGCACGTCTTGATCCTAAGTCATTGATCAAAGAATTTATAAAAAATCAAAAGATATACCATGAACCTACATTGGCATATGCTGTATTCAATACGACCAGCATCAATCGCTGCTATGCTAACTTCCTGAAACTGATGAAGCATCATTCAACTTCAACTGAATATATAGAAGGTCATACTTCCGAAATTGATCACCCTTTGATTTGGCCTAATAATGCTAAAAAAGTTGGGAGTCAAAAAGTTTGGTCAAAACATCAAGCAAAACTTTTTATTGCAGCATTAAAGCAAGATTTAGAGGAAAAACTTTCCTCTCCTAAAATAGACGTAAAGGTGCAAGTCAATACCTATGCAACTTGGATTTGGACAATCAGTATGCTGACCCTCGGGATACGCCCTAATACAGGTGCACCAGGTTTGATGATGCATTATGATGAGCAGCTGCAATTGATTTATGTACATGATAAGAAAAGTGGCAGTCGTCCTTATGGACGCTATATACCGGTCACGAAATTCTTAAAACAGGAAATACAACAATATCGGGAATTCTTAAAGAAAGTTAATCCTAAGGCTTATCGTCGAGCTCAGAAAAAGCATGATCTGATTTGTTATATAGACAAAGGTAAGCAATTGACAGGGGTGACAGCTGAATTTATTGATGCTCAGTTAAAAGCGAAAGGGTTCAACCTTTATAAAAATTGGGCAAGACATTTCTTAATTGCAGAGGCCAATTTACCAATCGATATTCAAAAAAGTTTATATGCTCACGACAGTACTGATCTAGGTTTTGCCGAATATTCTTCTATAAGTTTTGCTGTATACAAAAAGAAAATTATAGCTGCAGTGGAAAAATTGCTTCAGGCCTTGGAGCTTATAACATGACACGGACTCATTTATCTGCTCAACATAAAAATCAAATTAAGCAATCTGCACAAGATTTACAACAACGTATTGCTGCGTATCTAGAAAATTTTCCTCGAGAGCGTTTAGCAGAAGAACAGAAGCTCAAAGAAATTCATCTATATCTGACAAAATTAAAAGCTTCTGAGGAATTGAAAATTGATGAAGTATTGTCTTCATTCAAGAAAAATGAAATTAAGAATGCCTATTACCAATATTGGGCTAAAACTTGGGCAGCAGAAAGGAAAAAACTGCGTATTGCCTATCCGCAACTAAGTCAAAAAATAGATTTTAATGTGGCGTCATATCAGGTTACGGGTGCAGCTAAAAAGATTCTGAATACAACGCCGACTAAATTAATAGATGGACGGGTGCTACACGACTTTAAATTACAACTGCAGCGTTTTTGGTATCAACAAGAACCATTGAAGAAGGGCACATCTGTATTCGAAAGCATGTTAAGCAGTGACTCTAGCACTGGTTTAAAAGAATATTACGTTATGTGTAAAGCAGTACTCGAGCAATTCGTGCTGAGCTTAATCTTTGATTGTCATTGCCACCTTGAACATCACTTGCGCAGTATTATCAAAATGATTTTAGGTGAATTTACTGATTACGGTATAGGTAAGCTCAGTGTTTTTGAAAGTGTCGATTACATTTATAACCGGGCTAAAGAGAATAGCTTAAACGGCTATGGATTTGTGCTGAATTACACAGTTGAAAACTCAAAATATGCCAATCTTATAGAAAATCAACAGACTTTCCAGACCTGCCAAATTCCGCTTACACCCATCACCTTGGTATTGCTAAATCGACTGATTGTTGAATTTAGAAAATATGATCAAAAAGCCGGAAAATACCCTTTCACATGTGAACGTTTTGGTGAACTAATAAATAATGCAGAGGATTTTAGATTATTTGTGCTGGAAGCCTTAACACGTGTGAATCCAGAACATGTAGTGACTAAAAACTTTGATAAGAAAGGCTTTAAAATATTTAAGCATATAGACTATTTATTATGGGCTGGCGAATACAGTCAAACAGATAGTTTTTTAGCGAGTTTGCAGCAGCATCGCTACAATACGGCTACATTATCAGTGGCATTTATCAATCAGCTAGAAAGAGCATTGTATATCCCTTTTCAGCAACTCAAGCAACGTTACAATGAGGATTTCGAGAATCGTAAAGAACAACGGAATAAAGTGTCTTATGTGCCACGGCAGCATATCGGCGAGCATTCTGAGATTTCAATCCCTGCACAAGTTTCAGATGTCTTAAGAATCGAAGTTAAAAAGAAGAATAAAGAAAAATTTAAAAAAATCATTGAACAGAATCTGGCAAAATTAAAACAGGATTATGAATATGAGTTTACGTCTATAGGGCAAAGTCCTGATTTAGCGTCTCTTAGCATCCAGATTTGCTTGCTGACTTGGTATCTCAAGCATATTCGTAATAACCTTCAACTCTCATCATTAAATACTTATAAATCAGCCATTGTTTCTGACCTATATTCATATGCAGTTGAACATAGTATTGATTTACTTCATGCCGATCAAAGTGATTATGAAGACATGTATGAAGCTATTCTCGCCAGTAAACGTGAAAATGATGAAGCAGCATTGCGTAAAGCGGAAGAAGGAGCTCGTTCGACCAAAAATATTGATACTTATAGTACGGCCATCATCCGTTTGAAGGAATTTCATCAATGTATTGCAGAAGTTTATGAGTTACCGACATTAATATCTTGGTTTAGCCAATATAAAACGAACAGTATTCAGATTTGTCGTAGTGGATATCTGCCACCACGTTGTTTTGGCTATATACTTCATCAGATTTTGCCCCAGTCTAAAACAGCTATTGGCACTAAACTTGATGATGACGACCTTATACTGCTACAAGTTATTTACATCTTGGCTTACCGTTGTGGTCTCAGGATAAGTGAAATTCTCGGATTAAAGCTCAGTGATTTAATTAGCCCGGATTTACGCCGTATTCAAAAGACCAGTAAAAAAACTTTATATAAGATTAAGAATAATAAACTGAGCTTTTTAAAGGTTCAGATTAGAAATAATTACGATCGTCAATTAAAAACATGGAGTTCGCAACGTTCTTTGTCATTACATGAATTGCTCAATCATGAGGAATTCAATTTGATCGAGAAATTATTAAAAAGAAATTTACTAGTGCAGGATCATGAATTTATTCTGCTCGGTGAAAATAGATTTCTTTTCGAAAAAGTGGGCAAGGGTGTCATACAAGCCAATACTGTTCGGCAGATATTAAAAAGCTGTTTTGATTTTTTATTTGGTTTTGATCAACACAATTTAAGTTTTCATACACTCAGACATAGTGCAGCGAATCATATGGCTATTTTGCTTAAAGGTAGTGATGAGCTATGTCACACTTGGTTAGATTATTCAGTAGATCAGATACGTAGCATTCGTAACTATGTACTATCACAGCCTTATACCAGTGCTGATCGCGCTGATATATGGAAGCATTTGGCTTATTTTTTAGGTCATGCCTCTGTAGAGATGACAGCGAATCATTATTTACATTTTGGGAGCATCTTGTACGCTGACGCCAAACGTAAAGAGTGCTATAGAATTTCGAATAAAGTATTGCAGCAATTTCGACATAAACAGAATAGAGCAGGCTTAGGGCGTATTAAAACTCTAGAAATTGACATAGGTGTATATAACATTAAAAAACTCTTACACGCAGATTTCTTGTCAAAAATTGAATTGGTTCATCAAAAACAATCATCGATAACTCGTCACTCAATCGGTAGTAGTGATAAGCGTTTCTTATTCATGGATGAGGGGAATATAGCGTCACACAAAGATTCATTTATCAGTGACTTAGAGTTAACAGTTAATTTTAGGGCGTGTTTATCTGATCCTGCTAAAAAACAGCGTTTCTTTACTTACATCCAGAATGCTTATTCGAGACAGAAATTTAGTCTTCAGCAGCGCAATTATAAGGAGCAACACTCACCTGAAGAGTTATTGGAGAATCTTCTCAGATATGCAGAATTAAATCATTATAAAGCCTTTCACCTCATTAAAGTGGCGTATGAGAAAGCTAAGCGAAAAGCAGTTTTTGAGAAAAACATCATTGAGCTGATTAAGCTATTTAATCAGTATTGTCGTATTGAATACGCAAAGATTCACTTTTACGTTCAAGATGAAAAAAGCCATAAAGCTTATTTACGATTTTTATTGCTTTTAAAAAATATCGTGGGCGATGAGTTTTTTGCTCAGATGAATGTCAATAATGAGACATGGAAGGATATTTCTAAACGTATAGCCAGTTATAAAAGCAAACGTATTGACGAGCTAGTAATTAAGAATAGTCAACCGAGAGCATGTCATACGCAAATTGTGATTGCGGCTATTTTTCATCTGATTTGCTATGAAATTATAAGCTCTTAGGCTCGATAGCTTAGATCAACACTATTCAATTTACTCGTAAACTTTCATAATGACCAAAATGATATTCAGTATTAAAGATTAATGAATACAATAAACTACTATAACGTCCGAGCCGATCAATTTGTGCAATCTACCTTCTTTGTAGATATGGAAGAATTGTATCAACCATTCTTGAGATTACTTCCTGAGCGTGCTGCAATTCTAGATTTAGGTTGCGGCTCAGGACGGGATTCTTTAGCTTTTAAAAATAAAGGGTATCACGTTACTGCGATAGATTATTCAGAAGTGTTAGTAGCGAAAGCCAATGAACTGACAGGAATTCAAGTTCGAAAAGAAAGTTTCTATGAACTTAAATATCAAGAACAATTTGATGGTATTTGGGCATGTGCATCCTTACTACATTGCGAGCGAGATAAATTGCTAGATGTATTGCGTAGAATTCATCGTGCATTGCGCTGTACTGGCGTGTGTTATATGTCTTTTAAGTATGGCACAACAGACAGAGTCAAAGATGGTCGAGCTTTTACTGATTTAGATGAAGAGCAAGCTCAGGAATTATTAGATCAATTGGATGGGGTAGTGGTATTAAAACAATGGATCACCGTAGATAAGCGTCCTGATCGTGATGAACAGTGGCTGAATGTACTTTGGAAAAAGAAATAAAATAATAAGGAAATCTTCGTCTATGTCCGAATTCTACGAAATAGAGCCATCATTAGAAAATTATTGGCGTGCGGTCATTCTGTTTGGACGTAATGTTGCCTCCTATAAATTTGCCTTAGCAAAATCACTTTATGACCTAAAAGCTGAAGGCGATACTGTTATTACCCTTGATCAATTGGCAGCCCCATTTAGCCAGCATATTTGTGAGCATTTAAAGCTTGTAGATAAACAGGCAACATCAAGCTCAAGTAAATTCTTAGATTTTTGCCGATCATATAATGCTGGTGAAATAGATCAGCAAACCTTAATTTCAAAAACCATGCAGTATGGTTTCGTAAATGTGATTGATGCCTTTCATAACGTACATGGGCAAGAGTTACCGAAAAGATTCTTTATGGATGCGCGTAAAACCCATGGAGGCATCATTCTGACAGATGAAGTATTTCAACTCTTTGAAGCGCAAAATGCGAGTGACCTTGTCGATGAAACAGAAGCAAGATGGCGCTTGGTTGAAACGGCTTGGGATATGAATTTGCCGAAGCACTTGGTTCAGATCGAGCATGATGATCAAGGGATTCTTGTTGCGAATAACAAAATAAGACGCGTCAATGTCACCTCAGCAAAATCAGCTCTAAATGGCTATCAAAAGAGCCGTTGTTTCTACTGTTTTGCACCGATCACCATCGAACAGTTATTTGAGCATTCGGCAGATGTAGATCATTTCTTCCCGCATAGATTACGTGAATGTGATATTCAAAAGCCAATCAACGGCGTAGCGAATCTGGTATTGGCATGTCCTACATGTAATCGAGGACAGCAGGGTAAGTTTGATCGATTACCTTCGGTGAATTTATTAGAACGATTGCATAAGCGTAATGAGTATTTAATTACGAGTCATCATCCATTGCGAGAAACACTGATTGCTCAAACAGGGTTTACAGAATCAGCGCGTCGTGGTTTTTTACAAGATGCATATAACTGTGCCACATTAACGATGGGTGGTGGGAAAAAGTGGGAACCAAAAATGAATGGATTAAGCCTATTTTAAATATTCTTTTATGTTCATGTTTGTATGTCCTTTGATAAAAATAATACTAATAATATTAAAACTTTATTAGCCTTTTTGTTTTTAAATGAATACTTAATATATACAATAACTATAAAAGAAACAAAGCATAGACTTGTGGTATGAAAATCATTGATAACATCAATTTGAATTTGGGTGATGACCTTAAGGGTAATTTAGGGACTAAGGCGAAAATTGGTGTCGCAGCATCTTACTTTTCCATATATGCCTACGAGGCTTTAAAAAAAGAACTCGAAAAAGTAGATGAATTATCTTTTATTTTTACCTCGCCAACCTTTGTTGCTGAGCATGTAACAGATCGCCTCAAGAAAGAACGTCGCGAATTTATTATTCCTAAAGCAAACACTGAAAATAGTTTATATGGAACTGAGTTCGAAATTCATCTCAAGAATAAACTTTCGCAAAAAGCCATTGCTAAAGAATGTGCTGACTGGGTGAAGCGTAAAGCAAAGTTCAAGTCTAATACCAGTAATGCACCTATGCAGGAAATGATTACGGTTGCTCATCCTGAGAAATCTTATTCCTATTTCCCGATACAAGGTTTTTCACCTGTGGGCTTGGGATATGAGAAGAGCAATGCAATTTCAAATATTGTCACTTGCTTTGACGAACCACCAATGGTTCAAACCTATATGCAACTCTTCAATCAGATTTGGCAAGATTCAAGCAAAGTTCAGGATGTCACAGAAGAGATTATTCGACATATTGAATCGGTGTATCAAGAGAATGCACCTGAGCGTATTTACTTTCTTATGCTCTATAACATCTTCAAGGACTTCTTAGATGACTTAAATGAAGATGTGATGCCGAATGACCTCACTGGCTATCAAGATACCTTGGTTTGGCAGAAGTTATTTAATTTCCAAAAAGATGCTGCCGTAGGAATTATCAATAAGCTAGAGACCTATAACGGCTGTATTCTTGCTGATAGCGTAGGTTTGGGTAAGACCTTTACGGCGCTAGCTGTTATCAAATATTACGAGTTACGTAACAAGAGTGTATTGGTTCTTTGTCCGAAGAAGCTTGGTGCAAACTGGACCAATTACAATACCAACCTTGTGACCAACATCTTTGCCAAAGATCGTTTTAACTATGATGTGCTATATCACACAGATTTATCGCGTCGTAGTGGGGAAACACTTGGGATTGATCTCGCTAAGGTTAATTGGGGTAATTACGATTTAATCGTGATTGATGAATCACATAACTTTAGAAATCGTGATACCTATAAAGACAAAGAAACACGCTATGACAAACTGATGAATAAAGTATTACGTCAGGGAGTGAAATCAAAAGTTCTCATGCTTTCTGCGACACCTGTGAACAACCGTTTCCGTGATCTTAAAAATCAGTTGGCGTTGGCGTATGAAGGGAATTCAAATCTACTTGAGGATAAGCTAGATACTGAGCGTGACATCGAAACCATATTTAGTCGTGCTCAAGCGAGCTTTAATACTTGGTCGAAACTGCCACCAGAAAGCCGTACAACTGCATCTATTCTAAATCTATTAGACTTTGATTTTTTCAAGTTGCTGGATAGCGTCACCATTGCACGTTCACGTAAGCATATTCAGACCTTTTACGATACCAAAGACATTGGTCAGTTCCCACGGCGTTTAAAGCCGATCTCATTTCACTGTGGTTTAACCCATGACAAACCAAGTGTGAGTTTTGATGAAATCTATAATGATCTCAGCCTAATTAAAATGTCTGTTTATGCGCCTGTGAGTTATGTATTTCCAAGTGCACTCAGTAAATATGAAGCAAGTTTTGATACTGATGTAGGCGGTGGGGTTAAATTTAAGCAGATTGACCGTGAGCGTAGTTTACAAGCCCTAATGACTGTTAACCTGCTTAAACGTCTTGAGAGCTCAGTACATGCGTTTAGATTGACGCTAACCGTCCTAAAAGACCGCATTGAAGATGTCTTATCACGCATTGCTGACTTTGAAGCACGTCAGACCGATGGTAGTGTCAATGTCATTTCTGATTTAGGTTTTGATGAGGATGAAAGCGGTGAACTCCTGCATAGCGATGACTTGATTGGCAATAAGCTGAAAATTCATCTAGGTGATATGGACTTGTTGCGCTGGCAGGAAGATTTATCTGCAGATCATCAAATTATCTTAGGACTTTTAAAAAGCATTCAACCCATTACGCCACAAAAAGATGAAAAGCTTCAGCACTTAAAACAGCATATCATCGAAAAAATTCAGCAACCGATTAATCCTCAAAACCGTAAAGTGATCATCTTTACCGCATTTGCAGATACAGCGCATTATCTGTATGAACACATTGCGCCGTATTTGCTTGAACAGTACGGTTTACATAGTGCCAAGATCACAGGTTCTGAAAATGCTTCAACCGTTAAAACCATGGTGGGTAGTCGTAAAGCTTATGATATGCAGGGCTTACTGACATTATTCTCACCACGATCGAAACAGAAACAAGATGTATATCCTGAGGAAGGTCGGGAGATTGATGTACTGATTGCAACGGACTGTATTTCAGAAGGTCAAAACTTACAAGATTGTGATTACTTAATTAACTTTGATATTCATTGGAACCCTGTACGTATCATTCAGCGTTTTGGACGTGTCGATCGTATTGGTTCACCGAATAGCGTGATTCAGCTTGTGAACTATTGGCCAAACATTAGCTTGGATGAATACATTAATCTGCGTGAACGTGTTGAGAATCGTATGGTGATTGTCGATATGACCAGTACAGGTGATGACAATGTCCTCAGCGCCCAAGCCAACGATATTGCGTATCGTCGTGAGCAATTGCATCGTTTGCAAAATGAAGTATTAGACCTTGAAGATGCCAATACAGGGGTATCGATTACCGACTTGGGTCTAAATGATTTCCGAATGGATCTCCTGAGTTATTTGGAAGAGCATCCTGAACTTGAACGATTGCCAAATGGTTTGCATACCGTTGTTCCTGCACAGCCTGAATTTGGATTAGAACCTGGTGTAATTTTTACCCTACGATCACGTCAAGCTGAGTCGCAGAGTATTCAGACCAATCGTCTCTATCCATATTATATTGTTTATATTAATCAACAGGGTGAGGTGATCTATGATTACACCCAAGCCAAGCATTTACTTGATGTCGCACGTAAAGCATGTCGTGGTAAGAGTGAGCCCATTCCATCTGTGTATGAACCATTTAACCTGAAAACAGAAGATGGTCGGAATATGAAGCAATATTCTGAGCTTTTGGATAAAGTCGTATATACGATTAAGTCGGTCAAAGCTGAAAAGGATATTGATAGTTTATTCTCAGGCTTACAGACCACGGCGCTTGTTGATGAAATATCAAGTTTAAATGACTTTGAGCTGATTAGTTTTATTGTGATTGAGGACACTCTATGACGCTATACCTTTACCCTGAACAAGCCAAAGTGGATCGCTTGATTCCTAAAAATAAGTTCTATGCGCAGGGAAAGGCAAGCAGTCAAATTGAACAATTGTTTGTGGAGCAGGTGGAGAGTATTCGTTGGGCATATAAGCTTGATGCCTCTACCATTCACATGCAAGACCAAGATGATTTAAAAGAAATCCAAATCTTTCATATCCAAAGCCGTGTTGAAAATTTTGACACGGCAATCTTGGCATATATCGATAAATTGATTCCCAGTCCGATCATTTATGAAGTTTATTTTAACGATGTAGTGAAAACCATTGCGACTTATAAGCGATTAAATCAAGCAGATAAGACCAAAGTGGTGATCGGTCAGTATTACACTACCGCATGGCAACATGATATAAACCGTATCGCATTGCCAATATTTTTGCATTTAAGTGATTTATATGAGCATTTTATCTACGATTTATTACCACATCAGCTAGAAAATAGTGCAAATAGTGGACAAGATGATATTGAAGCTCAAATTGCACGCAATGAAAAAATTGAGCAACTGAATAAGCAAATTGCCAAGTTAAGCCAGAGTTTAAAAAGGGAAAAGCAGTTTAACCGACAGGTTGAGATCAATCGGAAAATCACTGAACTGCGCCAACAGATCGAACAGATATATAACAACTAAAATCAGCGAATGACTGCATGGGGGTGCAAGCTGATTTTAGACAAGTTTTTAGGGGGTATTTACAGCTTAAGAGGGTTAAGTTGTAAAACCATAATAAGTGCAAAAAAAGCACAAAACATAAAGTGGTATAGGGGTATCGGGTATGACCAGTTTTGAGCAACTGAAAATGCATTCGCCAAATTTAGTGGATGCGAATATCGATAAGATTGCAAGTTTGTTTCCAAACTGTATTACCGAAGCGCAAGATGAAGATGGCAATGTAAAAAAAGCCATTGATTTTGACTTGTTGCGTCAGGAGCTTTCACATGTCTTGGTTGAGGGTGATCAAGAGCGTTATCATTTAGATTGGCCAGGGAAGAAAGAAGCCATTTTGACAGCCAATGCCCCGATTGCGAAAACTTTACGTCCGTGTCGTGAAGAGAGCGTGAATTTCGATACCACGCAAAACCTATTTATTGAGGGTGATAACCTTGATGCGTTAAAACTGCTTCAAGAGAATTACTTGGGTAAGGTCAAAATGATTTACATTGACCCGCCATATAACACAGGTAATGATTTTGTTTACGAGGATGATTTTGCAGAAAGTACGGAAGAATTTTTTGAAAGATCACAACAGATAGATAATGAAGGTAATAAATTAGTTAGTAATCCTGAAAGTAATGGTCGATTTCATTCTGACTGGTTATCGATGATATATAGTCGAATGAAGCTAGCTTACAATTTATTATCTGAAGATGGGACACTATTTATCAGTATAGATGATAATGAACATGCAAATTTGAAGCGTATCTGTGATGAAGTTTTTGGAGATAAAAATTTTATCGCAAATATTGTTTGGCAAAAAAAATATGGCCCGGCAAATGATGCTCAAGGTATATCTGATACCCATGAACATATAATAATATTCTCCAAAAATTCAAAAGTGTGGAAACCAATATTACTTAAACGAGATGAAAAGCAGTTATCAGCATATAAAAATCCTGATAATGATCCACGAGGCGTGTGGAGAGCTAGTGATTTATCCGTGAGAACATTTTCAGAAAGTTGCTTTTACTCGATAACTGGTCCGGATGGACAAGTACATTGGCCACCGGAATCGACTTCTTGGAGGGTGTCACAAGCAAAATTCAAAGAATTATTAGCAGATAATAGAATTACATTCGGTGTATCTGGTACAGGACGACCAATGCAAAAAAAATTTTTGACAGAGGTCAAAGATGGCATTACTCCGCAAACGTGGTGGTCGAGAGATTTTGCTGCTGATACTAAGATCGCTAGATATGAGATGAAAGATCTTATACCGGAAAATGTTTTTGATACTCCAAAACCGTCTCAACTTATTAAAAGATGCATAGAGATTTCCTGCAAAGATGGCATTATTTTAGATTTTTTTGCAGGTTCAGCCACTACGGCCCATGCTGTTATGAAAAGTAATGCCGAAGATGGAGGAAATAGAAAATTCATTATGGTGCAGATCCCTGCTATTAATGGAGAGAATACACATGCTTTTAAAAGTGGTTATAAAAATATTTGTGAGATAGGTAAAGAAAGAATCCGTCGAGCAGGTCAAAAAATTTTAGCAGACAATGCTGGCAAAGAAGGCATCGAAAAGCTAGATATCGGCTTTAGAGTGCTCAAAGTCGATTCAAGCAATATGAAAGATGTCTACTACACACCAGACAGCTTAAAGAAAGCCAATTTAGATATGTTCGAATCCAATATTAAAGACGGACGAACAGATGAAGATTTACTGTTCCAAGTCATGTTGGATTGGGGCTTAGAACTTAGCTTACCAATTGAACCAAAACAAATAGCGGATAAAACCGTGTACTTTGTTGCAGGGAATTCATTGGTGGCATGTTTCCAACCGCTGAGTATGGAACTGATTGATCAAATTGCACAACAACGCCCTTTACGCTTTGTATCGGCTGAACGTGCCATTGTAAATGACCAAGACAAAACCAATATCCGTGAACGCTTTAAACAGCTTTCTCCTGAAACAGATGTGAAATTTCTGTAATTAAGGAGACAGCACATGCGTATACATTTTAAAGCATTAAGCTATCAGCTTGATGCAGTACAAGCAGTCGTGGACTGTTTTAAAGGTCAGCCATTACAACAAGGGATTCAATATAAAATTGACCCAGGTCGTGCTAATGCCAAATTTAAAGCAGAGCCAACCAAACCACAAACAGATATGTTTGAGCAAGCAATGGGTTTGCAAGGTGGCAAAGTCAGTAAAAAGCTCGAGCATGTCGGTTTTGAAAATGCCCCAATTTTTGATTTAAACGCCGTCCTCAAAAACATTCAGAATGTACAGTCACGTCAAAACATAGAAAAGTCGTATCAGCTGGAAACAGCCGACTATAAAAAAGGTAAGACTGAAAAGAACCTAACAGGTAGTGAGCTGAATATTGATATTGAAATGGAAACGGGAACAGGGAAAACCTACTGTTATATCCGTACCATGTTTGAACTCAATAAAAAATATGGTTGGTCAAAGTTTATTGTGGTGGTGCCAAGTATTGCCATTCGTGAGGGCGTGTATAAAAGCCTGAATATGATGGCGGATCACTTCCAAGAACAATACGGCAAAAAAGCACGTTTCTTTATCTATGACTCCAAAGCATTGCACCATTTAGAAAGCTTTAGTTCGAATGGTGGCATTAATGTCATGATCATTAACGTACAAGCCTTTAATGCCACAGGTAAAGACAATCTCCGTATTTATAATGAGCTTGACGAATTCCAATCCCGTAAACCGATTGAAGTCATTAACCGTAACCGTCCAATTCTGATTTTGGATGAACCACAGAAGATGCAAGCGGAGAAAACACTCAGCTCACTTGCTAACTTTAAGCCATTGTTTATTCTGCGTTATTCAGCAACGCATAAGAAAAACTATAACTTGGTTTATCGATTGGATGCTTTGGATGCCTATAACCAAAAATTGGTGAAGAAAATCACGGTGCATGGCATTCAAGTGCAAGGACTATCAGGCACCAATGGCTATATGTATCTACAAGATATTATCTTGTCAAAATCTGCACCTGTGGCACGGCTTGAAATTGAGGTCAAACAAAACTCAGGCTTTAAGCGTGTGATTCGTAAAATTCAAAAGGGGACAAACCTTTACGATATATCCAATGGCTCGGAGCAATATAAAGATCGCTTTGTCGTAACTGAAATTGATGACCGTGATAAATCGGTAAGTTTTGTTAATGGTACAAAAATTTATGTCGGGCAGTGTTATAACGATGCTTCTGAAAAAACCATGCGTACCTTACAGATCCGTGAAACCATCATTGCGCACTTGCAAAAAGAGAAGCAACTGTTTAGCCAAGGCATTAAAGTCCTCAGCTTATTCTTTATTGATGAAGTTGCAAAATATCGTCAATACGATAGTGAAGGTAACGCCGTAGATGGTGAATACGTTCAAATCTTTAAAGAACAATATAAAGATGTACTCAATGAATATATTGACCTCAATTTAGACAATGACCCGTATGTGGAATACTTAAAAGGCATTCAGGTGGATGCAACACACAATGGTTATTTCTCGATTGATAAGAAGTCTAAGCGTTTAACCGACCCAAGTATTGATAAAAAGGCGGAAGAAACGCAAATCTCGAATGACTCAGATGCTTACGATCTGATTCTAAAAGACAAAGAGCGCTTACTTTCATTTGAAGAACCGACACGGTTTATCTTCTCACATTCTGCATTACGTGAAGGTTGGGACAACCCGAATGTCTTTGTGATTTGTACTCTAAAGCATTCTGATAACGTGATTTCACGTCGTCAGGAAGTGGGGCGTGGCCTTCGTTTGGCGGTAAACAAACAAGGCGAACGGATGGATGCAAACTACTTCAACGGCGCGATGGCTGAGATTCATAAAATTAATGAACTGACTGTTGTCACCAATGAAAGTTATAAAGACTTTGTGAAGAATTTACAGTCTGAAATGCTAGATGCAGTTGGTTCACGTCCAACCCAAGCAACGCCAGAATACTTTGTAGGTAAACGGGTCAAACTTGAAGATGGAACGACGTTTGAAGTAGATATGACCACGGCGAAACAGATCCATAAATATCTGACCAAGAATGACTATATTGATGACAATGACCATATTGCCGATGCTTACCGTGAAGCCAAAGCCAATCAAACTTTAGCGCCTTTGCCTGAAAGTTTGCAGGCGATTGCTGAACCTGTCTTTACCCTTGTGGATAGTATTTTTGATCCTAAAGCCTATGAAAATATGGTCAGTGATGGCAAAAAGGATCTTAAAAACCATATCAATCCTAAAAACTTAGAACGTAAAGAGTTTAGAGAGTTATGGAATAAGATTAACCGTAAAGCGGTCTATCAAATCCAAATTGATTCAGAACAACTGATTCATGCAAGTATTCGCGCCGTGGATGAGGTATCTGTACAGCGCAACAATAACTTTGTTGAAAAGCTGAGTTATACCCTTGTCCATGCATCGATGCATGATCAAATTTCCTATGATCAATTGGAAAATCAGGATTCATTTGGTAAGGCTGAGTCTAAAACTGAATTTGCACCTGTTTCAGTTCATTCTCAGGTGAAATATGACTTGATCGGTGAAATTGCAGAAGGGACCAACCTCACACGTCGTACCGTGGTTCGTATTCTACAAGGGATCAATGACGCTGTGTTTGCGCAGTACAAATTGAACCCTGAAGCCTTTATCCGTGAGATGTGTCGCATCATTAATGAACAGCAAGCACAGATGGTCATTCAAGGTCTGAAATACAATCCATTGAATGTGGGCTATCCAGACAACGAAATCTTTGTGAGCAATATTCCAATTCCTAAGGATGCCTATAAAGCGGATCACCATGTTTGGGAATATGTGGTGACGGACTCACAGGTAGAGCGTAATTTTGTAGAAGAGTTGGACGGTGCTGAAGAGGTGATTGTCTATGCCAAATTACCTGATCGCTTCCAAATTCCGACACCATTCGGTAACTATAATCCTGACTGGGCAATTACCTTTGATAAGAATAAAGAGAAGAATATTTTCTTTATTGCTGAAACCAAAGGTTCAACCAGTGAGTTACAGCTTAAAGGTCGTGAAAATGGGGTCATTGACAGTGCTAAATTGTTTTTTGAAGCCTTGAATGCACAAAATGCTGAACAGGGTGAAGCAGTACGGTATAGCGTGATTTCAAACCTATCTGAATTGAAGCAGTTGTTGCAGTAGTTCTAAAGGATTACTGCTATAGACATATTAAGTTTAAACGTGCTCATGATTGGGCACGTTTTTATCGTATATACGAAAATTGAAATGAATGAGGTTTAAGTGAACCCGGCAATTATTAAGCAATGGTTTGATGAATATGTTGAATCTGGTGATGGAAAAGGTTGGCGTAAAGATTATGAAAATACGTTCAATAAAGTACAGCAGGTAAAACAAAAGCTGAATAATGGTTATAAGTTAAGTGCCCAAAATGATCTTGAGTTCTTAAGCGAGCTTTTGAAAAATGATGCAAATGGGGTGGCATCTAAGGGGCAATCAAATCTCGCAAATGATGTATTTGATAAGATCATTCAGGATGCGGAATTTCTTAATGTTGTAGAAAGAATGATTCAACAACCTAATGAAGAGACCTATAAAGCGCTGCATAGTTATGGTAGTGAATTACTCGCCCAGTTAGGCAGTACTAAGCGACCTTTACTATTCAATCGAGCATGTGCTTCATGTACTTTAGATGTTTCAACGATTGTCGATCGGAATAAATTTCATCAATTCGTTGAGTATGTAACAACTCAACACATCATAGATTTCCCTCAAGAAATCAGAGAGAAGAATTGGTATGTACAAAATGTATATTTAGTTCAGCAAATTAGAGAGATATTAAAGGCGGAACTTGAATCAGGCCAAACGGATATATTTT
This sequence comes from Acinetobacter sp. NCu2D-2, assembly GCF_001647675.1. Lineage (NCBI taxonomy): Bacteria > Pseudomonadati > Pseudomonadota > Gammaproteobacteria > Moraxellales > Moraxellaceae > Acinetobacter > Acinetobacter sp. NCu2D-2. The sequence continues at coordinate 41,752 of NZ_CP015595.1, forward strand.
GGTTAAATATGTTTCTGTGGGACATATATGCTGAGAAAGTCGCGACAAATTTTAATGCAAAAAATGCGATTGATTATCTAGACGATAGATATCCACATACATACACAAGTACGAAACATATAGCAGCGTTTAAGACATCTCAAGGTCGAGAATTAGCATTAGATCCAAAAGCAAAAACGCCTGTTATTTTCTGTGATGCAGAGCCACCAGTAGAACTTAAGTTAGCCATTAAAAAAGCCTATTCAGAAGATGATACACGGAACCATCATTTGTCTACACATGCAAAATCAATGATGTTGGGCAAAAAAGCATATTCTATTATTGTGAGTACGCAGGATGATTTAGAAAAGCTTTGTGATTGGTATGAGCAAGATGATAATCAGACCACAGCACTTGAAGAAAAGGTACAGCAATTTTTAAAACTTTGGTCACTTGACCGTCTAAAAAATTTAACTATTGAAGACTATCATCAAGCTAAAAATAAAGATTGTTTTATCGCTCAAATTGATAGTTTTGATCCGACTCAAGGTGAGCCAACCTTTGCTAATTATTTTGATATTTGGGAGCCTATAAATTTAGGTAAGGATGAGAAATATCATAATGAGAAGCCATATTCATGGCATAAACGACTAGGGGATAATCTAGGGTTAGCATTTGAAACACTTAAACAAGAAGTACTTGATATTGTAGATGCTGTTCAGCGTCGCGATTTAAATGCAATCGATCAAATTCAATTCCCAAAAGGTTTGAAATGGACGATTGCATTCTTATATCAAGATTTTAATGATCCTTGCATTATTCCAATTGTAAGTAAGGTGAATACCAAGCGAATTGGTTATGACCACTTATATCCAAAATTACCACTTCCTGAGTTTTTACCACTTCTGTTGGCTGACAAAGGCGAGCAAGCATTTTTTCCATATGTGGAAAAACTTTTCGCCATGATTAGAAAAGGCTATTTGGATAACAAACAGAAAAAACAGCAAACTCAAGAATTACTGGATGATGTCATGACTCAACAACCTTTAAACCGTATTTTATTTGGTGCTGCAGGTACAGGTAAAACTTTCCATACCATTAACCATGCTTTATCTATTATTGAAAACAAACCGCTTGAAGTTTTAGAGCAGGAAGAACGTACGGCACTAAAACTACGTTTTGATCAATATAAGGAACAAGGTCAAATTAAATTTGTCACTTTCCACCAAAGCTTTAGCTATGAGGATTTTGTTGAAGGGATACGTGCTGAAACGGATGATAATGGACAGTTAAATTATGATGTGAAAGATGGCGTATTTAAAGAAATATGTAGCCTTGCTAAAGGTCAATATCTTCAAAATGACAGGTTTTTATATGTTCCAATTGAGTTTGGTCGTGGATATAAGCTTTTACAAGTGACTGCAGATATGTTGGAGTTAGAAAAACCTAATGGCAACATTTTTCATCTTTCAAAAAAACTTGCTGATTTCTTGCTTGATGCCTATCGTAATAAGCAGATTACGCTCAAGAATTTAAGTGATAAAGAAGTTATTGATGTCTTGGGGAATCATTCAATTTTGGAGCCATATTTGGTAAATGGATATAATACGGTTTGGGCTAATTTAATACCTTTACTTGATGAAAATCCAAAACAATCACAGTACAAAGATAGCGGTGATTTACCATATGTTTTAATTATCGATGAAATCAACCGAGGCAATATCTCCCGTATCTTTGGTGAACTCATTACCTTAATTGAGGATTCCAAACGCCAAGGTGCTGAGGAAGAGTTATCTGTAACGCTGCCATACTCAAAAGAAGAATTCTCTGTTCCAAGTAATGTCTACCTCATTGGTACGATGAACTCATCAGATCGTTCTCTAACAGGATTAGATATTGCTTTGCGCCGTCGCTTCACCTTTGTTGAAATGCCACCGAAGCCAGAGTTACTGAATGATATTAAGGTGGAAGGGCTCAACATTGGTGAGATGCTCAAAGTCATTAACCAACGTATTGAAGTGCTATTAGACCGTGACCATTGTATCGGTCATGCCAACTTTATGAGCTTGCAGAAACAACCAACACTTGAGCATTTAGCGGCAATCTTCAAACAAAAAATCATTCCTCAACTACAAGAATACTTTTTTGATGATTGGGCAAAAATCAATATGGTGTTAAATGCCAATGGGATGCTGAAAGCTAAACTGGTTGAACGCTCTGTATTATTTCCAAATGTAGAGAGTGATTCAGATGGGTTCTTTGAAGAACAAAAAACGTGGCAACTTAACGAAACTGCATTTGATTCAATCGCTAGCTTTAGCAAAATCATCAAGCATTAATCGGGGATTTATATGCCTGATTTTACCGTCCGAGAATATGCCTTCATTAGCGTTGCTTATGAAGGTTGTCCTACGTCTAGTCTAGACCATGCTTATATTCCCGAAAAAGCATTTGAACATCTGTGTGATCTCTCAGCTTCTTTCTCCAAGCATGGTGCAAAAGTATTTGAACTGGCTGGACGTAGAAAGCTAAAGCTGGATCAATATGTGGGTGTCATTGAAACGCCGTGTGGTACACGTATAGAAATTCTGCCAAAGCATGTAGAGTTGAGCGGAGCAAACGATCAAGCGGTTATTTTAGCAGAGCGTAAACTCCTGCAAAAAATGCTGAGTGTCTCTTTGCACTTACCATATAGAGAAGCAGGGAATGCCAGTCTAAATCGTTTTAAACAACCCTTACATGAATGGATTATCACTCAATTCCTTGCATCATTTGAGCGTTTGGTGCAACGAGGACTACGTTTTGACTACAACCGTGTGCAAGAAGAACAAAAGTTTCTACGTGGGCAATTACAGCATGTGAAATACATGCGTCAGCCACCTGCTAAGAAGCATATATTTCCGATTGAACATGACGTTTATGAAGTCAATCGTCCTGAGAACCGTCTGATTCGTACAGCATTGGAAGTCGTGTGTAAAAAGACCAAAGATGCCAACAATTGGAAACTTGCCCAAGAACTACGGTTGATGACCACTGAAATACCGCCAAGTCAAAAGATTCAGCAGGATTTTAGACAATGGCAGTCAGGGCGTTTACTTGCGTTATATGCTGAGATTAAGCCTTGGACGGAATTAATCTTAGGCGAATACATGCCTGTATCTACACAAGGTGAATGGCAAGGTATGAGCTTACTTTTTCCAATGGAAAAGCTGTTTGAACACTTTGTGGCATATCATTTGCGCCGTGGGATGCCTGAATATCAGGTCAAAACACAGCATGCAACGGAACATATTTGTGAGCATCAACAGAGTAAGATCTTTAAGTTGAAGCCCGATATTTTTATTGATCGTTCTCAAACGAATGCAAAAAATATTGTGATGGATACCAAGTGGAAACTGATAGATCAGAATGACCGTGGTGGACGGTATGGCTTAAAAGACAGTGATATTCAGCAGATGTTTGCTTACAGTCATTATTACCTGAAACATGAGAGTGAAGTGATTCTGGTATATCCGTATCGAGCAGGGAAGTTTGATCAGCCTTTGGATGATTTTGGTTTTAGGCATACACATGGTTCAAAGTTAAAAGTAGTGCCTTTTAACTTAGATGAACCACAAAATTTTAAGATTATTTAACATCTTATATGACTGAATAATCACTTTCTGTACTTTACACCACAGCCTAGCCAAATTGGTGATGAGAGGGGGAAGATTCCCCCTTACTCATTTAGTTCTTTGAGTCGATCTAAAACAACCTCAGAAAATGGTAGCCAATAGTTCCATGATTTGTATTTAGGATTGAATGAACCACGACCTTCACGTTTCCATTCTTTGAGCATTGAAATAATCTCAGGATTATAAGTGCTATTGACTGAAATCATACCACTATCAAATTTTCGAACATTGACAAATATACCTTTGATTGTGAATTTGTAGTCCTGCCATTTTGGAGGTGCCTCTACGATTTCAGATTTTTCTAGACTTACGTTTGACTTGTCTGTTGGTACGTTATCTGGAATATCTTTAATATTTTGAGTTAATGGGAATGGATAAACCCATTTTCTATTGTTTAAGTTTTCGAGAATCCCTTTTTTTGCTTCAGGGCTAGGAATTGAAATATTACTTTTAAGAAGTGATGAAAGATCAATTTCAATACATTTTGATTTAAAAAACTCGATGCGTTTTAATTTTTCAGCGTCAATAAAATGAGTAACCGCAATTTCAATTAAAATAGGTTCTCCATCAAAATATCCAACTAAATCAGGGCGTATTAAACCGAGAGAAAACTCGGGTAATACTTTTTCAAATGTCCACCATGCTGCTTCAATATCAGAATTAGGTAAAGCAGGAAGCATGAGGCCCATAGATTCAAGAATGACTTCTTTGGCATATTTATGTAGAACAGATTCTGGATTAATCGTACAGCTTTCTTTATTGCTTGCATGTGCAAAGTGATGTTCTTTAATTTCACCTTTACGTGCAATAACAGTTTCACCACATTCAAAGCAGGTACATTGGCAAGCAAGTCCACGCTCAACATCTTTGATATCGACCAGTTTTTTATTTTCATCCAAAGCAATATACATAGTCATGATTAAAATCCTTTAGGAAGTTGATTTACTCACTCACTATGCTTGTGATCTAATTGCTCTAACACCGTATAAAGGGGAAATACGGGTAAAGTGGGGGTTTAAGTGTTTGAATTAAAATTAAAAGTTTTTAATGCGTTATTTGAGATTTTAAAAGAGGATTTAGCAGTTAACAGGGCATATGATTGTCTTAAACTTATCTGTAGTGCATCAATTGATGCTTTAAACGTTAAAAATGAAGAGCTGATAACTTATTCAAGATATCAGCTAAAACTTATCCTTGAAGGTCAGCAATCAGTTACATCGATGGATTCTAAAGATCTAGGGAAATGGATGAATGACAAAAAGTTAAGTGCGTACCTTGATCGTGTCATCACAAAACATACTAAAAAATTTGAAGAGATTGGTTATATCCCAGTAGTAAAAACGAACGAAACGATTGGTGGGAAAGGGAATGAACGTATTTATTGGCTAGATATTACTGAATATACTCAGGTTCAAAATGAAGAGATTCAACAGCCAGATGATGAGTTTATTTCTTATGAACGTGTTGATCCTTCGAAAGTTAAATTATCTTGGTTTTATCGATTAATATTTAAAAATGGTGAGATCAAAAATAGAAGTCTAAGAGGATTAATACTTTTTATTATCATTTTTGGAAGCATTATTTTCTGGGCTTTATATGTTTTTACATTTGCACTTTTTTTAGTCCGTGAGGGGCAAAGTTTTACATCCTTAGATTTGCTATTCATGCTTTGTTTATTCGGATTTTCTTATCTGAGTTATAAATATTGGGCAAAGCCCATTTGGGATTTACCAGAGCACCGTGTCATTAAGGCACCAATGACATTTATTTCACTTCGTGAGGAGCATGCTGATATTGAGATGTATCGTGATAGGGACCGTAATCAATTAACACGTGTAACGCGGTTTAGAGGGATATGTCCTATATGTTCAGCAGAGGTTGTACTTAGAACAGGACGACCTGATCATAATCTGCCATTAGTTGGGCGTTGTGTAGAAAGTCCTTTTGCACATGTCTATAGTTTTGATCGTGTCATGATGAATGGTTATAGGCTTAAATAAGATAAATATACCTTTTAGTAAATTATTTAAAATATCCTTACGCTCTAAATTAATATGTCAGAACAGATTTAAACTATTTCGTCCATAATAAATGATGTTAATTTACTCAAAGTATTTATTTTTTAACTGATTAAGAACTCTTAATCGCTAAAGGGATTTAATTTAGACCTTTATAAAGGCTTCCATGAATCTGTAAAGAATCTAAGTCAAGAGTGCTTTAATAGGCAGCACTACATGTAATATTGTAATGACAAAAGAAGTGCAAAACAATTACAATAACAGTATTTTTTAACTTATTGTGTCTCAATGGAATAGTGACGACATGTAAATTTCTAAAAAAAAAGAAATTGGGATTTTTGACTCCAGTTATTTGATAAGATTAGTTCTGAAAATATCACAATGATTTTGATTGTAAGATACCAAAAATACCTCATCCATATATTATCTAGATTTCGAATAAATTAATAACAACAACAGCATACCTTTGTATTTCTGGATACAGATATTCTGAATTTGACAGTACAGAATTCTACTCATAATTTAATACGAGTAGATAAAAATGACGTCATTTATCCAAAAACCAGATACTGAAATTCAGCTGAAAGCACTGACGAAAAGAATTGGAGCTGAAATTAGCAATATTCATCTTTCTGCTGATCTTGATGACGAAGTAATTGAGTTTATTCATCAAGCTTTGCTTAAACATAAAGTGTTATTTTTTAGAAATCAGCAACACCTCGACAACGTTGCACATGAAAAATTTGCTGAACGATTTGGACAACCGATCAAGCATCCAACAGTGCCTGCTGCAGAAGGGTCTAATTATATTTTTGAATTAGATTCGAGTCGGGGTGGACGTGCGAATTCATGGCATACCTGCAAATTACTTGATAAATCAGCCACCGATTCTTGTTCGTGGTCTACCACTTATTCTTCTTCCTAGTAGACCACATTAATACAAAACTCAGCCTTTCTCTTTTAGTGCATAAATTTTTTCTCTATATGATCGCCCAGAAATTTCTAACTCATAGGATCTATGGAGAATTCTGTCCATTACCGCATCTGCAATAGTTTGATCTTGAAATTGCTCAAACCACAATTGTTTTGGAACTTGGCTAGTAATCAATAGCCCACCACTTTGAGATTGTTTATCAATAATTTCAAGAAAAGATGGAGCTAATGCTTGATTAAATCCCCCTAAACCGAAATCATCAATAATTAGTAGTTTAGTAGAACATAACTTTTTCTTTAGGTTTTTAATTTCCCCTAAAGATATAGCGCTTGCCAATTCATCGAAGAGGCTTACAGCATTAAAATACATTACGCTATTTCCTCTATTACATGCTTCAGCACCAAAGGCACAAGCGAGCCATGATTTACCAACACCTGTTGCTCCTGAAATAATCAATCCACGACACTCATCAATCCATTCACAATTTGCATAGCGGTTAATATCAGACTTTTTGATCTGTCGTTCGGCACTATAGTCCATGTCCTCTAATCGAGCAGAGGGATAGCGGAATTTTGCAATATTAAAAAGTCGTTCAATTCTTCGATTCGTTCGATCATTCAGCTCTGCTTCTAGGCAAAAATCTAGAAGTTCTTCAAAGCTAGTTCCATTTGCTATCATTTGATCTAGATTGGTTTCAGCTGAACGTAGAAAACCTTTGAGTTTGAGCAACTCTAGTTTATTTTTTACAGATTTTTTAAGCACAAGAATCACCAAACTGTTCTAAATAATAATTAGCACCACGAATGTTCTTATGTAAAGTCACTGAGTTAGACAATGTCTCTATAGGAAGTTGTAACTCATAAGAATTATTTGCAATGATACGTTGCAATCTGTCTAAAGAATAAATACCCCTTTCCATTGCAAACTGACAAGCATTTTCAAGACAATGTGACTTCTGATTTTTAACTACCCATTTTCTAAACTTGTTAAGTGATTTTATGCTTCGAGCAAGATCACGTTTTTGATTTAAGATATGCCTAATATAGTTCGAAGTATTCACACCAATACGATTCGCCCAGAAGATGATTTCATCTTTTGATAAACCTTTTTGAGCAAGATGAGTTGGTGACATATGTTCATCAAGACAGATATCTTGGTGAATACCATTATTTAAATTGTGTTCGGCAATTTTTTCCCGCTCATAAAAAATATAGATTGATGTCGATGTAATTTTTATATCTACATACAAGTGTATATGAGTGTAAGGAACAGAATATTGGTTAGTGAGGTATTCCACTCGATAGAATTCACTTACTCGCACATTTCGTTTCCATATACATAGTTCATAAGGGTACAGTGGTAATGGATTTAAATCTTTGCTATCTAGCTCTAAAAATTGTTCATACCGGCTGATTGTAAAACGTCGGGTTGTTTTTCTATTAATTAAATCCATTTTCTGTTGAATAGCTACATTTAACTCATCAATAGAAAAAAACTTTTGATTTCGTAAGGCCGCTAATATAGAACGTTGAACAATTTGCACACTTACCTCAGCTAACCCTTTATCTTTTGGATGACGTGGTCGAGTCGGCATGATGGCAAAATCATAATGTGCAGCAAAATCTTCAAAGTCTTTTTGAAATGCTAGGCCATATTTATTATTTTGTATAACCGCAGCTTTAAGATTATCAGTAATGATGATGTCAGGAACACCACCAATGTGTTCGAATGTTTTAATAAAACACTCGAGCCAATGTTCCACTTTTTGACTCATCACGGCATAAGCAAAGGTATAAGTTGAGGCGCCTAGAACTCCAACAAATACTTGAGCATAGCTTTTTGAGCCATCAACTGGTGATGTAATTTCCATTGTACGACCACAAAAGTCAACGAGCAAAGCTTCACCACTTTTGAAGCTTTGGCGCATTGAAGCATGCCGCTTCATTTGAAAATCTTTGAATACCTTACAGAAACGAGAATAAGAAAGACCATTTTTATGCTGAAAAATATACTCTTGCCAAAGTAATTCAAGTGTAATATCCCGCTTTTTTAATTCTTGGCCAATATATTCAAAATCAGGATATACTTTCCTAGTTGGAAAACTAGTTGTACGAGAAATTTCGAAATACTCAAGTAGTTCTGCATTTGTAAATAAATTAAGTTCACTATTTTCAATGGGAAATAGTTGTAACTTATCGTAAATAAATTTTAAAGTTGCTCTAGAAACACCTACCTGTTGAGCTGTTTCTCGTTGGCTATACTTTAAATTCAATAGTCTAATAACTTGTCGAATTTTATCAGTTTCAATTCGCATACATATGCCTCCTCTAAAAATGAGGCAGAAAACATCCTAAGACATTGATTAGATTATCAATGTCTTTTAGAATGAATTTGTCTTGGACTCGCTAGTTAAAGACAAACTTATAAAGACTCATGTTCCCGCATGAGTCTTTATACTTTCTGCATTAAAAACAATAATTAATGATAATTAATCTAGAATTTCTGGTTCCTTAATACCTAATTGAACAGCAATTTTATGACTTTCCCCACGCACAGGGACTCTATTCATCTTTAACACTCGATAAACCAATTCAACTGAAAAGTTATTCTTACGAGCCCAATCAGAGAAACTAATTCCCTGGGCTCTAAACTCGCTTTTAACTTGATGCGTTGTCTTGGGCATTTCGGATGAACCTGTAAGAAATTGGATGAAAATTATCTGAAAAATATGCTTGAATCAAGCATAAATTTAGAGTGATTATTGTGATTAGTTTTTGTTTTTATTAATTTTTTATTTTTCTAATAATAATGTAATAGCATTAATTTTATTTTCTAATTTTTGCTTTTCAAAATTTAATTCTTTATTAATTATTATTAATTGATTTTTTAAATGCAGGTGTTTGGAAAACATCTCTGATATAAAGGATATTTGAGTTTTATAAATGTCTAACTCATTAATTAAATTGTGTTTTTCTAAATTTAGGACATGTTTTACATCGCTAAAAGAGCCTCTATTAAATAATTTTTTTAATTTTTCAGTCGATGTATAAAGGAAAACGCGATGGCTATGAGAGGATGGCTTAGCAATTAAGTACTCAAGAATAGTTAGTGTTTTAATAGCTGAGTACACGTAGGACTTTTGGCGATCAGGTCTCCCAAATTTATTAAGTACTGTTTGATCAATTTTTTGCCAAAAATCTTTCGCTTGCCATTCATATACATCATTCTCTAGAAAGATTCTTTCAAATTCTTCTGCCATTGGTAGGTAAAAATCAAACATATTGTGCACCTTTTAGAAAAAGAGGATTATAGTCCGTGGATGTATAGTCCTCAATTGGAGATATTTCTATTTTTAATCTATTGGATTGAAATGTCAGAAATATCTAAACAAATTGGTCAGTTGATACGTAAACACCGTGTAGAAAAGAAGATTACTCAAGAAAATTTAGCTCTTCTATGTTGCATTGATAGAAGTTATTTAGGGCGTATCGAGCGTGGTGAGGTCAATCTTACAGTAGAGAAACTATATGAGATTTCTAATGCTCTAGAGGTAGAGGCTAAAAGCCTATTACCCTAATTATGAATAAAGTATTAAACTTATAATTCTATAAACATTAAACTACTGATAAAATTAAAAATATTCAAAAAATAGCATCTTTATTTGCAGGAACATCTATGGGATATTCAGATACAGTTAGAGCTAGTCGAGATGGAGATCAGTTTCATTATTTATGGGCTGCAAGAAAAGCCCTATTACTTTTAAATCCTTTATCTCATTTACATACTCTAACTATCGAAGGTCCTAGTAAATCTGAATTTATTGAGGAGGTAGAAGATGGGGAAGAAATTGTGGATGTTGGGGAATACTACACTAGTAATCATTTTTCAGATGCTTCTAAAATCATATACACTCAACTTAAACACTCAACATTACATGCAGAAACTCCATTTGACCCTAGTAAGTTGCATAATACAATTGAAGGATTTTCAAAGAGATATCAGAGTTTAATTCAAAAAGAATCTAAAGCTGAGGTTCTAAGGAAAGTAGAATTTCACTTCGTTTCAAATAGAGCAATCAATGCTGAGTTCTATAAGTCCATTAATGAGCTTAAAGAAACAGGTAAGGTCACTAAACTGGCAGATCTGAAAAAATTAGAAAAATTTACTACTTTACAGGGCAAAGATTTAGAAGAATTTATTAAGCTCGTAAAATTCCCATCACAAGAGCCTAACTATATAGCTCAACGTGAGATTCTCGCTCAAGACGTTGCTTACTATCTACCAGGAGATGATGTTAATGCTCCAAATGAATTAAAGGAATTAATAACTCGTAAAGCACTTAGTGAAAATACAGAAACACCAGAAATTACACGATACGATGTACTCCGTGCACTTAAAACCAACCCAGATGATCTATTTCCAGTAAAGAACTTAATAAAAGAGTTAGAAAATATCGTAGATAGACCTATCGTAAGAACACTAATAGATACTATTAATGAATCACATAGTCAAAAATTTATTATTCAGGCTGAAGGTGGTGTAGGTAAATCAATATTAAGTACACAAATACACAACTTTATCCCTTTCGGATCATTGTCGATTGTCTATGACTGCTTTGGTAATGGTGACTACAGACAATCTTCATCAGCGAGACATACACATAAAATCGCGTTAGTTCAAATTGCAAATGAATTAGCTGGATTAGGCTTATGTCATCCACTAATACCAACAACCAGTGCTGGTCCTAGTGAGTATATAAAGGCATTTTTATTTAGATTAAAGCAGGTTTCTGAAAGGTTCTCTAATGAAAATAAGCAGCTATTCATTGTTATTGATGCTGCAGATAACTCACAAATGGCAGCAGATGAATTTAATTATGGCCGATCTTTTATAACTGATTTATTGCAAGAAACCCTACCGCAAAATATTAAAATAATTGCTTTAGCGAGACCTTATAGAGTTGGGCTTTTAATGCCTAAACAAGATATCGAAATTCTTGATTTAGAAGGCTTTAGTGAAAATGAAACAAAACAACATCTTTTAAACTATTATCCTAATGTTTCAACACAAGACGTGATTGAATTTCATCGACTTACCAGTGGCAATCCACGAGTCCAAAGTATTGCTTTAGAACAAAATTTGACTTTGCATGAGATTCTTTCATTTTTCGGTGGAACGCCTAAAAGTGTAGAAGACACAATTAAGAACTTGTTAAATAAGGCAATTTCTACTTTTAAAGAACAAAATTATTTCGAATCAGCAGAAATTGATTTACTCCTTACTTCAATTGCTATTTTACGTCCATTAATTCCCCTGCAGATTTTATCTGATTTAACTAATATCAGGGCTGATCAAATAAGAAGTATTATTTCTGATATAGGTGGCCATCCAATTCGTCTTAGTGACAATAATATTCAATTTGTTGATGAGCCAACTGAATCTTGGTTCCGTGAAGTTTATAAGCCAAAAGATATTAGCTTGCTGAATGCGTTCATTCAGAAGCTTAAGCCTCTCGCTATAAATTCTGTATATGCTGCATCTGTACTTCCTCAAATCTTAATGGATGCAGGTAATTATGAGGAATTAGTTGAACTATCTTTGAATTCTGAGATGTTACCAACTAATTCGACCTTAGAAAAAAGAAAGGTAGAATTACAACGGCTACAATTTGCAATTAAAGCTGGCCTAAAACTTGGTAAATACACAGAGGTTGCCAAGCTATCATTAAAAGCTGCTGGAGAAGTTGCCGCAGAGGCTAGGCAACATCAATTACTTGAAGAAAATATAGACTTAGTTGGTACAACTTTTAGTGACAATCAAATTCAAGAATTAGTCTCTGAAAAAGTATTCAAAGGTGGTTCATGGCAGGGATCTAAATATATTACTGAGTCGAAATTACTATCATATCGTAAGGAGTTTCATGGTGATTCTCGTAGTAAGCTACGTATTGCTAATGAGTGGTTAAGAAGTTGGTTTAAGCTTCCCAAAAATAATAGACGCCATGAAAAAATTGAATTCAGTGAAATTAGTGATATTTTTATAACTCTTTTAAATATTGAAAGTACTGATTATGCTTTGAATTGGCTTAGAAAATATTGGAAAAAATTTGTAAGTTATGAAGTCGCTAAGCTAGCTGTTCAAGAATTGATTAAAATTAATAAAACGGATGTTATACAAGAAATTCTAGATAAATCAGGTAATAACATTTTCTTAACTTTAGGTTCTGTACAGATACTTAAATTAAATCACTGTGTTATCTATTCTGAGAATTTTTCACGAATTTTAAAACTACTAAGTTATGACAAAGTAAAACTTGATATTGGTCTAACCCCTATTCTTTGTTTTTTAGAAGTAGCTTTTAAGCAACAACTTTGTTCATCTACTGAGGCATATCAAATTTTATTAAAATATCTGCCTACTCAAATACCATATGAGATTACAGATCGTTTTGGAAACTCAGATAGAATCAATTACATGAAAGCTTATGCTTTACATAAAGCATGGGATAATAAGTCATTAGAACTAGTCGATTTAGTATCTGAGAGATTAAAAGAGGAATTTTTAAAAGATACATCCTATAGCTCATCAGAAGAAATCACCACGCTAAAACGAGATGTTGCAGCAGTTTTGCCATGGTATAAATTATATGCTCGATCAATCACAGAAACGATTTGCTCTGATGAGTTAGAACTGCTGATTGAACAAGCTAAATCAGATTTCAAAAAAGCTCAAGGATATTCTTATCGGGAACGTGGTAATCATCTAGAAAATGAAATTGCAAAAGTTTGGTTTGATATTTTAATTTTAAATGATCATCTTAACCAAAAAACATATCCGGAGATAGAAAGTCATTTTCAGGAAAAAATTTATCCCAATACACGTAATCATTTCACGCTTATTTTGGCTTTGCAACAACGATGTGACTTAGAAGAGTTCTGTTATCAAAATATAGGAAAAAACTTAAAAATTCTTGAAAAGAGTGATGATCATGCAGAAACATTGGTGAGTGACTATATGTCTATTGCTCAATCAATTTTCCCTCTAGATCAAGCAGAAGCTACTGCAATATTAAATAAAGCAATTGAGGTAAGTAGTAAACTAGGTGAAGAAAATCTACAACGATGGAATGCATTACTTTGCTATGGCGTAAGAGCTGGACAGGAGAAAAATAATAGAAAACCACAGCTATGCTATCGTTTTAGTCAATGTGCTGAATTGACATATAAATATGTGCATAGAGATAAACATTTTCCATGGGATTATACAGTTGATGCAATTTATGATTTAGATCCTAATTCAGCATTTGCTATTGCTAGCCGTTGGCGTGATCGTAGTTTTGGAGATGAAGATAGAATATTGGGCAATTTGGTGGATAAGTTACTTAAAGAACAACTTTTATCACCATTGATACTCTTGGCTTTTAAAGCGATGGGAGCTGCATATGACTTAGATAATCTATTAAGCTCTATTAAATCATTAGCTTTAACTGATGAACTAAAAAGAAAGGTTTTACAAAGCTTCTATCTTTATATTGTTGTACCTAATCCATCAGAAAAGCATATTAGTCGCCTTAGAGATTTGGTCGAGGTATTTCATATAACAGATCAAACAGTCCAAGATTTTTTCTTATCCCTCAATAATTCAGAGGTTTATGTTCCAGTAGAAGAAGCACCTCACTCTTCGACTTACGACCAAGAAAAGTTTGATTGGGATGTGTTTTTTGAAAATTATACTGATTCAAATCGAAGTGTAGACTTTGATTCAGCTTATAATGATTTTCAGAAATTGGAAAATAGGCATTGGATTAAAAAAGCTTTTTATGAACAGCTTTTTCAAAAAATAAGTCCGTCACAAGCAACATCATTGATCAATTGGTGGTTCGATAATCCTAGAAATGGAATGTATGACTTAGATGATCTTTTAAAAGCTATACCATCTAGTTTTAAAAGTAGAATGTCATTTTTAGAAGTTTTAGATCCGAGAGTAAAACAATTTCTGAAAACACATTATGCTGATTTCTATATAGATACTTACGGAAGTAATCTGAAATTACATGTTTTAAGTGAGTTAACAGGAAAACCTAAAACTGATTATATTCAATCTCTCTTAGATGGAGTAAGTGAAAGCTCTATTACCTTAGAAAGTGAGAACTTATTCAGAATAGCTCATTTACTTACGCCAATGATTGAACCACATCAATCTAAAGAGGTTTTAGAGTATGGCTTGGACTTGTTAGAAAGTGATTTAGGATCAGATATAGCTGATGGGCAATGGCGTGAAGAATTAGCACCACCAGAGAATTTAATAGAATCTATATCAGGTTACATTTGGTCTAGCCTAGCATCTCCTTTCAATATTGTTAAATGGCAAGCCACTCATGCCGTTAAGTTACTTTGTGATTTTGAGCAAAAAGAATTGTTATCTAATTTAATTAACTTTATCAGTGTTAAAAGTTATCTAAGTTTTTATGATCACAAATTTGAATTTTATCAATACTCGGCTACTCAATGGTTGCTTAATGCTTTACTAAAAGTGTCATATAGCCCTAATAATTTTTTGGCTGAATATGTTGAAACATTTAAACAGTTAGTAGATTCAAATCGACCGCATTTGATGATTCGATTACTCGCTTCAAAAATCCTTCTAAATCTATTTAATTCAAAGCTTTTAACACTAAATGAAGAAGAAATTAAAGCCTATCAGGGAATCGGAAAATCTAATTTTAGTAAAGTAGAACGAGAAGCTATTGATCTTTTAAAATATACAAATATGAATCAAGATGAAATTGATTCATTCGGTATTGATTTTGGTCCTTATTGGCTTGATCCATTAGGTTCAATGTTTGGGTTACACCCTACACATATATACTTTGAAACTACCCAAACATTAAAAAATGAAATTGGATTTACAGATAAGCGTAAAGCCAATGATGCACGTCATAAAATGGAAATTTATGATTGGAAGCAAACGAGTCATGATCATGGTTCAAGTCCTAAAGTTGAAGATTTAGATTTCTATTTGTCTTACCATGCAATGATGATCACGGCAGATAAACTACTTCAAACGCGTCCATTACTTGAAAGTGAATATTCATGGAGAGAATTTGATGATTGGATTAAACGACATGATTTATCCTCTCTCGAACCGTATTGGTTAAGTGATTATAGAGATCCATCTCCTCGAATAACGACAGAATGGCCCAAAGAAGATAGAAAACAATCTTTGAACTGGTCTTATAGTTGTTCTTCCGTTGATTATAATGATGCTATTTATCACAGCGATTTAGAACTTTGTTTATGGGGTGTATGGTCTGAAGTACATAACTATGATCAAGCAAAAGACATTCGTATCCGCTCAAGTTTAGTGAATCCAAAAACATCTGAGGCTCTTTGGAGAAGTTTACAAAGTGCCGAGTCAAGCTACTCTTATCATTTACCTAGTGCTAATAATGAACAGTTTGAAATTGATGAAGATAATTTCAAATTAAAAGGATGGATTACTGAGACAGAAATTGATCTATCAAATTTTGATGATGATTTATGGGGGGCTTCATTAAGATATGAGATGACCCAACCATCTAAAGAGATTATTGCTTTAATGAACCTATCCTCCGATTCATTAGGAAAAAATTGGTTTCATGAAAATGAAAAAGTTATGAATCTTAAAATTTGGGGGCAGTATAAAAATGAACACTATGAGTACTCCAATGGTTATAAGCTAAAAGTAGATAGAAAATTTATTCTTGAACTTCTTGAGAAACTTGATATGGATATGATTATTTCTGTAGATATTGATCGTAGATATAAATATGGTAGTTATCAATCAAAACAAGATTCAAAGGGACTAGATGAGTATTTACCAAGCAGTAAAAGAATTTATTTAATGAAAAAGAATGGAGATATGTATGTCTACTGAAAATCTGATCGGACTAGGGAAAAGACTAGTAGAAGAATTTAAGTTAGAGGATAAAACCGATACATTATCTCAATGGATGCTTCACTATTTAGCAGAATTATTTGAACGATATAACGTACCTATTTCTCCTGAAGAAAAGCGTATAGCAGCTTTAGAAATCAAAGATACAATTTTTAAGTTATGGGAATTTCGTTATCAGCAGTCCCATTCCCAGAGTAGTTTGAAAAATATAGAGTCTTTAATTTCAACATTAAAGAAATTGAATTTAGATAATGACGATGTTTTCTACTCAGGATTAAGGGATTTTAGAAATGTAGAAAGTACTTTAGATCAGAGTAGTCCTGACTATTGGTACAGATATGCACTAGAGCTCGATAAAGCATCACACATCTTGATAAGAAACTGTATCCTCAAAGGCTATGCTATCACTGAAGCTGATAACCAAGAAATTGCTAATCTCATTAAGGAGTTTGAGACATTAGACTCGTATGAGAATTTACTGAGCCGTTTTTATAATGATCAATCCAGTGAAGATAAAGAAATTAGAAATATTAAAAATAACATTTCTAAAATAGAGGAATTGATGGATGGTTTAGCAGAGTTAAAAAAGGATTATGAGGAACAGCTAAAATCCTCTTCTGAAGCAGTCCAAGCAAGACAAGAACAGATGTCCAAGTAACTACAAGACTACCTGTTCAAATTAATAAGAATATTTATATTGGTACATTAGGAACAGGAATAGGTGGTGCAGTTGGAATAAGAATGAGTAGTACATTAATATAAGAATATGCAGCATACCGATGTGACCTTTGTCGATGCCTATCCAAAAATCAGTATTTTAAGAAGTGTGACCTGATCCTAGACAGTATCGTGGACAATCGATCCCTCTAAACTTTTAATATATTTCTGTTCAAAAGCTTCTGGACTTAACCAACCGTTTGCAGAATGCCTTCTGACCCGATTGTAATAAATCTCAATATAGTCAAACAAGACCGCATTCGCCTCTTTTCGAGTGACAAACACACTGCCATGCACCACATGGCCTTTCAATGTATGAAAGAAGCTTTCAGTCACGGCATTATCCCAACAGTTTCCTCGTCTAGACATACTTTGAATACAATCATTTGTCAGCAAGAGTGCTCTAAAATCACGACTACAGTACTGACTGCCTTGGTCCGAATGAACCATAACACCTGTTGGATAGCCCTGACGAGCCATTGAATAATGAAACGCATCACACACCAATTGGCGGTCTATTCGATGGCTGGTTTGCCATCCCACGATACGACGACTAAATAGATCCAGCATCACACATAAATACAGCCAACCTTGCTTGGTACGGATATAGGTAATATCCGTTGTCCAAACCTTGTTAGGCTGCATGACTGTAAATTGGCGATCTAACAAGTTTGGTGCTGTAGGCAAACGATGCTTTGAATCAGTCGTATACTTGTATTTACGTGCAATCTTGCTCCGTAGACCAAGTTTTTTTAGCATTCTTCCAACGGTTCGTTCGCTCATGGTGTACCCTAAATCATGCATGTCATGTACTAATGAAGGTGCACCCAATCGTGCATGATGCTGCCAATATACGGCTTTTAAATCATTATATTTCTGCGCTGGATTGGCCTGGCGTTTTCGCCAGGCATAATAGCCTGAAGTGCTGACACCCAGGCATTTACAGGCAGAAGATACAGTGACTTCATTCACATCCAGATCTTGAATTACCGTGTACTTTTCTTGGCATGATCTGTCAGAAAGTACACATGCGCTTTTTTTAAGATGTCATTGGCTTCCCTGAGCTGTTTGACTTCTTTCTCTAATTCTAAAATCCGCTGTTGTTCTGGTGAAAGTTGGCGTTTGCTTGAACCCGCCGGATTGATTTCACGAATCCATTTATCCAATGTTGAATAACCAACACCTAATTTCTGGGCGATTGCAGCTAAAGATTCGTGCGAGTTTGAAAGTGCATAATCAATTGCTTGCTGTTTAAATTCAGGACTAAAACGTTTAGCCATTTCTTGAATCTCCAAAGATTAAAGTTACGTTATCTTTAGAGGGACGTGCTGTCCATTATTTTGTCTAGGATCAACCATTCCTGAGCTCGGTGGTGATACCACCTGGGCCAATACTGAAGCGGCGTATGAAAAATTACCTGAAGGATTAAAACAATTTGCTGAAACATTAACAGCAACTCATTCCAATGAATATGACTACGCGGCGCATAAACAAGATCTTTCCCCAGAATTACTGACACAGTTTAGAAAAACCTTTGTTTCAACTAAATATGAAACCCAACACGCTGTGGTGGTCATCCATCCTGAAACAGGCAAGAAAAGTCTGCTACTTGGGCATTTCTTCACTGGTCTAGTCGGATATAGCCAGAAAGACGCTCAACGTATATTCAATATATTACAAGATAAAGTCACTGAGCCCGAAAATACAGTGCGTTGGCGCTGGCAGGAAGGTGATGTTGTAATTTGGGATAACCGCTCTACCCAACATTATGCAGTCAATGATTATGGCAATGAGCATCGTGTGGTAAGACGCGTCACTTTAGCAGGGGAAGTGAGTGTGGGTGCCAATAGTCAAAAAGGCACGATCATTGAACCGAAAGGTTTGACTGAGGAAGAATGGCAAACAGCTAAAATTAATGCAGTACTGAATTCTAACTAAGCTATTTTACTTATTCATCAGAAAAGCCAGGATTTCTCCTGGCTTTGATTTTTAATAGATAAATACTTATGAGGTAATCTAAACTTATGCTGCCGCACTTTGGTGATCCCAAAGGTTTTTAAACGCACCATTCGGACGATTCAGCAGCTCATACGGTGAACCATCTTCAATGACTTTGCCATCTTTTAAGTAGATAATACGATCGAGATTCATCACTGTCGAAAGTCGATGTGCAATGACAATACAGGTACGATTTTGCATTAAGTAAGATAAACTCTTTTGGATTTCAGTTTCTGTAATTGAGTCTAGACTGGCAGTAGCTTCATCCATAATCAGAATAGGGGCATCATGTATAAGTGCACGTGCAATGGCGATTCGCTGACGCTGACCACCTGATAAATTCACCCCACGTTCACCCGCAATAGTTGCATAGCCTTTATCAAGTTTAGAAATAAATTCATGCGCACAGGCTTGACGGGAGAAATGTTCAATTTCTTCTTGTGTCGCATCTAAACGCCCGTAGCGAATATTATCAGCCAGACTGCGATGGAACAGGCTTGAATCTTGCGGAATATAGCTAATGTGCTGATGCAAACTATTTAAAGTCACTTTATCAATAGCTTGACCATCAATCAGGATTTCACCTTGATTGACGTCATACATGCGCATAATCAGATTGATAAAGGTCGATTTACCAGATCCTGAAAAACCCACCAAGCCGACACGTTCACCTGCTTTAATTTTCAAGTTGAAATGGTCAAAAATATTTTTACCATTGTCATAACTAAAGCTGACATCACGAAATTCAATAGAAGGCTGCTCTACAACCAGTGCTTTTGCTGAAGGATGATCGACTAAATCATGCGGATGAATAATCGAGCGTACGCCATTTTCCACATTACCGATAAACTCAAAAATATCGAGAAAACGGCGACTGATATTCTTGGCTTCTGAAATAATGGCAAATGCCAGCGTAATACACATCACAAATTGACCTACACCAATTTTTTGATGTGACCACAGCCAAATTGCAATACTGAGAATACCAACTTTTAAAACCACGGCTGCAGTAAACTGGAATAACTGCAGTTTTTCGTTATAAGTAAAAGCTTTACGTGCAGCCCCCACTTCTTTGACTAAGTATTGGTGTAAAAAATGGCGCTCGAAGGCATTACGCGCAAAGTATTTCACCAATGATAAATTGGTCACGACATCGACAATACGTCCCACTGTTTCACTGCGTGCAGATGCAAACTGTCTGGAGTAAATTTGGCTTTTACGAGCCAGCTTATACGAAATAAATAGGAACAAGACACTCCATACACAGCTAAATAATGCCAATTCCACACTTACAAAATAGAGCAAAATTGTGGAGAACAGCATGGTCAAAACGACTGGGATAAAATCAAAAATGATCGCCCAGGTCACCATGTTGCATCCCATTGCGGTTTCAGAGATACGTGTCGCCAATGAACCAGCAAAATTCTGATTTAAAAAGCGTTGTGAGTGATGTTGTAAATAGGCAAACATCTCAGAAGATACCCATGACCGCTGAAAAGGTGCGACGTAGACACGCATAAAACCTGCAATACGGCCAAAGACCACTTCAGCAATATTGACACCAATAAATAAAAATAAAGGCGCCCATAGGGTAGACATTTCAAATTGATTAAAATCACTTTGAGTAATGATTGAAATAATTTTACCTAAGCTATAAGGGATGAGTACCGCACTAAAAGTGGCAATGATTTGCAAGGCCAAAATAATGACCAACCACCATTTGATACGTTGTAAAGTAAATAAAATAAACCGCCAAGGTGTATTTGGCAGTTCAGGGATTTGATGCAATTGATTTGGATTTAAATTTAAATGCGCAGCAAGATTCATAGTGTGTTACAGACAAATAGGCTGTGTCATACCTCCTATTTGTCTTATCCCAATATATAGAATTAAGGGTTTACGGGTGTAATACCACGGGTTTTATAAGAGTCATCGCCCGCTTTATAGCGGATTTTCCCTGCTTGACTAATATCGATCCCTGTCAGGAAAACATTTGATTTATGGTCAGTCACACCTTTGGCTTTTAATTCTTCAGAACGTTTACGCATAGGTTCTAAACCCAGTTCTAATTTTTCTCCTAACCAGAGCGTTAAATATGAGTGATCAACATAGTCATCACCTGTAATGGCATGCACAAGCACGTTAAGTCCTTGGCGACGCCTTAAAATCCATTCAACATAACGAGAAAAATCTTCTTTCAGAATTGCAAAACGGAACATTGGGGTTGGGTGTAGGCCATTGGCATAGTCTAACCAGCGGTAATCCCAAATCTTAAATAAATCTTGTAATTCTTCATTCAGTTCAACCGCGATATCTCGGGTTTCTTCAGTGAAGTAAATATGACTGTGATAAGCAACGATTGGGCTAATGTTTTCTGGAATTTCGCTCATGTAATCTCTCCGATTAAGCATTTTCAAGTTGTAAAGTGGGCACGTGAATGCCTTTTTGTTTTAAAAGATGAGCAGGGGTATCGAAATACAACTGCTGTTTTTCGTTTTCAGTTAAGTCTGTTTGTTCAATATGTTGAATAACGGTATTCACACTCGCTTGTGGCGCATAGTCGGTACCAAAAACCAGACGTTCAATGCCAAAAATATGGCGCATGGCTTCTATGGCATGTATGCCATCTCCAGCAGCACCGGTATCAAAGGTAATTTGACTTAAACGTTGTTGATACTGCTGTGGTAATGGATAACGCTGTTGTTTTTGCAGGATCTGTTCGATCAATAAGGCACTTATGCCACTGCCACCTAGCATTGCAATCTGAACGGTGACATTTGGATAAGCATCCAAGAAATCGGTAAATAACAACGTGAAGACAGCAGAGCTAAACACGTAACTGGTATTTAAAATTTGAAGTTGGACGGGAGTCGCCAATAACTCAGAGGATTTAACCTGTTGTTGCACTGTGTCATGTGCGCTACCGGTATGTAAGTAGATATGGCTACCCAGTTCATTCGCAGCTTTAAATAAATCGGCAAAATGTTGTGCTGAGGCATAACTGGAAAGTGCACCTACGGGTAGAACCCCACCAATAAAGCCTAATTCTTCATGCCCCCGTTTTAATTCATCGGTCGCGAATTCAATATCGCTGGTCGATAAATAACTTAAGGCAGAGAATTTTGCTGGATAAAGACTGAGTAACTCGCCTAGATCATTGTTATATAAACGACTGATATAACGTGACTCAGATACATCGATATTGCTATCAATCTCTAATGTGGTTGGCCAAGAAAGTAGTTGATGTACGACTTGGTGATGTTCAAGATGATCTAAACGTAAATCGATATCAAACCATTGAACGCCTAACTCAAACAGTTGAGGGAGTGCATCAATTTTTTGGCGATCTAATAAAATCTTGCCATTTTGTTCTATGAAGCGAATACCCGTCTTTTTACTCAGCAGGTATTGCGTAATCTTGGGTGAAAACCAATGACTATGTAAATCCACTTTAGCTAAACTTGTCATATGAATATCCTTATTGAGTCCACAGATCACGGAACTTCGGTACCCAGACTTTGAGTTGAGCTGAAAGCGCTTCTGGATAGAGTGCAGGATCGGTAATAGTGTTTTTAACACTCACAGGTACGCCTGCTGGACGAGGGGCGCCTGTCGTTGTGCCATACGAGAAAGTCTTCTCTGCAAAAAGCTGCTGAACATCGGGTGTCAGTAACCAGGTCACCAATAATTTAGCGGCTTCAGGATTGGCAGGCTGTTTAACGATAGCTTGCCCAAAAGGAACCAACAGGGTGAAGTCTTCTGGATAGACGATATCGATCGGAACCCCTAAAGCTTTTTGACGTGCCAAGGGTGGTAAATACACCCAAGGACTTACTGCAGTACGTGCTTGCGCAAGTGCAATGGTGCCCATTTCTTGGGTTGCACCTGAACCGCCATTATTTTTAATGGTTTCTAAGTCTGCTTCAGTCATCGCTTTACGATGCAAAAGCTGAATAAACGCTAAATCTGCAGTGCCTGCACCGCCGCCTGGTGCGCCATATTCAAACTTTTTCTTCCATTCATCTTTTAATAAGCTCTGAATATCTAAAGGAAGTTGTTCGGCTGAAATACGGTTTTTATTAAACCCAAGCCCAAACACTTTCAAAAATGAAAAATGGATGCTGTGATCAGGGCTTTGATAATAGTCAGGTAAACGTGATGCATTGACTGGCGTGAATTCACTCAGATAACCTTTATCACGCATGTCATAGATGTTATTGACAGGGTATGAAATTACATCTGCGTAGTGAGATTTCGTGACACGCTCAGTATCTAAACGATTAAAGACTTCAGCAGGTGACAGGTGCATATAATTAATTTTCAAGCCTGGGAATGCCTGTTCAAATGCCTGCCATAATGGCTGCCATTCATAGTCCATTGCGGCTTGATACACCACCACTTCATGCTGACCTTTTTGCAGCGCGGCTTGATAAAGCTTTTCTAACTCAGCAACTTCAGTTGGTGAACCTGTTAAAGCACGCTCACGCTTTTGAATACTAATGCCGAAGCTTTGTTGTGTACCCAACACAATCACTACAATCAGTGTAATGAGCGTACCGAGTATGGCAAAAGGATAGTGTTGACGTCTCATTAAGCCACCTGCGCTGTGGCTTCAGTTTGAACGGCTGTATTGACCACATCATCTAGAATTACCATGGCACCTTTTTGGATACTAAGTTCTAAATGTTGATGAATAAATGATGATACATACTGAATATCGCTGCCCCAGTATGACAACGGCAAATGCACTTGTAATACGGTATCTAGGGTATTGATCCCCCCTTTTTGATCATGCTGAACCAGCTTAACTTCTGCCAAGTAATAATCACCCGCATAACTCACGGCTTGCAGTTCACCAATGAGATAGTCATAAGCGGGATCATGCACATCTAAGCGCAGAGGTTTGCCAATAATCTGACTAGAGCGTAAAGCCACGTAAACCGACTGATTGAATGGCAAATTTGGAATATTATCGACTTCAATATCTGTCGCATGTTGTGCCAAATGCACAATGGTCTTTTCTGCTTTGGCTATAATTTTCGCTTCTAGAATATTTTCAAAGCCAACAAATTCGGCAACATATTTACTTTTAGGTTTTAAGAAAATCTCACTCGGTGTGCCGATCTGTTCTAAATAACCTGAACGCATAATGGCAATGCGGTCTGCAAGCGCTAATGCTTCAGAATGGTCATGCGTCACATAGATCGCGGTATAACCCACTTCTTTTTGCAAGTGACGTAATTGCATCCTTAATTTAATACGCAGACTTGCATCCAAATTGGATAATGGTTCATCAAAGAGTAAAACCCGTGGTTCATTGACCAAAGCACGGGCCAATGCAACGCGTTGTTGTTGACCACCCGATAACTCTGACGGGTAACGCTGAATAAAATCTTCTAAGCCGACCAGTTGTAAGGTTTTAAAAATCTGCTGCTTTTCTTTTTCAGCAATTTTGCGTCTGGTTTTAATTGGGTAAGCAACATTATCCCAAACCGTCATATGGGGCCATAAGGCATAGCTTTGAAAAACCATGCCCATTTCACGTTTTTCCGGCGGTACAAAGATACCTTGTTGAGGCGCTAGAACCAGATCATCAGCAATACGAATTTCACCAGCATCAGGATCTTCTAGACCCGCAATGCAACGTAAAGTCGTGGTTTTACCACAGCCACTTGGTCCGAGCAGGACAAAGAATTCTCCATCCTTTATCTGTAAACTGAGGTCTTTGATGGCATTGACACGACCATCAAATGCTTTATTAAGATGTTTTATGCTCACGCTACTCATGATAAATCCTGTTTAAAAAATTGTGCTGTTTTGCTTTTCTTATGTTGTTCTAAGAGGTATTGCAGACCTTTAGACAGTGCAAACAAGGTGAGACAGAACAACAGCGTTAAGATCAGTAGTGCTGAAGCCATACTGTAGTCACCAGCACTTTGTATGTTGTAGCTGACCATAGCGAGTGTGCTTAGACCTGGTGCTTTAAGGAGAAGAGGGACTTCTAAATTCCCTGCCACCATAATTGCAGTCATAAACCACCCCGCAACGAAGCTGGGTAAAACCAGACGTAAGCTAATTTCAAAGAAGCTTTGCACCCCCGATGCACCACAAATTCGTGCTGCTTCTGTGAGGGAAGGAGAAAGCTGACCATAAATGGCATTCATGAGTTGGCTTGCGAGTGGCATTCCCGTCACGATCAATGCCAAAATCACCAGCCAAATGGTGCCGTACATTTGTGTGAATCCAGGAATACTTAAATAAGCCCATGTCACTGCAACTGTAGAGACAATGCCAGGCATCGCCAGAGGAATCAGGGTAGAAAATTTCACTGCAGCCCAAGTTTTTGGTTTTAATTTTTGTCCAATCACTATGACACTTAACGCCAGAATCATGACCGCAAATCCCACTACAGTTCCCAGTGTGATAGTCACTTTAAAGGCAGACAAAATACGTGGCTGATCAAACAGGGCGATATAACGGTCAAATGAGAATCCTGTATATATCCCTGGGTAGGGCTGCACTGATGAAAATAGCAGTGCCCCGAGTGGTAAAATTAAAGCCAAGATCAAATAGGCAAATAGCAGAGATGACACTAACCATTTAATTGGTGAAGGTAACCGGATCAGACGAGATCGAGCACCTTTACCGCTGATGCTATAGAATTTTTTACGTCCTAAGGCTTTAATCTGTAGCAGATAAATCAGCGTGACAATCGCAACAAAAATGGTGGATAGAATGCTGGCTTCGGCATAGCTCGGCATACCACGTGCACCACTGACCAAATTCATTAAATGTGTTGAAATCACAACAATATTGTCTGCTGAGCCTAAAATCAGCACGGGTTCAAACACTTGCAAACCGCTAATCAAACCTAATAAGGCAATACTGGTTAAAGCAGGCAATAAGCTAGGTAAATTGATATAGAAAAATGTCTTTAGCTGTCCTGCGCCTGCAACATAGGAAGCTTCGTCTTGAGTAGCATCCAAAGCTTTAAAAGCACCGACAATAAATAAGTAGCTAAACGCGACTTTCTTTAAAATAATCACGCTGTAGATACCCAACCAACCTTTAGCATCCAGCCATGTCGTTTCAATACCAAAACTAAACGCTAAGAAATCATTAATTAGTCCCGTATATGGATTGGCTAATTGCGTGAAGGCAATGGTGTAAAACAACATTGGGATCACAAAGATCAGTGCCATGGTCGGCAGAATGACTTTTTTAATTTTTAAATCGGTACGCTCGGTAATAAAGGCAAAAATTGATGCAATAAAAAGTGCTGAAAGGGTGGTGATAAACGCCAGTTTGGTGGATGTCCAAACCGCTTTAATCAATCCTGGGTTGTCAAAGACCGTTGACCAAGCTGCAAGTGTCCAATGACCTTCCAAAAAAGGTGCAGTATCTTTAAACCCACCTGCAACCATCATGATTAATGGCCACACAAACAAAATAGCAATTAATAAGAAGAAAGGAATCAGCCACCACTTACGTGAATAAGTGCGTACAAATGCAATGAGTTGACTCATTGCACCCGTACTTGCCGTAGCTGAGTAATTATGAAGAATGACATCATTATTTTTACTCATGACGGCAACCTCTTAGAACTTATAGTTCAAGCTGGTGTAATAAAACGCACCAGATGCACCTGCAGGATGGATGAAGCCATAACGGTTAATCCCGTTAATTTGATTATATGATTCGTACTGTTCTGGGTAGCTGTTGAATAAGTTATTTGCACCTAGACCGAGTGTCAGTGCTCTATTCACTGCATATTTCACATCAAGATCAAGTACCCATTGAGGATCATAAGTTTGATCACGCTCAGGCAAAGTCGAATGGTTAAACTTATACTCGCCATAACGAGTAAGGTTTAAATACACATTCCATTGATTGAGCTGGTAGTTTGCAGAAAGATTGACTTTATTTTCTGGAATTGAATTTTCGATGCCTAAAGCCACATCACGGTTAAACAGCGTAGTACCTGTACGGGTCTCAACCTGACCTTGTTTTAAATTAGAAACTTTGGTGTCAAGTACACTTAGGCCTAGACCAAGGTTTAAACGACCATAATCATTCAGATCAAGGTTATATTTACCGACTAAATCAATACCTTTCGTTGTTGTGTCATAACCATTTACGAAGAATGACGCGCCTGTGTAATTGCTATAGCCAGCGGCCTCAAGGATATCTCGAACATTCGTTGAGCCAGATGCAGGATCTTGCAGCGTTGACGTTTGAACAATATTGCCATCTACTTTAATTTGATACGCATCCACCGTTAAAGAGGCATTTTTTAAAGGTTGCCATACAAATCCAGCTGAAATATTTTGCGACTTGGCAGGATCTAACTCTTTCGCACCAAAAGCAGCAACGGCTGGATCATTAGGTCTAAATAAGCCCGTACGTCCAGGTGCTGCAGAACCTCCGTCAGTTGACCAAGTCCCAGTATAAGTTGTACGTTGTTGGCCGAGCTGAGCCAAACTAGGTGCACGGTACCCTGTACTAAAAGTTGCACGCGTTGCAAATTCAGGGGTGAATTCATAGCGTGTAGAAATTTTACCGTTAAATGTGTCGCCAAAGTCTGAATAGTTTTCACCGCGAAGAGCGAGACCCAGTTCTAATTGATCAGTGACTTGACCTTCTAGACCGACGTATAAACCAAATACATCACGAGATACACTGCCTAAATCTTTAGGATTAATCCCGCCAATATCCACGGAGCCAAAACGCGCGGGTTGTCCGGCATTTAGTTGACCAGTAGGAATATTTTCACCACCAAAGTTCCATGACTGTTCTTCACCAGCTTTGACTGAACCATAACTTTCATGACGATAGTTCAAACCTGAAGAAAGTGTCCAATCTTTGGGTGCAAAAGCGAAGCTTAAGCCTCGGCTCCAGTCTAAATTGATATTTGTTGATTCGCTTTCTGTTGCACCCTGATAGAAAGAACGTTTACTGTTGAGACCGTAACTTGGTGACAAAGAATTAAATAAGCGATTTTCAACTGTGCTTTTACCCCAGGAAACGGAAGCGTCAAAGTTACCAATGTTTTCTTTATTCAATTTCAAACCTGCAACTACTGAAGTGTCAACACGATCTTCAAAGGTGCGTGGCTGATAGCCATTCGGATAAATCGCGATAATATTATCTTTAGACTGCGAATAGTTCGGGTTTACGTTGTTATAGTTTTCAATATCGGAATAATTAACATTTGCGTAAGCTTTTAACTCATCAGTTAAAGGCAATTCACCGTTCACAAGGAAGCTTAAGTGGTCACGTCCACCTTGCCCCCATTTCCCACGACGTAAATCACCAGCAGGACCCGCATTGACATACTGTAAATCTGGACCACTCCGGTCAACAGGCTCACTATCTAACCATTCTGCGCTAACTGTTAAGAAACCTTCTTCACCGAGTTGAAAACCAGCCCAAGCATTTGCAGTTTTCGTTTCACCATCACCTTTTTTGTATTCACCAAAACGTGCATTCACTTCACCGCCATTGTCTTTTTTCTTTAATACAATGTTGATGACACCTGCAATCGCATCTGAACCATATTGTGCTGATGCACCATCACGCAGGACTTCGACGCGCTCAATTGCACTTAGAGGGATGGTATTAATTTCAACATATTGATCACCCCCAAATGGGTCGGCACTCGTTAGCTTACCTGTCAGATTACGACGTTTTCCATCAACGAGAATGAGCGTATAGGCAGGACTTAAACCGCGTAATGATGCTGAACGTACCGCACCTGTACCTTTTGCTGCATTTTGTCCTTGCGGGAAGTTAAATGATGGTACCAATTGGCTGAGCGCCTGGTTTAGCGTTGCGGCACCACTTTGCTCTAAAATTTTATTACTAATGACTTCAATAGGTGCCAAGGATTCTAGTGCTTTGACATTGCTACGATTTGTACCAAGTACAACAACTTCACTTAATGTTTGTGCTTCTACTTGGGTTGCTACAGCTTGTGCCTGCGCAATGCCTAAAGGTAACGCTAAAGAAATTGCAGCAGATAACTGTGACAATTTAAAAAATTTGTTATGTGACATGGATGCCCTAAATTACGAAAAATTAAATTTGGAGCGATTCTAGTCACCTAAAAATGATGAAAATAAATACAAAAACGTTCTGAGCATATTCATTTTTATCTTTATGAAAAACCCGTTTATTTATTACGTATAGACAGATAAAGAATGTGCATTTATTCCAAAAAACACCCTTATTCGACTCATTTTATGCATTGTAAAGTCTATTTTTAAGCATATTTTTTCATATCTTTATAAAGAACTGATGTTTTTCTAAGCATTTGAAATATTAAAGATAAAGATATGGTAATTCTTCATTTATCAAACAAATGTGATCGGTTTAAAGTTTCCTCACTTTGTAGGAGTCTGGTCATGTCATCTATCAGTCGAAATAGAACAGCCCATATATTTTTTCAACATGCAGATCAAGCTGTGTCTGCTCATAGCACTTTGTATTCGCCACACCATATGAGCGCGACTGATACTCTATTACCAGTACCAACGCCTCGTAAACAATTATGGATCATCATTAGTGGATTAGTCGTTTTGCACGGTGCTGTCTATTACTGGTTTAACAACCAAGAGCCAACAAAACTTCCTGTGATCGACACGCCTGTTGTGGTTGAAATTACCAAACCTGAGCCACCTAAACCGATAGAACCGCCGAAACCCGTTGAACCACCTAGGCCTCTTGAACAGAAGGTCGCACCAGAACAACCGAAACCTTTGCCGCAACAACCTGTGGTACAGAATAAGCCTGAGCCAAAGCCAGTGACACCTAAAATGGTGACGCCAGCAATTAAAGCACCCGCAACACCTGTTCAACAAACGGTTGAAACACCAAAAATCAGTGAACCTGTACAACCTGCACCGGCACCAGCCCCAGTAGAGGAAAAAGTTACTGGCGCGAAAGGGTATATCGGCTACTTAAATAATCCAGCACCGACTTATCCTGAAGAAGCGATAGATCGTGGTTGGGAAGGCACTGTTCTGATGAGTGTGCGCGTTTCACCAGAAGGGAAAGCTTTAGACGTTCAAGTGAAAAAAAGTAGCGGCAAAAAATTATTAGACACAACTGCAGTCAACACCGTCAAACGATGGGCCTTTGTACCTGCAAAACAAGGCAGCCAGAACATCGAAGGTGTTGTAGACGTGCCTCTCACATTCAAATTACCAAATTGAGGAAATGACCATGGATCTTAATCACTTAATTCACAACTTTACCCTAATTACCCTCGTTGCATTATCAATTACAACTTGGGCTGTCATTGTCTGGAAACTTATACAGCTTAATAAAGCTAAAAAAGCGGGCGAAACATTTGTTGAAGGCTTTTGGAAAACTAAAGATTTAACAGATGCAGCTCGATACAGTAAAACAGCTGCACAAAGTGCTCAGCAGCGTATCGCATATCAACATTTTGCAACACTGTCAGAACTCAATGACAATGTGCACCAAGATTTAAATCACACATGGTCACGTCAGGATCTTTTAGAGCGTGTTCTAACGAAACAAGTTAAAAATGAACGTCATATCTTCGATAAAGGTTTAGCTCTTTTAGCTTCCATTGGTAACTCGGCACCATTCATTGGTTTATTCGGTACTGTATTTGGGATTATCGGTGCATTATCTGCCATTGCTGCTTCTGGTTCAGCAAGCATGGACGTGGTTGCAGGACCAATTGGTGCAGCTTTAGTTGCGACAGGGATTGGTATTGCTGTTGCTGTACCAGCAGTGCTTGCCTATAACTTCTTTATTCGTAGGACAAAAATCTTAGGTTCTGAACTCGATGATTTTGCCACAGATCTTGTTAATTTTGCACAAAAAACTGGTTTTCACGTTACATCGAATGTTACAGCCGTAAGTCCTGCAAAAACTGAACAAGCCGTTATTTCTTCGGCATCTAAAGGAGTGGCTGCATAATGGCGATTTCTACAGGACGAGAAGACGATGTCGTCAGCGAGATCAATGTGACACCATTGGTGGATGTGATGTTAGTGCTGTTGATTGTATTCATTGTCACTGCACCGCTTATGACCAACAGTGTCAAAGTAAATCTACCAAAAGCTGCACCAACACAGTCATCTCAGGAAAATAAGGCAGTTGTATTAAGTGTCAAACCTACAGGTGAGGTTTTTTTAGATAAGCAAAAAGTTGTTTTAGAGAATTTTGAAAATGATTTAAAACAGCTGAAAGCCACTAAGCAAGATCTAAGCTTAAGTCTGAATGCTGATGAAGGGGTGAACTATGGTACTGTCGCTAAATTATTAGCAAGTATTGAACGCGTCGGGGTTGATAAATTGTCAATTATCACTGTCCCGCAATCATAACTTTTGAAAACTAAGACTGATCTTATATACCTCAAGACAATACGGGTATATCTTCAGTCTTACCACCTAAGAGATATTGGAAGTTATATCGTCCGGTGTTTCAATTATTCATGGGCTACAAGCCTTATAACATGAAGTTTGAGCTTAACTTGTCTATAATATGGCACCTTAATTTTTAGTTGTTCTTCAAAATCTCCTTATGTCACAGTTATCACAATATTTAAACCAAGGCCAATTTTGTGTTTTAGTCGAATACTTGTGTACAAATAACTCTTTACCTGTAGCTCAGGAATTAGCAGGATTTCCTGCATTGATGACACTGGCTGACCGTGTCCATGCTGATGACGATATTTCCCCACTTGAAGCCAGCCGTTGCTATTCAAAATCGATCGATAAAATTTTACATTTTGCAGGTAAAGATCGTGATATTCAGGATTTTGAAAAATTCTTAGCACAAGCTCAAAATGAAAAAATCGAAAATCTCTTGTTACTGACTGGAGATAAACTTAAAAATCACCATACTGGTCATGACAAATATCCGCGTACACGTTATTTAGAGTCTGTGAATGCTGTGCTTGCAGCAAAGCAAAAAGGGCATTTTTATATAGGTGTTGCCTTTAACCCTTTTAAATATGCCGAGGCTGAACGCGATGCCCAGTATTTAAAATTACATAAAAAACTCAAAGTAGGCGCTGACTTTATCATCACGCAATTGGGTTATGATTTAACTGCACTGAAAAAAGCGGTGTCATTTTTGAAAGAAAATCACTATTCTCAACATATTCTTGCATGTGTAATGCCTTTAAATTTGGCACGTGCAAATTATATGGTGAAGCACAAAGTCGCTGGCATCGTCATTACGCCACATATGCTTAAAATTTTATCGCAGGAAAAAGAGCTCGGACTTAAAGAGAGAAGCTACCAACGCTGTGCGCTCCAAATTCTTATTTGTAAAAAAATGGGCTTTTCAGGCATTCATTTGTCTGCATGCCACAAACCTGAAGATCAGGCACTTCTAGCTCAATTTATAGAGCAATATCGTTCATATGATTTACCAAGTTTAGAAAAGTTGTGGGCGAGTTTATGGCAACTAAAAACGGGGAAAGAATTTATCCCTGAATTGAGCTACTTTTCAAAACCAGCACCTTCATCACAAATTATTAAATATCAACAGCTACATCTGCTGCATGACACTCTATTTGATTCAAAACTTGGGAAAGGTATCGGCCAAATTATTTTTAAAGCGCCTTTTTGGAATCAGAAGCTAGCACAGAAAACATTAATGGCAACTGAATACTTGAGTAAACATTCAGTGGTCGGTTGTGAAAGCTGTGGTGAATGTCGTTTAAGCGATACTTTATATATTTGTCCTGAGACTTGTCCTAAAGGCTTGGCCAATGGACCGTGTGGCGGAACACAACTTGACCGATGTGAGTTTGGCGAACGTGAATGTATTCATTCTATAAAAGCGAGACTAGCAAAGTCAGTCGATCAAACTGAAATACTTAAAACGAAGATCATCCCTACAGTTTCTATTGAAATCAGAGGAACCAGCTCGTGGCAACGTTGGTTCACCGATGATTATGAGGAAAGTAAGAATATAAATTAATTATATTTTTTTAAAATTTCTAAAAATTTGGTCAGCTCTTCTTGGTTATATTCACCTTGCAACACATGGCTTTTTAAATGTTCTTCTATCTTAAAGTGAAAGAGGACTCCACCCGACAGTCAGGGTGGAGGTGAATTTCAAGGATTTTAACCTTGTTGGTTTTCAATGTATTTTTTAATAATATCCAAAGGTGCGCCACCACAAGACCCTGCAAAATATGAGCGTGACCACAAAACAGGTTTTGCATAACTACTACGTAAATCCAAAAACTCATTTCTCATTCTTCTGCTTGTTACTGATTTTAAGTTATTTACCAATTTACTGAGTTGAACTGTCGGTGGGTACTGAATAAGCATGTGAACATGGTCAGCTTCACCATTACACTCCTTTAATTCCGCATCAAACTCTTTGCAGATTTCAGATGCACACTCAATAAAATACTTATGATGCAACTCACCTAGAATTTTCTTTCTGTACTTAGTAATAAACACTAAATGTACATGCAAATTAAAGGCTGAATGTCGGTTTTTATATATTTCTGTCATTGGTGAATGGCTTAATTAGTGGTAGTATTTATACATATTAACACATACACACTCATTTATGAAAATCAACAAAGCGTACAAATTTAGGCTTGAGCCTAATGCAGAACAGGAGCTTGTTTTAAACAAGTTGCTTGGTTCTGCACGTTTTGTTTGGAATCAGATATTGGCTGCATCATTCGAGATGCTTGCTAATAATGAGCGAATTAACAAAGTTAATTTAGTTAATAAAATCCCTGAATTGCGCAAAAAGCCTGAGTGTGCTTTTTTAGAAAACAGTTCAAATGGTGTCTCACTTCAACAAAAAGTTCGTGATCTTGGTGATGCTTGGGGTAAATTCTTCGATAAAAAAGAACAAGCCAAGCTAAAGCAAAAACCATTCAAAGCTAAGAAGCCAAAATTTTTTAAATTACCCGATGGTAATGAAATTCAACTTAGACCACTCATGCCACGATTCAAGAAAAAATCAGATGGTTATGATTCAATTCGTATTGTTCAATTTAATAGGTATTGTTGGGTTAAAGGCAACCAAGTTAAATTGCCTAGTGATATTGGCGTTGTAAAATTTAGAAAATCACAAGATATTTTAGGCGAGATTAAGAACGTCACAATCTCAAAGCATGTTGGCAAGTGGTATATCTCTTTTGGTGTTGAAAACACAATTGAAACACCAATTCACCCATCTAAATCAGCTATTGGTGTTGATCTTGGCATCAAGAAATTGGTCACAACCTCTAATGGTCAGGTATTCAACCCGATCAATAGTTTTAAAGCCAATCAAGTGAAATTAGCTAGACTTCAACGCAAGTTGAAAAAGAAAACCAAGTTCAGTGAAAATTGGAAAAAACTTAATTTAAAAGTTAACAAACTACATCATCATATTGCCAATATTCGGCATGACTACTTGCACAAAGTCACTACAACTCTCAGCAAAAACCACGCAATGATCGTAGTTGAGGACTTAAAAGTAGCTAATATGTCGAAGTCTGCAAAAGGCTCA
Source organism: Acinetobacter sp. NCu2D-2 (assembly GCF_001647675.1). Classification (NCBI taxonomy): domain Bacteria; kingdom Pseudomonadati; phylum Pseudomonadota; class Gammaproteobacteria; order Moraxellales; family Moraxellaceae; genus Acinetobacter; species Acinetobacter sp. NCu2D-2. The sequence continues at coordinate 76,518 of NZ_CP015595.1, forward strand.
ATTGAGAAAAAAGGAAAGAATGTTAAAGCCAAAACAGGCTTAAACAAATCAATCCTAGATCAAGGGTGGTCAATGCTTGTTGATATGTTGGAGTATAAGCAACAATGGCGAGGTGGCTTACTTGTTAAAGTTGACCCTAAATATACAAGTCAGACTTGTAGTTCATGTGGTCATGTTGCAAAAGAAAATAGGCTCACTCAGGCAAACTTTAACTGTATTGAGTGTGGTTTTAGCGAGAATGCGGATATAAATGCTTCTCGCAATATTTTGGCGGTGGGACACACCGTTTTGTCTGTGGAGGGTGGATGCGGTAAAGGTCGCCTTGTGAAGCAGAAAGCAAGCGAAATCCGTGAGGGAGTCGCCTAAGAGCTTTTGCTTTTAGAATCCTCCACTTGAGCTAGTCGAAAGTGGTGGGAGTGTGTCAAGCTTCAGCAATGAAAACATCAGCTCAATCATCAGTGATAAACGGTAGGTCGTCCTAAAAACAGATCTAAACCTTTGCTTTAATAAATGCATATTTTAAAGACAAAAAGCCCCATCATTTGATGGGGCTTTTGAATATATTAGATTTAACAATTACTTAAGCACATGCACTTAAATGCTCTAAGCGATTTAAGAATGCTAATTGATAAGCCAAATTCTTAGAAAAAAACGGCTCAAAATAAGGATCAAAATGATCTGCATCAATCGTCTTTACTTCTATCAATGAATTATTAACTCGTTTTATTTTCTCAGCCACAAATGGTGCGACTGTATCTTGCGTTGCTCCTACGATTAACATCGGGATTTTTACGTGTTTTAGACGTTTCCATGGGCGGTAAAAACCCATGGTTAATAATGAGCGCGCTGTCACACGGTTATCGTAATCTATTTTGAGCGTGTCCTTAGCGAGTTGCATCGCATCCCAAGCACGATCACGATCCATCGCACCTAATTCACCTGGTTTTGCAACTGTTGGAATACAAATACGAGCACCTGGTTTAAGACGATCTACCATTCCATAGCCAAAAAATTTCATCATTTGAGGGAGGGGAACTGAACGTACAGTGCTGATACCGTCTAGCATAGGGACTTGAATAATTGCACCTTTAAGTTCCGGATGATCAACAACCAGATCTACAACATGCCCACCACCAAAAGAAGTTCCCCATACAATAATTTGATGAGCATTCACCTGCTGCTGATTTTTTAGATGTGCAAGTGCATTATGGGCAGTTTTAACGCGTTTCCATGGGTTAATGTCCTGACGTGGAAAACCACCGCTTAAACCCCAACCCGGATAATCAAATTCCATCACAGCATACCCTTGGGCAATAAAGTGGTTGATAAAGGAGTCAGTCAGCGCACCTTGAACACTTCCCCAGCCACCCACCATTAAAATCGCAGGTAATTGTTTTTTTTGTTGAGTGACAGGCACATGTAAAGTCGCTGAGCATTCAACGCCATCACTCAAAAAATTTGATTTACTGACATTTTTATCGATATGTGAAGTTTCAGGATATTGACGTACTGACATATTTTGACCTGCGTTTTTAATCTCGTTAATTTTTTTGCATCTATTTATTTTATGTATCTTGAATGTCATTCAAGATAGAGTTATTAAACTGCATTCTTGAATAGTATTCAAGAAAAATTTAAGATAGAAATATATGATTTCAAATAGATTAAATCGAGAAACCTATGGCACGTAATAAACGTGTACAAGACCGCGAAGAAAAAAGACAAGAAATTTTGCAGGCGGCCCGCCATTTATTTCTTACAGAAGGATATGACTCAACTTCTATCAGCCGCATTGCATCTGACGCTCAAGTGGCAGCAAATACCATCTATTGGTATTTCAAAAATAAAGATGAGCTTCTTGTGAGTATTTTAAATGATGATCTGAATAAACAAGTTCATGCTTATACCTCGCAATCATCAAAAAGTTTGGCTGAACGCTTGATATGGGTTGTAGATCAATTAATGCAAGTAAATCAGTTGGTCAGTACAGTCCATTCTCGAATCAAAGTATCACATGAAATTGCAGCTTGGCACGAACAGTTTCACATCATGGTTGAAGCAATGCTTCGATTAGAATTAAAGAATATCGGTTTTTCAGAACAACAGCTTGATGCCCGGGTGAAAATCGCAATTTTCACCATTGAAGGACTATTAACCCATCCATTAGCTGATGCAGAAAAATCTGAAATTTGTCACGCGTTAGTGAATCCAATTTAAATACAAAAGATTATGATCAATTCGTACAACACTCATGGCAGTTGTATAACTTACACATTTATATTTTTAAAATTGACTAATACATTGTTTTTATAAGTTATTTAATATCTTTGAAATTATTCTAGATCAATATTTTTTTTATTATTTGCCACCATTTTTTAATCGAAAGATAATTTTTCAATATTTCTGTTCCCATTATGAAAATCCACACAAGATGAATATTACTCATCTTTAATTGAAATTATATCGTTTTACTCATGTTCTGATTCACGTTTAAATAAAGTCATACAGAAATTGAAAACTTTATAAATTTTAGGTGGCAATCTCCATGAGCACAGCATTTCAATGTTCAATTCAACGTATTCGTTTTGACGAAAACTACGAGCCGGCAAATAACACACGTTTAACCACCAACTTTGCCAACTTGGCACGCGGTGAAAGCCGTCAGGAAAATCTGCGTCGTACATTGGCCATGATTAACAATCGTTTCAATAGCTTAGCAACTGTAGATAATCCAAAAGGTGATCGTTATTCACTTGAGATTGATATCATCTCAGCATCCATTGATATTGAAGGCAACGGTCAAACTTTCCCATTCATCGAAACCTTGAAAAGTACCATCATTGATCATCAAACAGGTGAACGTATAGAAGGCATGATTGGCAATAGCTTCTCATCTTATGTGCGTGATTATGACTTTAGCGTGGTACTGCCAGCACATGGTTGTAAATTCAATGAACAACCTGAAGGTTTTGGTGATCTACACGGTAAATTATATCTACACTTGATCAATTCAGATGTATTTAAAGCACAATTTAAAAAGAATCCTGTGATTTGTTTAAGTATTTCGACTACAAAGACCTATTACCAAACAGCGAATGTACATCCTGTACTCGGCGTTGAATACACCAATGACGACTACTCACGTACCGATGCTTATTTTGCCAAAATGGGTTTAAGCGTTCGCTACTTTAAACCACAAGGTGCCAATGCACCACTGGCATTCTACTGTGCAGGCGATTTACTGCGTGATTACACCGATTTTGAGCTGATCAGTGCCATCGCGACTATGGAAAGTTTCCAAAAAATCTATCGTCCTGAAATTTACAACACCAATTCACCAGCAGGCGTGGAATATCAGCCAAGCTTGAGTTATGGCGATTACTCTTTAACACGTATTGTCTACGACCGTGTTGAACGCGGCGAATTGGCGGTAAAACAAGGTAAATGGACCGAAGAACACTTCATCAAGCCCTATAAAGACATTTTGGATGAATGGGCTGTCAACTTTAAAGTGGAAACAGTAGCGCAAGACCACGCTGCTTAACACGATGAATTAATTAAAGAGAAAGAAGATTAGACATGGCACATACACAAGCAAAATTACTCCTTCCAACGTCAACAGCAGGTAGCTTACCCAAACCATCTTGGCTTGCTGAACCTGAAAAATTATGGTCAGCGTGGAAAATTGAAGGCGAAGAATTACTTGAAGCCAAACGCGATGCTTTGAAATTATCACTCCATGAGCAAGTGACTGCGGGCATTGATATCGTGAGTGATGGTGAGCAAACCCGTCAGCATTTTGTGACGACGTTTATTGAACATCTTGAAGGTGTCGATTTTAATCAACGCGAAACCGTGCGTATTCGTAATCGCTATGATGCCAGTGTGCCGTCAGTCGTGGGTGAAGTCTCACGTAAAAAATCCGTGTTTGTAGATGATGCTAAATTCCTACGTAGCCAAACCAATCAACCCATTAAATGGGCGCTGCCTGGCCCAATGACCATGATTGATACGCTGTATGATGGTCACTATAAGAGCCGTGAAAAACTAGCTTGGGAATTTGCCAAAATCTTAAACCAAGAAGCTTTAGAGCTTGAAGCAGCAGGCGTGGATATCATCCAATTTGATGAGCCTGCATTTAATGTATTCTTTGATGAAGTCAATGATTGGGGTATCCCAACTTTAGAGCGTGCACTTGAAGGCCTCAAATGTGAAACGGCGGTTCATATTTGTTACGGTTACGGTATTAAAGCCAATACCGATTGGAAAAAAACCTTAGGTTCAGAGTGGCGTCAGTACGAAGAATCATTCCCAAAACTACAGAAATCGAAACTGGATATTATTTCGCTTGAATGCCAAAACTCTCGTGTTCCGATGGACTTAATTGAACTGATCCGTGGTAAAAAAGTCATGGTTGGCGCAATTGATGTTGCAACCAATCAAGTGGAAACTGCAGAAGAAGTCGCAAACACCTTACGTAAAGCCTTGCAATTTGTCGATGCTGATAAGCTCTATCCTTCAACTAACTGTGGTATGACACCACTCTCTCGCCAAGTGGCTCGTGGCAAGCTTGAAGCCCTAAGCGCAGGTGCTGCAATGATTAGAAATGAATTAGCTTATTAAAAATCAAGATTTAAATTATCGGTCGAGCATGCAATCATGCTCGCCAATCAAATGAACCTAATGACTCATCAAGGATTAAAAAGCCATGATTGATGCAAATGAATATCGTAATGGTATGTCTTTACTCACTTCAGCTGTCAATGTAATTACCACTGATGGTGTTGGTGGCATGCATGGCTTTACCGCATCTGCTGTTTGTAGTGTGACGGATACACCGCCAACATTATTAGTGTGCGTGAATCAATCGACACGTTCACATGACTATTTTGTTCAGCATAAGGTTTTGGCTGTCAATGTACTGGCTGCACAGCATGAACAGATTTCAAATGCTTTTGCTTCAAGTAAATTCAGCTCAGAAGAGCGTTTTAAGTTGGGTGAGTGGGGTGCTTTAGAGACAGGTTCACCAATTTTAAAAGATGCTTTAGTGAGCTTTGATTGTGAAATTGAACAAATTCAGCACGTCGGTACGCATAGTGTATTGATGTGCCGTGTGGTGGCGATTCAACACAGTCAGCAACAAGAAAGTTTGGTGTATTTTAACCGTGCCTATCATCAAGTGGGACAGCCTGAATTGGTTTAATTTGTTTATACAGATTGAATAAAAACGTGGAACAATGATTAATAAATGATCGTTAAACATAGAAATTTGTATAAAAAAGCCCAGATCGGCAGATCTGGGCTTTTTAAATGGATATAAAACTATGATTTATATGAAATAAAAAATAGCTGTTAGAAACCATTTAAAGTGAAATTTATTCATCTTTAAAAATTATCAATGAATAATTTTATTTATACTGGTATCCTAGAGCGATACTGTAATTCGCAACACCTATGGACATCTGATGATTGAACTCCGCCATCTTAAAACATTAACAGCCATTCGTGAGCATGGTTCCTTGGTGGCAGCAGCCAACGATTTATGTTTAACGCCTTCTGCAGTGTCACATCAGTTGAGAGAACTTGATCAGTGGTTTGGTGTAGAGGTGGTGAATCGTAAAACTAGGCCCGTAAGCTTTTCCAATGTCGGATTACGCCTACTTAAACTGGCCGATGACATCTTGCCACAAGTGCAAATTGCGCAAAGTGATATCAGCCGAATTGTACATGGGCAAACAGGGCGTATTGTTTTTTCTTCAGAGTGCCATAGTTGTTTTGACTGGCTGATGCCACTGCTCAATCAATATCGTATGCAATATCCAGATGTCGATTTAGACTTTGCTTCAGGTTTTGAAGCCAATCCACATGAACTTTTGCAAAATGGTGAGTTTGATTTACTCATTACGGCAGACCCGATTGCGTTAAAGGGCATCGAGTATTTCCCAATTTTTGAATATGAATCACGTTTGGTATTGTCAAATACGCATCCATTAGTACGTGCCAAAGACATTACCGTACAAGAGCTTGCAGAAGAAACATTAATTACCTATCCGGTGGATAAGCACCGTTTAGATATTATGGCAAAACTCTTTATTCCAGCGAATATATTACCTAAGAAAATCCGCACCACAGATTTAACCCAAATGCTGATTCAATTGGTTGCCAGTGGTCGTGGTATTGCAGCGCTGCCAGATTGGGTCGTAAATGAATATGAACAAAAAGGCTGGGTGACATCGCGTCGTTTGGATTGTGTTGCAACTGAAGGTTTACGCCGCACGCTATATGCTGGTTACCGTGTAGATGAAAAACAAAAAGACTATTTTGAAGGTTTCTTAAAGCAGTTGGATCGGTTTTCAAAAAAACGCAGTCATTATTATGCTTAAGGAAAAATAGATAAATGGTTCAAAAATAATTAAATGTATGATGGGCTTTTGTATTAAATTGGTAGGGCTTAATGATTAAGCTGGGGGAGAGATGAAAGAACAAGAACACCAGATCATTGGGTTAATTTATGATGCCGCGATGGATACGCGTTTATGGCCGCAAGTAATTGAAGCCATTGTGCACTACACCAACAGTAAAACCGCGATTTTTACCGCTTTGGACCAATTGAGTCCAAGTTATGACTTTGTGCATACTTATAATATTCCGCAAGCCTGTATTGATGCCTATCAGGACGAACGGATTAAAGTCATTGATATGAAACTGCATGCGCCGTTATGGCAGCAAATCGGGGTGGGGGGATACTATTGAACAAAACTTGCAGTCCTATGGCCAGATGCCAGGCACAGATGAATATATCTTTTATGAGCGCTGTCTGGAACCAACCGGGATTTGTCATATCGCAGCTGTTTTACTCGATCAGGGGCAACATCGTTGGGCGGTCTTGGGTATTCACCGGGCGCCCGATGCTCAGCCTTATAGTCCGGAAGAGCATGAATTTCTTAAGCGGATCGGTAAGCATTTACGCCGGGCACTACAAATTCATCGGCAGCTTTGTCAGGCCAAGCAGCAGAAACTGGCTTTAGGTCATATTCTAGATCACTTAAAAACGGGCGTGCTGCTACTCGATCAGCAGTCCTGTTTAATTTATGCCAACAGTAAAGCTCAGGAAACACTCAATCGCTCCAGTCTGATTGAGCTGGACCGTTATAATCGTTTAAAGGTAGGACGCGATTTTCAGGCCAAACTCGATCAGCTCATTGAGGGGGCTGGTTCGGACTTAAGTCAATGGAATAAAGAACCAGGCGGGGTGATTGAGCTGACAGCAGCTGATCAGAGTACCTTAATGCTAACGGTGATTCCTTTTAATTTAAGCCAGCTAAAAAATACTGAAGGACTACCAGAACAGGCCTATGTCGCGGTTTTTGTGACTGAAACCGGGCAGAAATATTATTTAGCCAAAGATTATTTAAAGCAGCAGTATCACTTGTCGAATCGGGAAGTTGAGTTATGTGAGGTGCTGATTAATGGTTATAAACTTGAAGAGATTGCAGAGCATTGCAAGCTGACGTTAAGCTCGGTGCGTACCTATTTTAAGAATATTTATGAAAAAACCGGGTGTACATCGCAGATTGAATTGATGCATTTGTTGATGGGTTGCACTGTTCACTTTGAGCATATTGATTAAACCTGTCTAAGTTAAACTTAGACAGGTTGATTCGACAGCTTATTTGCTGCGTTGGAAAGTCACAGGATCTTCACCTTGAGGATGAAGGGTTAAGCTTGTTCCCGAAATACTGTAGGTCGCATTGATCATATTACCATTAGTAGAGTCGTGTAGCCCGCCGCATCCATTGGTATCAAATAAGTTTGCAGTTACTGCAAGCGTATTCGCTGTTGTTGAATATTTGCCATATTCAATACCAGGGGTAGCACAATCATTATCGCCTTGTAGATCTAAAAGGAAGTAGTGGCCTGACTCAAAGAAAGCAAATAGGTGGGTTTCATTTAATGCCCAGGTACCAACCAAACCTGTAGATTGTTCAATTCGGGTAAAGTTCGCTACGCCATCACTTCGAGTTTCGGTTACGACCAGATCTTTACCATTATAGTTTAAACGATATTGACCATTCTCATCCGGATGAGAGAGTCCATAATCGCCGTTGGTGTCTCTCATAATACTTGGGTTCAGGCCAGTGGTGACAGAGTCCCAGTTCAGGCTGCCGAATTCAATACCGGTAAATCCGGTTTCATCAGAAGGATATGCTTCGCCAATGGCATAACGACCGTCCGGAAGAATATGCAATACAATCGCATTGGTCTCGCCACGATCAAGTTCCCATGAGCCGGCAATATCTTTATAGAAGGTTGCCTGGAAATTGCTGGCTGCTTCTTCAGGAGTGATTAATTGGTCTTGGGGGATCCCCATCTTACTGACGATCTCATTGGAGAAGTCGGTAAAACTTTGATTAAAGTCTAGATTTACCGCAGTGAAGGCTGCTCGAGTGTCTTCAGTAATCTGAATACCATCGCTATGGTCGCCATGATCATCTAAAGATTGTAAAAACACCATCAGGTTGGTACGTGCTTCTGGAGTTTCTGCTAAATCTAATGGGGTAATGCGTTCTTTGGCTTCAACGACTTCACCCAGTTGCACATCTCCAATAAAGAAGCGAATTTCTTCACCTTCAATATATTGAAACTCTCCATCGTCATTAGTCATACCTTCAATGCTGTCAGTGGAGCTTGATCGGATATATTTCACACCACTCACTGGGCCATCGGTAAGTACCCCGGTTTGTGTGGTGGTTGCAGGAGGATTTGGTGACGGATGATCGTCACTTGAATCATTATCCGAACCGCCACATGCACTGAGTAAGCCTGCTAAAGTTAAGCATAATAAAGTTTTTTTCATCACGAATTCCTTGTTATTCAAATTGTCATGTCTGCAGTATAGAAATTAGATGAGTTTAGGTGCTATCCCAAAATTGGGAGGGTATAAGCCAAATATGTGAGGAATGATGGAGAAACAAGCATATTTTTGTGACAAAACTGCATTTTTTGATAGGTCGTCATAGAAGATCTATTTAGCTGTGGTAATTTGAGAAACCCTTTTAAGCTTTCTGATTTTGCTGATAAATTTGATGCTCTAGCAAGACTTAAATAACAACGCTGCCACCGAAAAGTGATCCTGTTTTATGCTGTCAAAATTTTTTATTGAACGTCCTATTTTTGCTGGAGTCCTGGCCATTATTGTCATGGCGTTTGGTATTTTTTCCATTTTAGGTTTGCCGGTCGAGCGTTATCCAGATATTGCACCACCCCGCATTACCGTGAGTGCCACTTATACTGGAGCTTCGGCAGAAACAGTGGAGGAGAGCGTGACCCAGGTGCTGGAGCAGCAGATTCGAGGGCTGGATCATCTGCTGTATTTTAGCTCGAGCAGTGATTCTTCGGTAAGCGTCCGCTGAACACACCTTATGAATTCATCCTATAAGCCTTAATTTAGTCCCCACTTAAAAACAAGTGGGGACTAAAATTTATGACTACAAATCACCAGACATCCATCGCATCTCTTGCGAAAAAACGAAGAACATACAGTGCTGAATTTAAACAGCAGATCGTTCAGGCTTGTAAAGCACCGGACGTTTCAATTGCTTCGGTCGCTTTGCAACATGGATTGAATACAAATCTTGTATCCAAATGGATTCGCTTAATTGATGGTAAGCCAGGGAATGATCGCTCACCACTACCGAATAAACCTGCATTTATTGCCTTATCTTGCTCTGCACCATTAGATCCTACTCCTACTGACATGTTAACGGTTCAAATTACTTTACCCCACTCAAAAGCAGAAATTGGCTTGAAATGGCAAGTATCAGAAATATCTACTTTAGCAGAATTACTCAAGGCACTTGCAACATGATCCGCATTGATGAAATCTGGCTTTCTACCCAACCTCTGGATATGCGAGCAGGGATGGATACTGTCATGGCTCAGGTGGTGAGAGCCTTTGGCTACATTAAACCGCATTGTGCTTACCTGTTCTGTAATAAACGTGGCCATCGCATGAAAGTGCTGGTACATGATGGACTGGGCATCTGGCTGTGTGCCCGGCGGCTGGAACAGGGAAAATTCCACTGGGCGCAGGTTCACCAGGGTGAAAGCATGGCGATCAGTCCGGAACAGTTACAGGCACTGATCCAGGGTTTACCTTGGCAGCGCATTGGACGACAGCAGGTGGTGACGATGCTTTAAACCAGGCTGGTCCATTCTGCTATTCTCCAAACGTTCTATTTCCTCTGCGTCATGACCTCAGGCATACTGCGGTCATGAATACGCTGCCAGACTTAAGCCAACTGACCCATGAACAACTGCTGGAATTTACCAGACAGTTGGCAATGCAGCATCAGTCTCTGGCACAATCAAATCAAGAATTAGAAAAATCAAACCAGCAATTGGATGCCAAAGTTCAACATCTTTCCATTCTCACGCAAAAATACGAGCATGAGCTCGCACTATTTAAACAGCACAAATTTGGCAGTAAAAACGAACATCTCACCGCAAAACAAATCCATCTCTGGGATGAAGCGGTTGAAGAGGATATCGCAGCAGTTGATTTGGAACTGGAGCGGCTGAATGCAGATAAAACCGATGCATCGACAGAGAAAGCCACAGTCAACAAACATAAACGTCGACTGCTGCCGGATCATCTACACACCATTCGTATTGAGCATGAACCAACATCAACCCAATGTGCTTGTGGCTGCCAACTCCGTCGTATCGGCGAAGATATCAGTGAAAAACTGCATTTCAGACCGGCACAGTTCTATAAGGAACAGCATGTGCGTGGCAAATGGGTCTGTGATCAGTGTGACACCCTGACTCAGCAAGCGATGCCCGCCTATGTGATTGATAAAGGTATTGCCAGTCCTGAACTACTGAGCCATGTGCTGGTCTCAAAATACGCTGATCATTTGCCGCTGTACCGTCAACGTCAAATCTTTCTACGCGCAGGAATTGATCTGTCCAGATCTACTTTATCTGACTGGATTGGTCGCTGCGGTGTAGAACTGGAACCTCTGGCCAATGCTTTAAAAGAGGTGGTGCTGCAACAGCGGGTGCTGCATGCCGATGAAACACCAGTCACCATCATGCGGATGGGTGAGAATGATAAAAAACCGAAGAAAGGTTATGTCTGGGCCTATGCCACTACACAGTACAATCCAGTTCAAGCGGTGATCTATGACTTTCAGGATAGCCGTTCAGGTCAGCATGCAGAAGAGTTCCTGAATGGCTGGCAGGGCCATCTGGTCTGTGATGATTACAGTGGTTATAAAGCACGCTTTAAATCAGGCGATGTCATTGAGGTGGGCTGCATGGCGCATGCACGTCGTAAATTCCATGAGCTACATGTGACCGGGAAAAGTCAGGTCGCTGAACAGGCATTAGTGCTGATTCAGAAACTGTATGAGATAGAAGCAGAACTCAGGAAAAAGACCGATGGTACAGCAGAACAGCGCCGCGAATACCGACAACAGCATAGTCAACCGGTGATGCAACAACTGTATGAATGGCTCAACCAACATCAACTGACTGTGCCATCGAGTTCTCCAACCGCCAAGGCGATCAATTACACTCTGAAGCGTTGGCCAGCTTTAAGCCGCTATCTGGATGATGGCAATCTACCTATAGATATGAGCAGCATTGCTGCGCAAGGGGTGGAAAACCAGATGCGCCCCTGGGCGTTGGGACGTAAGAACTGGTTATTTGCAGGTTCGCTGCGCAGCGGTCAGCGAGCAGCCAATATTATGACATTAATCCAGTCAGCAAAGCTGAATGGGCTGGATCCGTATGCCTATTTAAGTGATGTGCTGAAAAGGTTGCCGACACATAAAGTGACTCAGATTGAAGAATTGCTACCACACCGCTGGAAACCTGAACCGAATTAAAAAATAGGCATGGGGTTCAGCGGACGCTTACCTTTATGCGCGTAAAGCGGGATCTCAACATAGATTAATCTATATGAGTTTCAATATGTATTTCAATAAAACGTTCTGGCTTAACCAACACGCACAATTAGTAATCAAACCCAAATTAAGTTAAGAATAATTGAACAATAGTTCTACATATGAAAGCGCGATATATGCTTTTGAGTTTTTAATTTATGTACTATTAAAGTAAGCCAATAGCTGTTTACTTAATATTCAACTTAAGTCAGTCCTATTGTCTTTTTAAATTCTAGCTTCGTTTCTCCCAGCTTTAATACAAACAGCATCTTTTAATCAAAGGTGTTAGGAATTTTTTTATCCATGAATGAGAGTAATAACAAACAGCCTCCTCAAGAGGATTTTGTCATCAGCCATCCTTTTAATTCAAATCATGAAGAAAAATTAGAACGATCACTCTCAAACAGGCATATTCAATTAATTGCAATTGGTGGTGCTATTGGGACAGGATTATTCATGGGTTCAGGTAAAACACTGAGTGTTTCAGGAACCTCGGTTATTTTGACCTACATGATCATCGGTTTTTTCTTTTTCTTTGTGATGAGGGCGATGGGGGAGTTATTACTCTCAAATTTGAAATATAAATCATTCACTGATTTCTGTACCGCTTATTTAGGCCCATGGGCTGGCTTCTTTTTAGGTTGGTCCTATTGGCTTAGCTGGGTTGTTGCAGCGATTGCCGACATGATTGTCATTGGCGGGTATATGCAATATTGGGATCCCACGCTATCACCTTGGATTCCTGCCTTCGCCACGATTTTTGTCCTCACCGTACTGAACTCACTGACAGTCAAACTGTTTGGCGAGATGGAATTCTGGTTTGCACTGCTGAAAATTATTGCCATTGTGCTGTTCTTAGGGGTCAGTCTATATCTGATTTTCACACATTTTGTATCACCAAATGGTACAGCAGCATCGTTTAGCCATTTACTTGATGAAAAAGCCATGTTGCCGTTTGGTTTATCAGGCTTCTTTGCAGGTTTCCAAATTGCGATTTTCTCTTTTATTGGGATTGAATTGGTGGGTACAACCGCTGCAGAAACCAAAGACCCGCACAAGTCTTTGCCAAAAGCCATCAACTCAATTCCTATTCGTATTATGTTGTTCTATGTAGCTGCATTAATCTGCGTGGTATCGGTTACCTCATGGAGTCAGATCAGTACAGATCAAAGTCCATTCGTGCAATTCTTTACCCTGATTGGTATTCCTGCTGCAGCAAGTCTCATGAACTTCGTCGTAGCAACCTCAGCGATTTCATCTGCCAATAGTGGTATCTTTGCCACTAGCCGTATGCTCTATGGTCTTGCTGTAGAAAAAGATGCCGATAATAAGTTTGCAAAATTAACCAAACGTAAAGTACCCATGAATAGCTTGTTGTTCTCTATGCTGCTTGTGGTTTTAGGAACTTCAATTCTATTCATCGTACCAAATGTGATGACGGCCTTTACCATCATTTCGACCTTTGGTTCGATTCTAGTGATTTTCACTTTTGGTTTAATTCTCGCTGCGTACTTGAGCTACCGTCGTAAAGACCCAGTGTTGCATGAGCAATCCACTTATAAAATGCCCCTCGGTATTTTTATGTCTTGGGCAACCCTCGCGTTCCTAGTCTTTAGTTTGATTATTTTGGCATTAGATAAGCAAACATTCATTGCACTCGCAATTTCACCACTCTGGTTCTTGGCGTTATATTTCTTCTATTCACGCCGTCGTAAGAAATTCCAAGCAGGTCTCTAAGACTATCTGAATAAAAAAACCTCCGTAAAGGAGGTTTTTTTATTTTATCTATGACGTACCTAAACTCACGATTTCCGCTATATTCAAACTCAAAACAATTTGAACATAGACGACAATGACCAATACTCAAAATCTTATAAGCTACTGTGTGAATGAGTCCGTTACGCCAGAGCAATATATTGATTTACTGTCCAAGACCACGCTTGGAGCAAGACGTCCGCTTCACAATATTGAATGTATAAATGCCATGTTAAAACATGCGAATTTAATTGTGACTGCATGGATGGACAATGAATTAGTTGGACTTTCACGGTCCTTAACGGACTATCACTATTGTTGTTATTTGTCAGATTTAGCAGTCTCAGAAAAAGTCCAGAAAATGGGAATCGGTACAAAATTAATCGAAGTTACGACGGAGCAGCTCAAACCAGGCTGCAAAATCATATTACTGTCTGCACCACAAGCTGTAGATTATTACCCAAAGCTTGGCTTTGATTTACACCCTAGTGCTTGGGTAAAACAGGTCTAACTCATTTAAGCTTTTTTAATATCATTCAAGAGTGTAAAAAATGATCTATTTATAGAGATCAAAACACAACAGATTCATAACACTGTAAAGTCTTACTTAGTCCAAGCTATTCATTATTCAATTTTGAAGTTCACCGCATAATTTCACAATAAGGTGATGGACATGGATTTAGGGTTTACTGCACTAGAATTGGCACGTATTCAATTTGCCTTTACTGTATCGTTTCATATTATTTTTCCTGCAATCTCGATAGGTCTTGCGAGTTTTTTAGCTGTGCTGGAGTGGCGTTGGCTTAAAACTCAGGACCCCGTTTATCGTGATCTCTTTAAATACTGGATCAAGATTTTCGCTCTATCGTTTGGTATGGGCGTGGTCTCTGGTGTTGTCATGAGTTACCAATTTGGGACCAACTGGAGTGAATTTTCGAGAATTGCAGGTGGTGTTACAGGTCCGCTACTTTCGTATGAAGTGCTGAGTGCCTTTTTCTTGGAAGCAGGCTTTCTTGGCATCATGCTTTTCGGTTGGGGACGCGTAGGACCAAAAACTCATTTCTTTGCCACCTTAATGGTGGCTATCGGAACCTGTATTTCCATGTTCTGGATTTTATCTTCAAATAGTTGGATGCAAACGCCACAAGGCTTTAGCATTCAAAATGGCATTATTGTCCCAGAAGACTGGTTTGCTATTGTATTTAATCCGTCATTTCCTTATCGATTAGCCCATATGGCTATTGCTGCATTCTTGGTTTCTGGACTTCTTGTTGCAGCAACTTCTGCTTGGCATCTCCTTAAAGGACGTCGTGATGCATTGGTTAAAACCTCTTTTTCTATGGCAATGTGGATGATTCTTGTTTTGGCACCTTTGCAAGTCCTCGTTGGGGATATGCATGGTCTAAATACATTAGAGCATCAGCCCGCAAAATTAGCTGCCATAGAAGGACATTGGGAAACCAATAAAAATGAAGGCATGCCGCTTTATTTATTTGGCATACCTGACATGCAAGCAGAAGAAACCAAATATGCGATAGGAATTCCAAATCTCGGCAGTTTGATCATGACGCACACCATAGATGGCGAAGTCAAAGGCTTAAAAGAATTTGCACCAGAAGATCGGCCAAATTCACTGATTATTTTTTGGAGCTTCCGAATTATGGTCGGTATGGGCTTGCTCATGATTTTGTTAGCGTTAATGGGATTAATACTGCGTAAAACACAACGGTTTTATGAGTCAAAACTACTGCATAGATTTGCAGTACTTATGGGGCCATCAGGTTTTATTGCGTTGCTCGCAGGATGGTTTACCACAGAAGTCGGGCGTCAACCCTGGGTGGTATATGGTGTACTTAGAACTAAAGATGCTCTCTCGCCCGTATCAGCAGAGCAAGTAGGTATTACCTTAATTATTTTTGTCATTGTTTACTGTGTCGTTTTCGGTATTGGTATTTATTACATGTTGAAAATGATGCACAAGGGACCCGAATTTATTCATAGCACGCCTCATAGCGATCAGGATGTCATTCAGGCATCAAACAGACCTCTAAGTACCATTGATAATGAAAATACCCTAGAAAGACCTTCTCAAGTCAAACAGGAGCCCAAAGATGATTGATTTATCGTTAATCTGGATTGTCATCATTGCCGTTGGTGTCTTGATCTATGTTGTCTTAGACGGCTTTGATTTGGGAATTGGTATCTTATTTCCATTTTTTAAAGATGCCCAAGAACGGGATGTGATGATGAATACTGTCGCTCCGGTATGGGATGGCAACGAAACCTGGATGGTACTCGGTGGCGCCGGATTATTTGCGGCATTTCCTTTGGTCTATTCAACGGTGCTTTCCGCGCTATATATGCCAATTATTCTGATGGTCATTTGCTTAATATTTAGAGGTGTAGCATTCGAATTTAGGTTCAAGGCAAATCGAACCAAACACTTATGGGATAAAGCCTTTATCGGTGGTTCTATTATGAGCTCGTTTTTACAAGGCGTTATTCTCGGGGCCTATATTCAAGGAATTCAAACCACTAATGGAATATTTAGTGGTGGAGGACTCGACTGGCTCACACCATTTTCGTTATTTACCGGTTTTGCAGTCGTGGTGCTGTATGCCACGCTCGGTTGTGGCTGGCTGATTTTCAAGACGGATCATCATTTGCAAGACCGAATGTTTCACTTGATGCCCAAACTGATGATGGCTTTATTTATCATTTTTGCCGCTGTCAGCTTATATACACCTTTGGCACATGACGAAATTGCAATACGTTGGTTTAGTATGCCGAATTTACTTTATTTTAGCCCAGTGCCTATTTTAGTAGTGATATTTACGCTGCTTGTGCTCAAAGCTTGTAAAAACCGCCATGAATTTAAACCATTTATTTATACATTGGCATTGGTGATTTTAGCTTATAGCGGTTTTTTAATCAGTTTATGGCCTAACATCATTCCGCCATCAGTAACTATTTGGCAAGCAGCTGCACCAGCAAGCAGTCAACTCTTTGCTCTTATCGGAGCCTTGATTTTGATTCCAATCATTTTGTTCTATACCGGACTGTCGTATTGGGTCTTTAGGCATAAAGTTCGGGTGGGCGATGATGGATATCATTAAGGTGAAAGGTATGAAACTTAATCAAGCAGGTTGGTTTGTCGTACTTTGGCTCGGTGGCGTTTTGACATTGGCCGTTGTGGCTGGCTTTTTTCGATTATTAATTCAATGGGCCTATTGATCGAATAATCTGAAGATGACCAGATTTGGCTGAACCTACTTTAATTAAACACAATGGTTTCACCTAGTGTCTATAAGCTCATCACAGGTGATAGCTTGAAATAATTGGTCCGGCAGAGCCTACGAGATGATCTTCAGTTATATACAGATGCTTTTATCTAGCTAATGGAATTGCATCTGTCTTAGTTGAAAATTCTGTTTGCAAGTATGTGATAAAACCATCAATTTTCTCTATCACGTACAAACACACATGCAAAGGGCTTTTGCCGTATTGTTGATACTTTTCAACTCGATACTTTGCTCTTTCTAAAACCGCAATGAGGTAATCAATAGAAGTTTTAAGAATTTTTGTCGGGTCTTTCTTCGAATATACAAAACAATTTATTTTTTCATATGACAAATCATGGACCAATATTTCTAATATCGTTTCATTTATTTCCTTTCCGATGCATTGTTCCTGATGTTCTAATTCATAAGAATGCAATGCATCTGCTTATAACAATTTGAAGATTTTTCATTTTTTTAATTTGATATCATAAAAACTGGTGTTAAATATAATGCACGTTCTAAAAATATAATAAATTGATTTTATAGATTTTCTTATGTAATTTTTTGTAATCATGTTTTTGAATATAATTCATTTATCAATTTTTTTCCAACACAGTACAGCTACCTTACAAAGTATATTTTTAATCCCGTATATTCTTTTCTTGGAAAATCTCGAATAAATTGAACTGACTCGAAACTGGCGGTTTTTTCAAAAAAATACTCGCATAATCTTCTAAATGATCTTCCATAAGCTGAATAGCAAGTTGTTCATCTCCTTCCTCAATCGCATCTAAAATCGCCTTATGCTCTTCTACCGAGCAACTATGATGCGTTGGAGTATCATACATGCGGATTAATAGCGAAGTTCTAGCAATCAGAGTTTGAAGGTAACTTGTCACGAGTGGATTACTATTCACTTCACACAATTCAATATGAAAGTCGCCTGACAGCTTCACCCATTCTTGCCAATTTCCATTCGATAAGGCATTTTCCTCTTTTTTTACCAATTCCCTTATATTTTTTAAATTTACGCTTTTAGATTTTTTCGCCAATTTTTTTACTGTTCCCAATTCAAGCATACTGCGGGCTTCAAATACGGCTTTGGCTTCATCAATATCATATTCAGCCACAATCGCCCCACGATTAGGTTCAATTTTTATAATTTGATCATGTGCAAGTTTTACAAAAACACGGCGAATTACTCCTCTTGTAACTCCAAAGGCATTGCACAATGGTGCTTCGACCAAACGAACTCCGGGTTGTAGTTGGCGATTTAAAATCGCTTCGAGGATTGCATTATAAATGTGCAGATCGATATCTTTTTTATTAACAGAATTGTCTACAGTTTCATTACTTTTTGACACGAATTGAACTCCACTAGTGCATAGTGATCTTAAAATGGTGCACATTTCAAAACCTATTATCCTAAAAAAATGGATAACCATTTGGATTCTATCAGTGTATTTATTCGAATCATAGATAAATATAATTTAAAAATATCATAATTATTAAATACTTAAACAATTATTTTTTATTGATTGTTTTGTAATCATATTTACTTGGCTTGAATTTTGCTCATTGCAGATTGTACACAATCTTAATTTAAATAATCAACAATCTTGATTCAAATGAGTATCAACTTATCAGGGGTTTAGGTAATGCTGAAGAAAAATAGAAAAATTCTGTTGAGCGCAATGATGTTTTATGCAGGTGTGAGTTATGCAGGCGTCGAAATAAATACACCAGATTTTAATTTTCGTATCTCTGGTATGATTGATACGGGTATTGCCTCAGTAACAAATGTTAAAGAAGGCGCGCATACGCAAACAGAAGCTGTAGATAGTATCCTCGGTGTTTCCAATATCGGTTTAAGTGGCCAATACAAATTTGATCAGAATTATCAGGCATTTTTTAATTTACAGTCTGGTTTTAAACCATCAACTGGTGAGCAAAATAAAGATGGCGAGCTTTTTGACCGGAATGCCTATGCCGGATTAAAAACACCATATGGTGCTATAAGTATCGGTAAACAATGGTCATTAAATGATGATTGGTTCGTCGGTAGTGTTTTTAAAGGTGGTTACAATTCTGGAGCTATATTTAAACTTTCCGAGTTTGATGCCGTAAGCGAACTCTATAGTAAAACCTTTAAATATGTATCTCCTGAAATGACAGGTTGGCAGTTTGGCGCATTTTATGCGACCGAAGATTCATCAGCTAAAAATACGCATGGTCAAATCTTTTCAGGTGCGCTCAAATACACAACCGATCGTGCTCTTATCGGTGCAAGTTATGAAGATCATGCAGCTCAAGACACAAGCAATCATTATCGCTTAACGACTTTAGCCTCCCAATATAAATATGAAAATCTTACGACACGTTTAGGACTGGTTTTTTCCAACATTACAGGTCCAGGTCAATATGCTGCAATTGCGAGCAATTTAGCTCCACAAAACGCGTGGGCTTCTGAAATTGGTGTGGATTATGCATTTACACCTAAATTCACATTATCTGGTGACATTCTTTATAAGAAAAATACCACTTTCGATAGTAATACCATCATTTACCGCAGCTTAGCGGCGTATCAACTTTTCAAACCACTGAGCTTAATTGCCAATATCGCCTATTTAAAGAATGAAGATGGCTCAACAGAAAGTTTAGTGAATACAGATTCACCTTTTCAGGGTGGGGGTTATGTAAATCAAGATCAACTTTCCACAGCTTTAGGTATCCGTTTTTCATTCTAATCATAGTGCCAGACATGGGCTCCGTCTCCATCAGCGTAAAGCAAAAACCTTTGATATAAATTTTAGTGAGTCATCACAATGGATAATAAATTAGAAGCATTAATTAAACCTGAATATGATCCAGCATTAACCAATCAGGACTTAGCACCGCTCAAGAAACAGACTTGGGGCTCATATAATATTTTTGCCTTTTGGATGTCTGATGTACACAGCGTTGGGGGATATGTGACAGCGGGTAGCTTGTTTGCACTTGGTTTGAATAGCTGGCAAGTTTTAGTTGCATTACTCATTGGGATTATCATCGTACAATTCTTTGCCAATTTAATAGCCAAGCCGAGCCAAGTCACAAGTACCCCATTTCCTGTCATTTGTCGTGCGACCTTCGGGGTATTAGGAGCCAATATCCCTGCGATTATTCGTGGCTTAATTGCTGTCGCTTGGTATGGTATACAAACCTATCTTGCATCGAGTGCCTTTATTTTAGTCATTCTAAAGTTCTATCCAGAAATGGCAATTTATGCAGACGTCAATCAATATGGGTTTCTTGGTCTTTCATACTTAGGTTGGATCGGCTTCATGGCCTTGTGGGTTTTACAGGCTATTGTTTTCTGGTCAGGTATGAACAGTATCCGTAAATTTATTGATTGGGCAGGCCCTGCAGTCTATGTCGTTATGTTTGCAATGGCAGTATGGTTGGTTGCTCAAGCAGGTATTGCCAATATTGATTTAAACCTGGGGGGTGTGAAATACGAAGGACTTGAAGTTTTACCTGTCATGATTGGTGCTATCGCATTGGTTGTTTCTTATTTTTCTGGACCAGTATTAAACTTTGGTGATTTTTCACGTTATGGTAAAAGCTTTGAGGCTGTCAAATTTGGGAACTTCCTTGGCCTTCCAGTCAATTTCTTAGGCTTCTCAATTTTAACCGTTGTATGTATTGCAGCCACTTTACCGATTTACGGTAAATTGATTACTGATCCAGTTGAAATGGTTGGAAAACTAGATAATACCTTCGTGGTGATTTTGGGCTGTTTGACCCTCATGATTGCAACGATAGGCATTAATATTGTGGCCAACTTTGTTTCGCCTGCATTTGATTTTTCAAATGTATCACCTAATAAAATTAGCTGGCGTATGGGCGGTATGATCGCTGCAGTAGGTTCAATCTTTATTACACCATGGAATTTGTTTAATAATCCTCAAGTCATTCACTATACGATTGATATCTTAGGTGCATTTATTGGACCTTTATTTGGTATTCTGATTGCAGATTACTACTTAATTAAAAAACAAAATATTGTAGTCGATGATCTTTATACCTTAGAAAGCAAGGGCAGATATTGGTATAAAAATGGATATAACCCATATGCAATTTACGCTTTGATTCCTTCCGCTATTATTCCAATTCTCTGTGTGTTATTACCTCAACTTCATGCTTTAGCAAACTTTAGCTGGTTCATTGGTATGGGATTAGGCTTAATAACTTACAGTCTCATTAATATCAAATTCCCAGCACGAGTACCAAAATCAATTAATTAATCCATTTCCTACTCTGTTTATCTTGATAAGCAGAGTGGTTTTATTTTTTCGAATTTAAGGTTCATTATGCGTATACAAATTATAAATCCAAATACCTGTCAGGAAATGACAAACTCCATTGCTGCAAGTGCACAGAAAGTTGCAGACAGTTCTACTGAAATTATTGCGGTATCACCAAATCATGGTGTATTGACTATAGAAGGGCATTACGATGAAGCGATTGCCAGTTTTCATTTATTAGATCTCATCAAAGCAGGACAGACAGAAAAGTTAGATGGTCATATTATTGCGTGTTTCGGTGATCCAGGTTTAGATGCCGCACGAGAACTTGCCACCGCACCGGTAATCGGCATCGCGGAAGCTGCATTTCATATGGCAACATTTATCGCTACCAAATTTTCTGTGGTGACAACATTAAAACGCACCAAAATTATCACTGAGCATCTATTACATAAATATGGCTACCTGCACAAATGTGAAAAAATTCACTGCATTGATTTACCTGTGTTAGATCTTGAGACCAATGAACAAGCCACTTATGAAAAACTATTAAGTATGTGCTTATATGCAAAAGAGAGTGATGACATTGGAGCCATTGTTTTAGGCTGTGGTGGTATGTCTAAACATGTTGAACAACTGACTGATGAACTTAAAATTCCAGTTATTGATGGTGTTACAGCCGCAGTTAAATTATTAGAAGCATTGCATGGGTTAGGACTGACAACCAGTAAATGGGGTGATTATGCCTATCCAAATCAAAAATAATGAGATGTATTTCAATAATTTTGCGTCAAATTGATCAATATAGATTCATCATTCATTATCGCTTTATGTCCACCTCTGCACTGATGTGTAATTTTGATTTAAAAATCGTCATGCTAAAATAATCAATTTTCAAATGAATCATTTTGGCGCATAAATTGCTTAAAAATTTCACATAAATTTTGACTGTTTGATATAACAACTTAGGGAATAGATGTGACTACAACTTATTTACGTGGCCAAGAACTCATTGATCAAATCCGTAGTGAACCTTATTCACGTGACTTAATTGGCTATCATGGAGAGCCACCAAAAGTAGAATGGCCAAATCAAGCCCGAATCGCGGTGCAGTTTGTACTTAATTACGAAGAGGGCGGTGAAAATCATATCGAACATGGAGATGCTGGTTCAGAGCAGTTTTTATCCGATATTATTGGTGCAGCAAGCTTTCCAGATAAACATATGTCGATGGATTCGATGTATGAATATGGCTCGCGAGCAGGCTTTTGGCGTATCCATCAAGAATTCCAGAAACGCAATCTACCCATGACAATTTTTGGTGTTGGCATGGCTCTAATTCGCAATCCCTATATTGTTGATGCAATCAAACAAGCCAATTATGATGTCGTTTCGCATGGTCAACGTTGGTTACATTACCAAAATATGGATATAGAAACCGAACGCCAGCATATGGATCAGGCAATTTCAGTACTTGAGTCCCTTTTTGGTGCTGCACCAATCGGTTGGTATACAGGACGTGATAGCCCCAACACCCGTCAGTTATTGGCTGAGTTCCCTCAGATTAAATATGACTGTGATTATTACGGCGATGACTTACCATTTTGGAGCACTTTGACCAACCAAGCGGGGGGAAAACGCCCTCATTTAATCATTCCATATACACTTGAAACCAATGATATGAAATTTGCCTCACCAGGGGGCTTTAATAGTGGTGAACAGTTCTATCAATATCTAAAAGATGCTTTCGATGTACTCTACGCGGAAGGGGCGACTGCACCAAAAATGCTGTCCATTGGAATGCATTGTCGTATTTTAGGGCGACCAGCTCGCTTTAAAGCCCTACAAAAGTTCCTTGATTATATTCAATCACATGAAAAGGTATGGATATGCCGACGTGGAGATATTGCCGAGCATTGGTATAAAAATCATGCACAATAATTAACAAATTATATTTAAAAAGAGGGTCTTACGCCACTGCTGTCCCATAGTTTGCTTTAAATAAAAAAACCTGAGTCCTAACAGTTAAAATATGAGTGCAAACAAACACTTTAACGACTAGGATTCAGGTTTTGTCACATCAGAATACCGTATTTCATGAGCTAATTAAACCTGTTGTGCGACAGGATTTTGAACAACTTGCTAAAGTACACCATGTTGGACAGAAATTTAGAGCGGCTTCCCGGTAGGATCAGTTTATTGCCATATTGATGTCACAATTCTCTTGTAGGCAAAGTCTGAGAGATATTCAATCCAATTTGGAGTGCCAACAGGAAAAGCTAAGTCATCTCGGAGCAAAGTCTATTCCCCGAAGCACGCTGGCACGAATCAATGAGCAGCAGCCTGCTGCCTTGTATCAACAGCTATTTTACAAGTTGCTTAAATACTATGAACACTCAAAAGTAGCTCATAAATTTCGCTTTAAGAATCCCTTGTATTCCTTGGATGCCAGTCATATTGACCTGTCGCTTTCCTTATGTGAATGGGCCAAAGTTCACAACTCAAAAGCCAGCATGAAACTCAGCATAGGATTGAATCACAGCAATGATATTCCTGAGTTTGTTGCAGTTGAAAATGGCAAAGAAAATGACATGGTACAAGGCCGCAAATTCCAGTTTCCTGCTGGCAGCATTTTTTGATAAAGGCTATGTCGATTACCAATGGTATGCAAATCTGACTGCTCAAAACATTGGATTTGTCACACGTTTTAGGCCTAAATCTGTGTATCAGGTGATCCAGCAACATCCAGTGCTTGAATCCAAAGGTATTCTAAAAGATGAAACCATTCAGCTGAATAGCGCACATGCCCTAAAAAGAAAAGCCCCAGTGTTAAGAAGAATTGAATATAGAGATCAGCAAAGTGGCAAGCACTTTAGCTTTCTCAGCAATAACTTTCATTTAGCCGCCTCCACCATTGCGGCGATTTATAAAGATCGTTGGAAAGTTGAGCTGTTCTTTAAGGCGATTAAGCAGAATCTCAAATTAAAAGCGTTTCTAGGCCGCAGCAGGAACGCAATTCAGACACAAATCTGGATTGCGATGATCGCCTATTTATTGGTGAGTTTCGCTCAACATTTAGGGAAAACAGGTTGGACAGTTCAACGTTTACTCAGAATAATTCAAGTGAATTTGTTTGAAAGAAGAACTTTAAAAGCTTTATTTTCACCCGATAAAATACCCATAAAACAAGAGGAAGCTCATTTGAGCTTCCTCTTGTGAAAAATTGTGGGACAGCAATGGGGTCTTACGCCCTCTTTTCTATATCATATGTTGTTGACATCCTCCCCCAGCTAAAGCAAGGGGATTCCTACTGCTAGACGCTCATGCCCGAGCGCAAGAATATTCAGTGCGGAATTTACATCCCGATCCCATGAGCTACCACACTCACCACACTGCCACTCTCTTATTCCTAAACCTGCTCTACCTTTCGGACTACTAGAGCGTGAGCCACAGCACGAACAAGTTTGGGTGGTATAGGCTTCATTGACTTCTTCAAATAACACTCCAGCGTTCTCGCATTTATATCGAAGCATTGTTTTGAGTGCAGAAAAACCTGTGTCCAAAACAGATTTTGCCATTTTGGTTTTCACCAATTTTCTTGCACTCAAGTCACCTACAATGATTAGTGCATTATTCTTCACCAGCGCTGTGCTGGCTTTATGCAAATGGTCTTTACGACTATTGGCGATTTTGGCGTGTAATGCACGTACACGCTTCTTATTTCTCGCTCGTTGAGCAACACCTAGCTTCTGCTCATAGTGGCGATAGTATTTTGGATTTGAAATGACTGTACCATCTGAACAGGTGGCAATATCCTTTAAGCCCAAATCAATACCGATGGCTTTGGTCGTGTTAGCTTTTTCCGCTTTAGGTGTATCCACCACTAAACACACATACCAACGTCCACGACTATCCTCTACAAAAGAGCCAGTTCTTACTGTGTATTTACTTAAACCATAGCTATCCCATAGATTTAATCTATGCTTCCCATATTGGACATAGCCATCATCATACTTGATTGCAACCTTTTTAAACGGTATCCAACCTAGTGAACGTCTAGCTGATTTCTTATTACTGACACGCCATTTTAGTTTTGCTTTTTTGAACTGCTTGCGTCTTGTGACCAATTCTTCTGTCACTGCCTGAATAGTTTGACTGTGCAAGTTGCATTCTTTCGATGTGCCTTTCGTGTATTTTGCAATATTGTATGCTGAAAAGAATTGTTGTTGTTTTTGAAGATGTTTAAAACACAAATCATTGACATAATTCCAAACAAAATTTACTTCGGATGCTAACTGATTTAGCACCTTGCAATGTTTGTCTTTTATGCGTAATTTGAGTGTCTTCATCCAATTATTTTAACAGTATTTTTCTTAATAGTGACTATAGTGCAAGTATTTAAAACGACATTTCGTGTCGTTCATATGGTTTACTCTAGTCGCTTATATCCTCGTGCTGAACCACGAGGTTTTACGCTCCAGTGGATAAAAAATATTCCATGAATCTAATTTGGCACTTTTATTGCAAATCTAGTTTTGAATAAACATCAAAAATAGTCAGGCGATTTAATAGTGCGACTCGTTGAATTTAACCAAGCATCTGAACAAGAAGCTATAAGCTTTTTAAAACATTGTGTACAAATACCGAGCTGGTCAACCCAGATTGCTGCTCAACGACCTTACTCTTCTGTTGAAGCCCTTATTGAAGCAGCCAAGCAACAAACTGCCACATGGAAATGGGAAGATATAAAAGCTGCTTTGGATAAGCATCCTCGTATTGGCGAAAAGCAAGCTCAGGCTGAACTGAGTGAAATTGAGCAAAGTTTTTCAGAACGCGAACAATCATCTATTACAGCTGATGAAGAAACGCAACTGGCTTTACTTAAAGGCAATATTACCTATGAAAAAAAATATGGACATATCTTTTTAATTAAAGCCTTTGGTTTAAGCAGTGAAGATGTACTCCAAGCATTGAAGTACCGCTTAGTGAATGATCCAGAGATTGAAAAACGTATTGTCCATAATCAGTTAGCAGAAATTGCTTTGCTCAGACTTTCACAGGAGCTTACGGCATGATCAGTACACATATTTTAGATACCCATTTAGGTAAGCCTGCAGCAAGCGTAGCCATCAAACTTTATTCTGATGAAGGTATTTTACTCGGAGAGGCACTCACAAATGCTGATGGTCGAGTTTCAGATTTTGGCTTAACGGAATTTAAAACAGGTGCTTACAGCCTGGAGTTTTCAACATCTGCGTATTTCGAAAGCCTGGGACTTGAAACCTTTTTCCCTAAAGCAGTCATTCATTTTTATGTCAAAGATGCCTCACAGCATTTTCATATTCCTTTGCTAATTAGTCCATTTGCGTATTCCACATATCGCGGAAGCTAATTCAATTAATAATTCAAGGAGAGAAAAAGAATGACACAAGAACATAAAATAATTTCACCAGAACACGAATACTTAGGTGCAGGGAAAAGTGCTGCTTATGGCTTACAACATGTCTTAACCATGTATGGTGGAATCATTGCTCCACCTTTAATTGTAGGCACAGCAGCGGGATTGGAACCTTTTCAAATCGGTTTGCTTATTGCAGCAGCCTTGTTTGTTGGTGGTCTAGCCACAATTTTACAAACGATCGGGGTGAAATATATTGGTGCGCAATTGCCGCTTGTTCAAGGGGTATCATTTGCGGGTGTCGCGACTATGGTTGCCATTGTGACAACAGGCGGTGGTTTATCTGCGGTTTATGGCGCCGTCATCGTGGCATCTCTGATAGGCTTCTTCCTTGCTCCTTATTTCTCTAAAATTATTCGTTTTTTCCCACCAGTCGTAACTGGTTGTGTAATTACCATTATTGGTCTATCACTGTTACCTGTCGCTGTTCGTTGGATGATGGGTGGCAACAATAAAGCACCAGAATGGAGGAGCGTTGAAAACATTGGACTTGCACTCATGACACTGGGGATTGTCATCTGCTTGAACTTAACACGTAACCCTACAATTCGCCGCTTATCTATTTTACTTGCCATTGTCTTCGGTAGTCTTCTGGCTTATATCTTAGGCTTTGGAGATTTTTCTAAAGTTGCAAATGGTGCATGGCTTCAAGTACCAAGTTTCTTTGCTTTTGGTATGCCGACTTTTGAATTAACAGCCATCATTTCAATGCTTATTGTTACCTTGGTCATTATGACGGAAACCACTGCAGATATTATTGCGGTCGGTGAAATTGTAGGAACAAAAGTTGACTCAGAACGTATTTCAAATGGACTTCGTGCGGATATGTTTTCAAGTGCAGTCGCGCCAATATTCGGTTCATTCATGCAAAGTGCATTTGCTCAAAACGTTGGGTTAGTGGCAATCACCGGTGTAAAAAGCCGATTTGTTGTAGCCGCTGGTGGGATTATCTTAGTCGTTTTAGGCTTATTACCTATCTTAAAGTGAAAGAGGACTCCACCCGACAGTCAGGGTGGAGGTGAATTTCAAGGATTTTAACCTTGTTGGTTTTCAATGTATTTTTTAATAATATCCAAAGGTGCGCCACCACAAGACCCTGCAAAATATGAGCGTGACCACAAAACAGGTTTTGCATAACTACTACGTAAATCCAAAAACTCATTTCTCATTCTTCTGCTTGTTACTGATTTTAAGTTATTTACCAATTTACTGAGTTGAACTGTCGGTGGGTACTGAATAAGCATGTGAACATGGTCAGCTTCACCATTACACTCCTTTAATTCCGCATCAAACTCTTTGCAGATTTCAGATGCACACTCAATAAAATACTTATGATGCAACTCACCTAGAATTTTCTTTCTGTACTTAGTAATAAACACTAAATGTACATGCAAATTAAAGGCTGAATGTCGGTTTTTATATATTTCTGTCATTGGTGAATGGCTTAATTAGTGGTAGTATTTATACATATTAACACATACACACTCATTTATGAAAATCAACAAAGCGTACAAATTTAGGCTTGAGCCTAATGCAGAACAGGAGCTTGTTTTAAACAAGTTGCTTGGTTCTGCACGTTTTGTTTGGAATCAGATATTGGCTGCATCATTCGAGATGCTTGCTAATAATGAGCGAATTAACAAAGTTAATTTAGTTAATAAAATCCCTGAATTGCGCAAAAAGCCTGAGTGTGCTTTTTTAGAAAACAGTTCAAATGGTGTCTCACTTCAACAAAAAGTTCGTGATCTTGGTGATGCTTGGGGTAAATTCTTCGATAAAAAAGAACAAGCCAAGCTAAAGCAAAAACCATTCAAAGCTAAGAAGCCAAAATTTTTTAAATTACCCGATGGTAATGAAATTCAACTTAGACCACTCATGCCACGATTCAAGAAAAAATCAGATGGTTATGATTCAATTCGTATTGTTCAATTTAATAGGTATTGTTGGGTTAAAGGCAACCAAGTTAAATTGCCTAGTGATATTGGCGTTGTAAAATTTAGAAAATCACAAGATATTTTAGGCGAGATTAAGAACGTCACACTCTCAAAGCATGTTGGCAAGTGGTATATCTCTTTTGGTGTTGAAAACACAATTGAAACACCAATTCACCCATCTAAATCAGCTATTGGTGTTGATCTTGGCATCAAGAAATTGGTCACAACCTCTAATGGTCAGGTATTCAACCCGATCAATAGTTTTAAAGCCAATCAAGTGAAATTAGCTAGACTTCAACGCAAGTTGAAAAAGAAAACCAAGTTCAGTGAAAATTGGAAAAAACTTAATTTAAAAGTTAACAAACTACATCATCATATTGCCAATATTCGGCATGACTACTTGCACAAAGTCACTACAACTCTCAGCAAAAACCACGCAATGATCGTAGTTGAGGACTTAAAAGTAGCTAATATGTCGAAGTCTGCAAAAGGCTCAATTGAGAAAAAAGGAAAGAATGTTAAAGCCAAAACAGGCTTAAACAAATCAATCCTAGATCAAGGGTGGTCAATGCTTGTTGATATGTTGGAGTATAAGCAACAATGGCGAGGTGGCTTACTTGTTAAAGTTGACCCTAAATATACAAGTCAGACTTGTAGTTCATGTGGTCATGTTGCAAAAGAAAATAGGCTCACTCAGGCAAACTTTAACTGTATTGAGTGTGGTTTTAGCGAGAATGCGGATATAAATGCTTCTCGCAATATTTTGGCGGTGGGACACACCGTTTTGTCTGTGGAGGGTGGATGCGGTAAAGGTCGCCTTGTGAAGCAGAAAGCAAGCGAAATCCGTGAGGGAGTCGCCTAAGAGCTTTTGCTTTTAGAATCCTCCACTTGAGCTAGTCGAAAGTGGTGGGAGTGTGTCAATATGGGGCGCTTAATTGCCGCAATTCCTGTTCCTGTACTTGGTGGTGCTGGTCTGGTTTTATTTGGTACAGTGGCTGCAAGCGGTATTCGTACACTTGCTAAAATTGATTATAACGAGCAAAAAAATCTCATTATCGTCGCAACAGCGATTGCTGCAGGAATGATCCCAATTATTATCATTCATTTTATGCAAATTTCCCTAAATGGGTGCAAACATTATTCCATTCCGGCATCAGTTCAACTTGCTTGATGGCGATTGTGCTTAACCTACTCTTTAATCATGTTAATTTATTTAAAGGGAAATCAAGTCTTACAAACAATACTGTAGTTGATACCCAGCACTAAAGCGAAATTTAAACTTATCTCAGCCCACTCTATGTGGGCTTTATACCAAAAAATAAAAAACTTGGCTTTGTTTTTGCTTTATCTCAGTCGTGGTTTTTAATTATATTATTGGGGAAAAGTTTTATGAAATTGACAACATTATTCGCAACAACTGCATTGGCAACTACTGCTTTAACTGCTCAAGCAGCGCCTATTTGGCAAGATTTTAGTCTCTCAGGTTTATATGGCGATAACTATGAAGTTGTTGATAAAACTCAAGCAACATTAACTGTTGAATATGCTGCAAAAGTCAAATATGCCGATGTGTTCTTCTTTTTAGACCATATGCGTGGCGGTAATGACGGTAAGTCGAATTATTTTGAATTATCACCACGTCTGAGTTTAGGTGAAGTGTCAGGGCAAAAACTTGCATTTGGTCCTGTAAAAGACGTTTTAATTGCGACAACTTGGGAAGGTTCAGACTCTGCTGATAACTTCTTGTATGGTTTTGGGTTTGATCTAAACATTCCGTATTTCCAATATGCCAATGTTAATTTGTATCGTGTGAATAATGAAAATATTGACGATGATTACCAATTTACTTTTGTGTATGGCATTCCAGTTAAACTTGGCTCTGAAGATTTCTTAATTGATGGTTTCTTAGATTGGTCTACGGCAGAAGAGGATCATGCAAGTGAAATGAACTGGACCACGCAATGGAAATGGAATGCGGGCAAACATTTTTCTCCAAGCACACGTTTATATCTTGGTATCGAACATTCGATTTGGAACAATAAATTCGGTATTCCAAATGCCGATGAAAATAATGTCAGTGCATTAGTGAAATACCACTTCTAAGCCAACCAATACAATATTAAAAAGCCCTCATGAATGAGGGCTTTTTTTGAAACTAGTTTTCGATACAAACTTGTTGAGGAAAAGAATACACATCACAGTTAGGACCTGTGCCTATTCGATCGATAACCACAAAATCACTTGGTGCTTCTAAGGTGAGGAGTGGATGATGCCAAGTTCCAGCGCGATAATTAACGCCTTGTGTTCCATCACTAATAAATGCCTGCAATTTACTCAAATCTGGTGTGACTTGATCTAAGGCAGGTGCAACCACAATCAAAAATGACTGACCTTGCATCGGAATAAAGGCCTGAGAACCAACAGGATGACGTTCAAGCATCGAGACTTGAAATGGAATTTCAGTATTTTTAATATTTCGAAAAATACTAAGACCAACTTTTGCATCTGTTTCAGCCTCGGCCAAAGCATGATAGCGCTCTGTATGCTGATCATTGATATGAAAGAAATCATTGTCTTTACAGGCAATGACTTCACCGTACGGTGCAAAACTTTTTGCATTTAAGGGCTGTATTTTTATGGTCTGCATAGTCATATGATTCTTTTTTAATTACGCAATTTTGCCCCATAAACGAATACGACTGATTCCACCATCAGGAATCATATTGACTCGGATATGTGAAATTTTATCCTGTTTTAAGATTTCCTCAACATAGCTATGGATATGATCCATTTGCATGTCTTGTGCTTCTAACAAAAATGGCCAGAACATACTTTGTGGAATCAATTGTTGATCTGTTGCATCTTCAACATAAATCGCTTGAATAGAAATTTGTGCAGGATAGTTGCCTTTAAAATGCGCAGTATCGATGTCAATTTTTTCAATTTTTCCACTTTGGCCTAAAGCTAAAATACACCAGTCAAAACCAGGTGCCCGGCGACGTTTGGTTTCCCATCCATCCCCCATATTGATGCCACGGCCTGGATTTATCAAATTACGTGGATGACCAAAATGCGCATCACTATAGGCGATCACCCGACCACCATTTTCAAGCGCAAGTAGATCTATCGTTTGTGTAGCATCTTTTAATTGAATTTGAACTTCACCATACACTCTAAAGCGTGCAACCCCACCATCAGGATAAATATTGAGACGAATATGCGTAAATGCCTGATCATTCTCAATATCAAAAATATGATGATCACTTGGACCCAAAAGACTATTTTTTAAAATAGGTTGCCATTCCACCGTATTTAAATTGCCATCTGGTGCATAACATGCTTCTACTGCAGCTGAAGCGGGATAGTTTCCTGTAAAGAATGTCGTATCAATATCTAATGCTTTAATTTTACCTGCAACACCTAGTTTGATAATCGCCCAATCATAACCTGCATGGCGTTTACGTCGAGTTTCCCAACCATCCATCCATTTGCCATGGTCATCAAATTTATCTTCTACAAAGATCGGTGCACTGAATTGCAGCATACGTTTAGCTTCAGCAAAAAAATCATCCGAGCATTCAATAATTTCTGCACCAATTCGGTCATCTGCCAAATTCGTCAATTGCTGAATATGTGCTGGAACATCAAAAGTTGGTGCAAACAAAGTTGCCATAAATCCCTTCCATTAACTTTATTAATCAAATGAATAGACTCGTTTTTATACAGAATTCAATTTGAACATCCGATAAAAACAAGTTTTTACATATGTTTAGAAGCACAGCGTGTGCCAACTTTTGAAATTTTTAAGTGCGTAATCCAAAAAATGGCACGTTTTTAGCATTTTGTGGTGCAGATACTTAAATAAAGAAAGGAGTTATAGATGGAAATTACAATTATTGGTGCAGGAATGGGCGGATTAACCACGGGAATTGCACTAAAAAAGTTTGGACATCAAGTCACCATCTATGAGCAAGCAGAACAAATTTTACCCGTAGGCGCAGCGATTTCTTTATGGTCAAATGGGGTTAAATGTTTAAATTATTTAGGTTTAGCTGAGCAAGTTGCGAAGCTGGGTGGTCAAATGGATCATTTGGCTTATATGGATGGCTTGACTGGCGACGTCATGACACAGTTTAGTTTATATCCACTGATTGAAGAGGTCGGGCAACGTCCATATCCGGTATCACGTTCAGATTTACAAAACATGCTGATGGATGAGTTCGGACGTGAAAACATACGTCTTGGCAAAAAAATGGTGTCTTTTAGTGAACTAAATGATGTGGTTACAGTGCAATTTGCCGATGGTACTCAAATCGAAACTGAATTGTTAGTCGGAGCAGATGGCACACATTCCATTACCCGCACATATGTACTTGGTGAACAAGTCGAGCGCCGTTATGCAGGTTACGTTAATTGGAATGGTCTTGTAGATGTTTCTGATGACTATGCACCTGCAGATCAATGGACGACTTATGTTGGAGAGGGTAAACGTGTTTCACTGATGCCTGTTGCAAATAATCGTTTCTATTTCTTCTTTGATGTACCGTTACCTGTCGGACTGGAGAATAACCGTAGTCAGTATAAGACCTTACTCAAAGAATACTTTAAGGGTTGGTGTCCACAGGTTCAGAATTTGATTGACAACATTAATGAAAATACCACCAACCGAGTGGAGATTCATGATATCGAACCTTTTGCCCAGTTCTATAAAGGACGTGTAGTCATTGTGGGTGATGCAGCACACAGTACAACTCCCGATATTGGTCAAGGTGGCTGTCAGGCGATGGAAGATGCTATTTACCTTGCGCGTTCTCTACAAATTAATACCCTAGGCTTAGAGGACGCTTTAAAGCGTTATCAAAACAAACGTAATGAACGTGCCAATGAATTAGTTTTACGTGCCCGTAAACGTTGTGATGTGACACATATGAAAGATGAAATCGTCACTAAACAATGGTACGAAGAACTCCGTAAAGAACAAGGCCCACATATCATGAAAGGCATTATCAGCAATATTGTGGGCAATCCCTTAGACTAATCAAATCTATAAAAAAACCCTTCATTAAGAAGGTTTTTTTTATACAAAAATTTAAGCTGCAAATAATGGACTAAAACCATGCTTACGCAATAATTTCCGGTACATGCTAGAACTACGGTCTGCAGGGAAATGAGCTTCTAAAGACAAGTCCAGAGGTAGATATTCTGGTTTCTGGTTCTCAACAATCATGCGGTCTTCTTCAAAGATTTTTAGATTAAAGTCATATGCATCTTCGACGGGAAGATCTTTGTCATAGTTACGGCAGATTGGGGCAAACAGGCGAGTAGTACGTGCTGTCATCGGTGAAGCCGCATTCATGATCACCTGTTTGGCATCTTCTGGGAAATGAATGGTCAGTGTAGCTGTAAATGGTACAGTGATCTCAAAATGACGAAGCCATTTAAAATTTTCTGCTCCGCGTTGATCGAGTCCAATCGGGTAACGTCCAACAGTACTTAGATAATCAGCTGCAAAACCATAATCCGTTTCATAAGTTTTATAATCCGGAACTTCTGGATGATCTGGATCACCAAACGTATCCGAATGAACCCAAGCAAAATGCGCGACATCAATAAAACCTTCTAACTGACGACCCGCAAAGCATTTGATATCGACAGTAGGACAGACCAGTTGCTGATAATCAGGATCTTCCCAATAAGGCATATGCGGTATATTCGGTTCAGCATCTTTATCCGCCAATAGAGAACACCAGATCAGGCCATATTTTTCGACCGCAGCATAGGTTTTTAGATGGAATCGCTCAGAGATTTTGTGATCAGGATGGGCTGGAATACGGTTGCATTTTCCCTCAGCACCGAAGCGCAAGCCGTGATACGGACAGACCACACCTTGGCCATCATTTTTACCCAAACTCAACGCTACACCACGATGCGGACAGGCATCTTTGGCAACAATCACTTCTTCACCCATACTATAAATCACTAAGGGCATATCTAAGAGCATGGTGCTCATAGGCTGCTCTGTAACTTCACGTGCCAGTGCGACGGGGTACCAATATTTTGCCAGTAAGTGCCAGTCATGTTCTGCAAAAGTCATATGAACCGGCAAATCGGGATTATGTGTGAGGATGGTTTTACTGTTCATCATGGCCTCAAATTAGTCTATTTTCAATGAATATAGAGCAAGGACCCATTCACTGAAATTAGAGAAATCTGGACAACACATTAAGAAAATTAGAACACTCTCATCTGTTATAAATCTTCATTTTTTATTCCTGTAAAGTACCATTTATATTTTGTTTCCACATGGATTAAAGTCTTTAGACCGAATATTGCATTAACTGATTTTTCAATGCTTCCATCTGCTCGATAATATGTTTGATCATGAGTTGCGAGGCACGCGAAATTTGTCGTTTTGGCGCAACACATAATGCAATGGTTAAAGGATGTACGCCTTTTTCTGAAATTGGTTTAAAGATCAATTCATCACGTTGTAATTCTGGAAATACATCTAAATAGCTTAAGATTCCAATCCCTGTATTGGCTTTGATCATGCTATTCATCAAGCGAATATCATTAGATTCTGTTTTGCGTGCAGGAATAAACTGGTGGTGCTTATACATGGCCTGCACATAGTCATGGATAATCAATGGATCTGCAGCAATAAAATGATTGTCATTGATCGTGTCAGAAAAATAGATTTTTTCTGCAGTCGCCAATGGATGCTGTTTTGACAGCACAAATCCAATGGGTAACTCTAGAAAATGCATGACTTCAAGCTGATGATGGGCTTTGGGATTCAGAATGAGTCCGAAATCAAGTTCAGTGTCTATAATTTTGCGTGCAATGGCCTCACTATCTGCTACACGAATATTAAAATTAATCCACGGGTACTGCTCATACATATGCTGTAAGGACTGCATCACAAAGCCCTCACTTAAAGCAGAAATTAGTCCAAATTCTATACTTCCGCGTTTCAATCCCTGAATTTCATCAAAGCGAATACACGTCTGCTGGAAGTCCTTTTGCCATCTGAGGATGTTGGCGTAGAGCATTTCCCCCGCCAAGGTCAGTTTTAAACCATTGGGTAAACGCTCAAATAGATCAATCCCCAATTCGTCTTCTGCCAAAGTAATCTGACGATGGACTGCTGAAACAGAAATAAACAGTTGATCCGCCGCTTTACGCAAGCTGCCACTTTTTGCTACGGCAATAAAATATTCAGAAAAACGCGAAAAAGGGGTATTCAATAATTTACTCAAGCTGGAAAACCTGTTTTGGAAAAATATTCAACAGATATATGCGAGTTTTATGCCAATACACGCTGTGCAAACCCAATAAAATCAAGTATTACAGACTGATGTTCTAATTTTTAGAATGATTTATACGAAACATTCTAATAGACGAAATATCAAAAAAACCAGTAATTTCAATCATAAATAAGCCATCTAAAGACACTATAAGGTCGAATTTAAATCGCTTAATCAACTTCAAAAAATTTAGAAACAGGGTTTGATATGAACGCTATTCCAATGATCAATGTATTTAGCAAACCATGCTACAGCCAGTTCGACGATCGGGATTGGGAAATTCTAGCGCATCATTGGTATCCAGTTGCACGTATTCAGGACATAACCGAAAAACCGCAACAAGTTACCTTGTTGGACATCAAACTTGCCATCTATAAAACTGAAAGTGGTGCGATTCATTTGGTTCGAGATATTTGCCCTCACCGTGGTGTACCGCTTAGTAAAGGCTGGGTGTCTGGCGAAAGTATTGTCTGTCCTTATCATGGGCTTGAATATAATGACCAAGGGAAATGCGTCAAGATTCCCGCGCAACCTGAATTAACCAAAATCTCAGATCGATTTTCACTGACTAAATTTCCAGTGGTTGAAAAATATGGTTTGGTGTGGACCAGCCTGTTTAATCGAGATGAGTCGACTGCGAATTTTCCAGTACTAGATACCTGGGATACTTCTGAACATCAATCGATTTTGCCACCTTATGTTGATATCGCAGGTTCAAGCGGCCGTCAGCTTGAAGGCTTTATTGATGTCGCACATTTTGCCTGGGTACATCACAATGCTTTTGCGGATCGTGATAATCCCGTCGTGCCTAAATACAATACCGAACGTACCCCGTATGGCCTGCATACCGAATATGTCAGCAATGTCAGTAACTACCCACATGGCATGCAACACTTAGCACCTGAAGGCTTCTTATGGAAGCGCGTTTTTGATGTCTATCCACCATTTTCAGCCATCTTAACCGTACATTTTCCAGAGGATGGTGTTTTAAAAATTTTAAATGCTTGCTGTCCGGTATCTCATAACCAAACTCGTTTATTTGTTCCTTTGACCCGCAATTTTGATACCACTGGCGATTTGCAAGCCGTTTATGATTTTAATGCGCAAATCTTTGCTGAAGATCAAGAACTGGTGGAAAGCCAAAAACCTGAAGAATTACCCCTCGATATATCTATGGAGGCACATTTTGAAGCTGACCGTTCATCAACAACATATCGACGGATATTAGCAGAATGGGGATTAAGTAAACGTTATATTGTTTAATATAAATTGAGTTGTAAATAAAAAAATAAAAACTGCATTTTAAATAATATCTTTATTTTAAATGCAGTTTTTATGTGTTAATTATATTTAATAGATAATCATAAATTGGAAATAATTTAATGTGTCGTCCCAATCAAGAACAGATATTAAAATTTCTAAAACTTTCAAATGATGTCGGACGGCGTGCAACCGAGCTTGGACATCATCCTTTTGGTGCCGTATTGGTGGCACCTGATCATGAAACGGTGCTCCTCACCCAGTGTAATATTGATACTGTCAACCATGCAGAATCAACATTAGCCCGAGTTGCTGCGACCAATTATCCCGCAGAATATTTATGGCAATGTACGTTATATACCGCAGTTGAGCCATGCTGCATGTGTTCTGGAACCATTTATTGGGCGAATATTGGACGCGTGGTTTATGGTATGACTGAAGAACGTTTACTTGAGTGTACTGGAAACCATCAGGAAAATCCGACCATGAGTGTCAGCGCTGCTTATGTCTTTAGTCATGGACAAAAAGACATCGATTTAATTGGCCCTATCCCTGAAATTGAAGCTGAAACCCTTAAGCTACAACAGCATTTTTGGCAAAATAGATAAATTTTTCTGCATC
Organism: Acinetobacter sp. NCu2D-2; assembly: GCF_001647675.1. Classification (NCBI taxonomy): domain Bacteria; kingdom Pseudomonadati; phylum Pseudomonadota; class Gammaproteobacteria; order Moraxellales; family Moraxellaceae; genus Acinetobacter; species Acinetobacter sp. NCu2D-2. The sequence continues at coordinate 114,371 of NZ_CP015595.1, forward strand.
AAAATCCCATTTTTAATGGGATTTTTTTATTTTAATTGATTTATATTTTTAAAAATAACTGCACGATTAAATCGCATTTATTTTTAATTTGCACTTATTTAAATCACACTTAATTAATACCTTAATATAAACATCATGAAAATATTTTTATTATTTTAAAAAATCACTTTATTTTAAAATAAATAAATTAAATAGCGCATTTTTAAATTAAATTGGAATAGTTATTGCTAATTATAAAAGGAACCAACCGGACTCATTTGAGTCAAGTTATTAATGAATGTGCATTAGGCACACTGACAAAAAGAGCAGAAGAGAATGAACGATAAAAAGACCTTTAAAACTGGATTCAAGACACTGATGGGGATGTTGTGTGCAGGTGGCCTGATGGCTGCATCCATGACGCATGCAGTAGATAAAGCCGCTTTTGTCTATATTGGACCTACAAGTGACCATGGTTGGACATACTCACATGATCAGGGGCGAATCAAAACTGAAAAAGCTTTGGCTGGCAAATATAAAACCTCTTATATCGAAAATGTTCCTGAAACTGCCGATGCAGAACGCGTTATTAGAAACCTGGCACAGCAAGGCAATAAAGTCGTATTTGCGACCTCTTTTGGCTATATGAATGCTATGGAGAAAGTAGCTAAACAGTTCCCAAATACCGTATTTATGCATGCTACGGGTTATAAGCAGGCAAAAAACCTCGGTGTATACGACGTACGCACCTATGAAGGCGCTTATATGCTGGGTGTGGTTGCCGGTCAAAAAACTAAGAATAACGTTTTAGGTGTAGTGGGATCATTCCCGATTCCCGAAGTGGTACGTAACATCAATGCTTATACTTTGGGTGCACAAAGTGTCAATCCGAAAGTGAAAACCAAAGTCATTTGGGTCAGTTCATGGTTTAACCCAGGCAAAGAACGTGATGCAGCTTTAGCACTGATCGCACAAGGTGCGGATGTATTAATGCAAAATACAGACTCACCAGCGGTCGTCCAAGCTGCTGAACAAAAAGGGGTGTATGCATTCGGATGGGACTCAGATATGAGCAAATTTGGTCCGAAAGCTCATTTAGCAGCATCAGTCTTACACTGGGAAAAAATTTACACGCCAGTTATGACGCAAGTAAGTAATAAAACATGGAAACCAAGTGCACTTTGGTACGGCGTAAAACAAAAAGCAGTGGATATTGAGAACTTCGGACCAATGGTCACCGCTGATGAGAAAAAGAAAGCTTTAGCTGCTCGTGATGGCATTTTAAAAGGTGCACTGCATCCATTTACTGGTCCCATCTATAAACAAGATGGCTCACTTTTAGTGGCTAAAGGCAAAACACTTGATGATGCAACTTTAGGGAAAATGAACTATTACGTGAAAGGTGTTGAGGGTGCCTTACCAAAATAACTAATTCTAAGATTTCATCGATCCAAAAACAGGTCTAAACACTCATTTGAATCTTTAATGAAACAGATGAGTGAGATGACCACATAACACAGGGCACTGACAATGAACCAAACACAAGATCTGTCTGCACATTCGCCCAAGCGGAGTCCAGTGTCAAATCGCGAGGTTCCACGTCTGGAACTGATTAATATATGTAAACGTTACAATTCTCTGAAAGCCAATGACCAAATTAATTTAACAGTTCACTCAGGACAGATTCATGCAATTTTAGGTGAAAATGGGGCGGGTAAAAGTACCCTGATGAAAATCATCTATGGTGCTGTGAAAGCAGATCAGGGGCAAATTCTTTGGAATGGTAAAGAAGTAAAAATCGACAGCCCATCCTTTGCGAGAAAAATCGGAATTGGCATGGTCTATCAACACTTCTCATTATTTGAGACGCTGACGGTTGCAGAAAATATCCTCCTCGGGCTGGATGAAAAAGTAGATTTATCTGAACTCAGTCAAAAAATTATTGCGGTCTCTGAGCAGTATGGTTTACCTGTAGATCCACGACGAGAAGTCCATTCACTGTCTGTAGGTGAACGTCAGCGTGTCGAAATCATTCGTTGTTTGTTACAACATCCCAAACTGATTATTCTTGATGAACCCACTTCAGTATTAACTCCACAAGCTGTACGACAGCTGTTTAAAACCTTACGTGTACTTGCATCACAAGGGGTCTCGATTCTATATATTAGTCATAAGCTACACGAGATTAAAGAGCTTTGTGATGAAGCGACCATCTTAAGAAATGGATCTGTCACAGGTAATGTCAATCCACGGGAAAAATCGACCAGTGAATTGGCACGCCTGATGATTGGGCGTGATTTACCGACCTATATTCGAGCAGAGTATACAGGCACACCTGACACCTGCTTTGAAGTCAAAAACCTGAGCTTTGAATCTGAAGATCCTTTTGGTGTATCGCTTAAAAATATTAATCTCAGCGTCCAAGCGGGTGAAATTGTCGGGATAGCGGGTATTTCAGGAAATGGTCAAGCTGAGCTTCTGTCCTTACTTTCGGGCGAAGCAAAAACCATAACTGGAGAACTTTATTTAGAACAGCAAGACATTACTGCGCTGAGTGCTGGACAAAGACGCAATGTGGGACTTGGCTTTGTTCCAGAAGAGCGTTTAGGGCGCGGTGCAGTGCCCAATATGACCCTGTCACAAAATGCTTTATTGACGGCGTATCGGCAAAAATTCACCCAATGGGGATTGATTAAATTTTCAGAAATTCAATCTTTTGCAGAAAAAATTATCGAAAAATTTGGTGTGAAAGCCAGCGGTGCCAGTGCGGAGGCTCGCTCACTCTCAGGTGGTAACTTACAAAAATTCATCGTGGGACGTGAAATCCTACAAAACCCAAAATTTCTGGTGGTGGCACAGCCTACTTGGGGCGTCGATGTCGGTGCATCTATGTTCATTCGCCAAACCTTGATTGATCTTTCTCGTCAGGGGGTAGGCATCTTGGTGATTTCTGAAGAACTTGAAGAGCTGTTTGAAATGAGTGATCGGATTTGTGTTCTGGCGAATGGTGAACTATCTCATCCTGTACCCACACAAGAGACCAATGCAGAAAATATCGGTTTACTCATGTCTGGCATTGAGCAACATGCAACACCTTCAGTAGGTACAGAGGAGCAACGTGTTCATGCTTAAATCCGTATTCAAATTAAACCCTTTACCCGGAGGATGATCACATGCATTTACTCGAACCTCGTGAACATCCTTCTCAACTGATGAAATGGCTATCACCCATTATTGCTTTAGCGGCAATGCTAGTGGTCGGCAGTATTTTATTTTTAATGCTGGGCATCAGTCCAACCAAAGCGATGTATGTGTTCTTCATCGAACCGCTCATAACCTCCTATGGCTGGAGTGAGCTGGCGGTAAAAGCCGGGCCACTGATTTTGATTGCACTGGGGCTTGCTGTAGGCTTTCGCGCCAAATTATTCAATATCGGGGCTGAAGGCCAACTGATCATGGGTGCCATTTTTGGTGGAGGCATTGCGCTTATTTTCCACGAACAAACAGGCTGGTGGATTTTACCACTGATGATTGTGATGGGTGCTTTCGGCGGTGCCTTATGGGGTGCCATTCCTGCCTTACTGAAAACCCATTTCAATGCTGAGGAGACACTCACTACCTTAATGATGAACTATGTGGCGCTATTTGTATTGCTTTATCTGGTCAATGGTCCTTGGCGTGATTCAGAAGGCATGAATTTCCCGCAAACGGTGATGTTCAGTGAAGGTGCGACTTTGCCGATGATACTTGAAGGTACACGCGTTAATGCATCGATCTTCATCACCATTGTTGCGGTAATTCTGTTCTGGATCTTTATGCGCAAAAGTCTGACTGCATTCAAACTTGAAGTCAGTGGACAAGCCCCTTTAGCGGCTAAATATGCTGGTTTTTCATCATCTAAAGCGATTTGGCTCAGTTTGGTCATCTCTGGAATGATGGCGGGTATTGCAGGGATCTGTGAAGTTGCTGGTCCAATTGGACAACTCAATCCAAACTTATCACCTGGCTATGGTTATGCCGCGATCATTGTGGCGTATCTAGGACGTTTAAATCCTATTGGGATCGTACTGTCAGGGTCGTTGATGGCACTGATTTATTTGGGCGGAGAGATGGCACAAATGCAGCTCCAGCTTCCAGTCGCAATTACAGGTATTTTCCAAGGATTGCTCCTGTTTTTCCTATTGGCTTCTGATGCCTTGATTGAAAACCGTTACCGCTTCGCGAAAAAACGCGTATCTCCTGTGGCAGATCCTGCTTCAGCGAATGCTTAAACAAGATAAGAGGAACATAATATGGCTATAGAAATGACGGCAATTTTGGCAGGAACCATTGCCGCAGCAACACCTCTCATCTTTGCGGGATTGGGTGAGCTGGTAGCACAGCGCACAGGCGTCATTAACTTAGGCGTTGAAGGTATGATGCTAGTCGGTGCGATTGCTGGTTTTGCTTTCGCTGCACAATATGAAGCGAGCGTGCTGAGTTCGCTCTTGATCGGAGGCTTGGCAGGCATGATGATGGCACTGATCTTTGCCTTTTTCACCTTGTCCCTCAGTACCAGTCAGTCTGCATGCGGTTTAGCCCTGACGATTTTCGGGATTGGTATATCTGCATTCTTAGGACAAAACTATGTCAGCATGGCTCTACCTGGGTTAGGTAGTCTTAATATTCCCGTATTAGCTGATATTCCACTGATTGGTCCAATCCTGTTTCAACAAAACTATGTGGTATATCTGTCTATCATTGCATTCTTTGCTATTTGGTACGTACTCGCAAAAACCCGTCTAGGTTTGTTACTAAAAGCTGTCGGTGAATCACCTGAAAGCGCACATGCCATGGGTTACCATGTTCTTGCGATTCGCTACGGGGCAGTGTTATTTGGCGGACTGATGGCAGGCATAGGTGGGGCTTTCCTATCCACAGTTTACACCCCAATGTGGATTGAAAACATGGTTGCAGGTCGTGGCTGGATTGCAATTGCACTGGTAGTCTTTGCTGTTTGGAAACCAACACGGCTGATGCTTGGTGCTTATCTTTTTGGTGGGGTAACGATTCTACAATTTCATGCACAGGCGCTTGGAATCAAAGTACCCAATGAGTTCTTAGCAGCACTGCCTTACCTAGCAACAATTGTAGTTCTGGTGGTGATTTCCCGAGACAAGAAACTTTTAAAGATGAATTTACCAGCGTCATTAGGCAAAACATTTGTGCCTTAAACCTTATAATTTAAAAGATGAATGACCACGAATGAAAATTTTAGCAGCAGCCTACGTGCTGACGATGAATAGACAAAACGAATGCATTAAAAATGGCGCTGTATTGGTTGAGGGAGACAAAATCAAAGCCATTGGCACTAAAGCTGAACTGAAGCAGCACTATCCCAATGTGATGGTGCATGATTATCCCGAAGCTTTGCTGATGCCTGGCTTAATCAATACCCATTGTCATTCAGGTCTTTTAAGAGGGACTGCCGAAGGTCTACCTGTGTGGGATTGGCTGCAACAGTTTATCGATCCAATGCATCGTGTTCTTTTACCCGAAGATGCCAAGGCTGCATCCTATCTCTGTTATGCAGAAGCATTACTTTCTGGTACCACGACGATCGTAGATATGTGGCGTTATATGGATGGCAGTGCAGAAGCGGCAAAAGACTTAGGGATTCGTGCTGTTCTAGTGCCTTATGTGGCTGAACATCCAGATCATGACTATTTTGAAACCTTAAAAACCAATGAAGACCAGATTAATCGATGGCACCAGCAAAATCATGGTCAAATCCAAGTTTGGGTTGGTTTAGAACATTTATTTTATGCAGAACCGCATGCACTAAAACGGATTCAAAGCTTATGTCATGATTATCAGACAGGTTTTCATACTCACAGTAATGAGAGCCAGTTTGATGTTCAGGAAAACTTACGCCGTCATGGTATTCGCCCTATACACACCTTAGAAAAGGTGGGATTGTTAGATTTACCAAAGACACTGCTTGCACATTGTGTATGGGCTGATGCTACAGAAATTCAAATCATGAAACAGCACAATGTCGGCGTGGCTCATAATCCTATTTCTAATATGAAACTAGCATCCGGTGCTGCACCTGTGCTTGAGATGCTCAAACAGGGTATTGCAGTTGGCTTGGGTACAGATGGCGAAAAGGAAAATAATAATCTGGATATGTTTGAGGAAATGAAAACGGCGTCCTTGTTGGCGAAATTCTCTAATTTAGATGCCGCAGCATTGGATTCATTATCTATTTGTCAGATGGCGACGTATACTGGTGCAAAAGCCTTAGGTATGCAGAATCAGATTGGCAGTCTTGAAGTCGGAAAATCAGCAGACATCATTGCTGTAGATATTGCGACACCACGTATGACACCATTGGTCGATGAAGGTCGACTCTTCAATTTATATACCAACCTAGTGCATGCTGTACAAGGACAGGATGTGGTGATGACCATGGTCGGCGGTAAAATTGTTGTTGAAAATGGCAAATTGTTAAATGCAGATTTGCAAAAATTAATGGATGATGTGAACCGAGTGACACCTTTACTGTTCGAACGCCGTGATACATGGATGGCGAATCAAGGAAAAGTCATCAATGAATTACAGCGCGAAAAAGCTGAAATATAATTGCTTAAATTGAACCTCCAATTTGAACCAGCTAATGCCATAACAGTCCTCGTCTCATCATTCAAGACGAGGCTTTATGATCTATGCACACGCTTGGTAAGCTCATAACTTTACAAAAATGATCTCTCAACGCTGAAAATATATGTTGAACTTGGAGATGTATTTGACTGAACATCTTTTGCGATTATATTTTCTAGATAAATTAAACCATAAATGGCTAGATCCTAATCGGGCCAAAATGAAATGGAAAAGCCCATGTTAAACACCACACTAGATGAAGAACGTGACATTGCCAAAATGGCGGGACATGCATTATCTGAAAAATTCATCGAAGGTTACCTACATAAAAGCATCATATATGTGAAAAATGACCATTTAATGCTTAAAACACCAAATTGTGAGCCTGTTTCAATCCGTGCTTTAACCAGTCGAAATCAAGAAACATCAAAGAAATTCAGCCAGCGAGGCAAGGTTTATAAACTCAAAAAACGCCTTAGCAGTGAATGCTCAGATCATACAGTTTGAAAGATCAGATTATTTAAAAAGCTTTTCACTCCAGCCTAAGGCTTTTAACGTCTACGTGAACGTTTTTAAAAATTTTATATTTAAAATTACAATTGAATTCCACGCACAATTACAATTGCATCATATTGATTTTTAAATCATTATATAAATATTCAAATAATATGTAGAGATAAAGGGTGTCTAGTCAGGTTGTTCCAAAGCCATCGCTCAATTTAGCAAATGCGATTTATACTCAAATTAAAGATGATATTTTTAGTTTTCAGCTTAAACCTGGTCAACGCTTTACCGAAACTGATCTCTCTGAGAAATATCAAGTTAGCCGCACGCCCATCCGACAAGCCCTATATCGACTTGAGCAAGAAGGTTATGTCAATGTTCATTTTCGCAGTGGCTGGGAAATCAAAGCTCTAGACTTTAATTTTTACAAAGACCTCTTTGATCTGCGTATGATTCTTGAAAAAGAAGCTGTTAAACGCTTATGTGAAATGGATCAAGACCAATCTGAAGAACTAAAAGAATTGAAACGACTGTGGTTAGTCGATCAGGATAACTATAACCAAAATACAAAAGAGCTCATGCTACAAAGTGAAGATTTTCATTGCGCTTTAGTGAGAGCTGCAGGCAATAGCCAAATGGCAAAGATCCATCATGAAATCAGTGAAAAAATTCGAATCGTATTGAGTTTAGGGGCAATGCATGAATTCAATATTGAGCATGCCTACCAAGATCATGCATCCATCTTAAAATGTATCCTGCAACGTGATGTCGAAGGTGCAATTCATCTGGCTGAACATCATGTTCTACATAGCATCGACGATGTTAAAAAGATTACTCTGCATATGTTATTAAATCTCTAAAACATTATAAATTTATGATTTTTAAAGCTAATTATAAAATTTGGCATCTTCCTTGCATAACCTTTATCTTGTATACAAGAACGTATACATGAATGTAAAAAAGGCATTTATAGCTTTTAATTGCGACAAAATAGTGCATTTATCACATGATTTTGCACTAGTTTTGCTCATAAATATTAAATTGCTGTAAATATGCGAATGTTATTAAGGTCAATATGTTGAAGTTCCGTTTCGCTTATCTAACCAGTTTGGTATTTATTAGCCCTGTGGGTTTTTCAGCTGAACCGTTGCATATTTTAGATATCATTTATGTGGCTAGCCCTTTAACAGAAGAATCTTTGCGGCAATCTCAAGTACTGACTAAATTTCATCATGATTTGCTCGATATTCCTTTTCAGAAAACTCATCTCTCCACACAAATCATCCAGCAGCAGGATATCCAGCGGATTGACCAAGCATTAAACCTTGTCAGTGGGGTATTCCATCAAAATAACTATGGCGGTGGATTCTGGGATAATTATTCATTCCGAGGTTTTCAGGGTAATCCAAATACAGGCGTAGATACAATTCGTAATGGGCTTAGTGTCAATCGTGGTATTACTGCACCGCGAGATATGGTCAATATTGAATCATTGGATTTTTTAAAAGGACCCAGTGCTGCACTGTATGGACGTGGTGAGGTCGGTGGGGCATTGAATGTCACTACGAAAAAACCACAATGGACGCCTGAAACAGTACTCAATCTTCGTGGGACAACACAAGATGAATATCGTTTGAGTTTAGAACAGACTGCGCCAATCAGCGATGCGCTGGCGTATAGAATGGCAGTTGCAATTGAAGATAATCAGTCTTTCCGTGATCATGTTAGTAGCCAACGTTTATTTGTCGCGCCACAGTTATCATGGAAATTATCTGAAAGCACCCTAATCGATCTGGATACTGAGTTTACGCAGCATTTAGGGACATTTGACCGTGGTATCACGGCCGTGAACAACCACTTATTGATGGATCCCAAGACCTTTACGGGTGAACCTTATGATGGGGATATGCGAGTCAAAGACAATCTCTATCAACTTCGCTTAAAGCATGAGCTCAACGATGCATGGCAGATGAATGCTGCTGTCAGTTATAAAGATGCCCAAATGGTGGGCTATTCAACAGAACCACGCAAATTACAAGCAGATTTAGAAACATTGGAACGTCAGCGTCGTCATCGAGATTATCAGACAGAAGATATTCTGCTCCAAGGTGAAGTCCTAGGACAAATCCAACTTGGTTCTTTATCGCATGAATTGGTACTCGGTGCAGAAACAGGGCGTTTAGACTTTATGCAACGGCAGCGCCGCCTTAATCACTCCGCTGCTCAGCCCAATTGGATCAACATTTATGATCCCACTTATGGGCAATTTAGCCCTGAAATACCTTTACATACCGATTCGAATGAACGTCAGCAGTATTTCGCTTTCAATTTTCAGGATCAAATCTTCCTCAACCATCAATGGAATATTCTCCTGGGTGGGCGCTTTGAGCATGTAGATCAACGTTTTATTAATCATCGAACTCAACTTAAGGATGAAACCCCTGCACAAAAGTTTAGCCCACGCATAGGTCTTAATTATCGTCCTACAGAAGCACTGTCTATATATAGCAATTATGGTGAAGCATTTTCCATGAATAATGGCATGGGCCGCACAGGGGAGACGTTTGCGCCTGAAACGGCAAAAAGCTATGAAATCGGCGCGAAATACCAATGGCAAGATCACAGCATGCTCAGCATCGCTATGTTCGATATGACCAAAAAAAATGTCCTAATGACGGATGCCAATGACCCAAATTTTGAAGCTGCGGTCGGTGAAGTGAAAAGCAAAGGACTTGAAATTGATCTGCATCATCAAATCAATGATCGTGTCAATGTCACTGCTGGTTATGCCTATACAGATGCGAAAGTCAGCAAGGATGATATTTTACCTATAGGCTCACCCCTCACCAATGTACCTAAACATACAGCTCATCTCGCGACAAACTATGATTTTTGGAAAAGTGGCCAACAAGCGACAGGGGTTCATTTAAGCCTGAACTACGTGGATGAACGTAGTGGGGATAATCCAACCAATGTCGCAAATGGTTTTAATTTACCTGCATATACCTTAGTGAACATAGGGGGCTATTATCAGGCCAAGCCAAATCTGCGCTATCAACTCAATATTCATAATCTATTTGATGAAAAATATTATCTATCCAGCTATAGCAATGTATGGGTACAACCAGGAGAGCCAGTTAAAGCATCGTTATCGCTACAGTGGAAATACTGATGAAGGCTTTGCTGATTTCTCTTTTAACCTATTGTGTGGTCGGCTGTAGTGCAACCACGCCTCCGGTTGCTTCTGAAAAAAAAGGCACACGTTGTGTCATAGATAGTTCCAATACCCAAGTATGCCTAATACGACCTGCCAAAAGAATTGTATCCCTGTTTGAATCTGGGCTAGATGGGTTATATATGTTAGGGCAGGGAAATAAGGTGATAGGTATTCCGGCTGAAGTCTATTTGCAACCTTTACTCTTCAATGCATATTCAAAATTAGATCCACGGATTGCACAGCAGCAACTGGCGACCCCATCACAAGGCTCTAATGCGACAAATATTGAAAGTTTGGTTCTGCTTAAACCAGATCTCGTAATTTTGGGAAGTGGTCAGACCCAGACGATCCAGTTGCTTAGACAATTTGGAATTGCAGTTTATGTGATGCAATCTGGAACGTACCAACAAGTTAAAGAAGAGTTGTATGAAATTGCACGACTGACCGGTGCTGAGCAACGTGCCAAAGAAATTTTAGATTACTCCGATACGATTTTGGCTGAAGTCGCACTTAAAACTTCACAACAAAAACATAAACAATCGGTGTATTACGCGTGGTCAGGGGGAAGAATTTATTCAACTTCAGGCCGCCAGTCGATTACCAATGATTTTATTGAATTGGCAGGGGCATATAACGTCGTCAAAACTGATACCAATCAGCCGAATGTCAATCCAGAAACGCTGGTTGAGTGGAATCCTGACAATATCGTGCTATGGAATACTGACCCAGCATTAATTTATCAGCGTAAAGAATTGCAAGGCTTAAAAGCAGTACTACAGCAAAAAGTATTTAATCTGAGCCCTGCATTTATCTATAACCCACACACCATCAAAATTATAGTGACGGCAATCTATCTCCATCATCATATGTACCCTGAGTCTTCAGATTTACCTGTAAAAAGCTTACAACTTCAGATTTTACAGAAGCTCTATGGCAAAAATATCGCCAAGGAACTGATGTCATGAGCCATACACAACTGAAATATTATTGGTTTTACCCACTACCCATCATTTTAATTTTTTTATCACTGTTACTTGGACCAAGCCAAACCTTAAATGCAACTGATTATGCACGTTGGTTTATGCAGTGGACTATAGGTACCCCGTATTTTGATGAAGAACAGTTCGGCTTAATGCGTAATATCGTTTTAAATATTCGTTTACCGCGGATTTTATTGACCTTTATGGTCGGTGCTGCTTTAGCTACGGCAGGTAACGGATTACAGGCATTATTTCGCAATCCTCTGGTCGATTCTTATGTACTGGGTATTTCATCAGGTGCTGCCTTTGGTGCAGCACTAGCACTTTCACTTAGTTGGCTTTCACCGAATTTATCAGCCTTTGTTTTCGGGGTATGTGCGGTTGGATTGACTTATTTATTTGCCCATCAAAAACATGAAAGTCAGACCTCTTTAGTCATGGTGATCCTCTCAGGAATGATCGTTTCAGGTTTATTTTTGGCAGGACTCACGATTATTCAATATTTAAGTGATCCTTTTAAATTGCAAGCGATTGTGCAGTGGACCATAGGCAATTTGCATCAAGCATCTTGGGAAAAAGTGCAATACGCCGTATTTCCAATTACCGTAGGCTTGATCGGACTATTTGCCATGCGTTGGCGTTTAAATCTGATGGCACTCGGCTCAGAAGAAGCTCAAGCAGTCGGGGTGAATCCGAAGTGGGAACAATTGCTATTGATCGTACTGGTGACCTTATGTACATCAACCTCTGTGGCTGCCGCAGGCATCATCAGTTTATATGGCTTATTTATGCCACATATCGTGCGGATGTTGGTGGGGCCTGATCATCGCTACAGTATTCCTGCCAACATGATTTTAGGCGGCAGTTTTTTATTGTTAATCGATAATTTTTCTCGCGTCCTACTGACTTTTGAAATACCGATCGGTATTTTCACCATGTTACTCGGTGCACCCTTCTTTTTACTCTTGATGAAAACTCAAAGGACACATTGGGCATGATTCGTATTGAACAGTTGAATTATGCCTATGGGCATAAACAAGTTTTAAAAAATATTCAGCTTGAGTTTCCACCCCATCAATTTTCAGTCATTTTAGGGCGAAATGGCAGTGGCAAATCTACTCTGTTTAAACTCATGGCGGGACTAGAACCGGTAAAAGATGGACGTGTACTCTACGCAGGTCGGGAACTATCAGGGGTTAAAGGTAAAGATCGAGCCGCTTTACTTGGCTTTCTACCGCAGTTTCATAAAACAGTTTTCCCTTTTTTAGTCAAAGATGTCGTCATTACAGGTCGTGCAGCCTTTAGCCGTTTTCGTCCATCTAAAGAAGATTGGGCAATGGTAGATCAAGCTCTGATCGACCTTGATATCGAACATTTAAAAGAGCGCCCTTATACCGAACTCTCTGGTGGCGAACGTCAGTTGGTCATGATCGCTCGTATTTTAGTACAAGCACCTAAAGTTATTTTGTTAGATGAGCCGACCAATCATTTGGATGTGTATTACCAGTCGTATTTGATGAAGAAATTACGTCATTTATCACGGCAAAATTTCACCGTGATCGCCATTATGCATGATCCCAATTTAGCTTTTTTATTTGCCGATCATCTGTTCTTCATGCGTGAACATGAAGTGATTAAGCCTGATTCCAAAGCACGTATTACCGACCCCATATTTCTCAAAAGCGTCTACGATGTCGAGTTTCATGAGGCCATGATTAAAGATAAAACCATCGTAATCCCTGATCATTCTTGGTTGTAAAAATGAAATTAAAATATGAAATATTAAGACCTTCAGATTTTGAGTCCGCAATTCAATTTTCACTGCAATCACGTCAGTTATTATTTCCTGAGCTCTATCACACCACTACTCCAAAAGATATCGAGTATTTTGAACAATATTATATCGACAGTCCTTTAGGCTGTTTTATTGTCGTGAAAGATCAAGGTCATATTATTGGCACGATTGCTTATCGGGCTTATGATGAACGCTTTAACTTGGACATACCAAGTGGGGCAGTTGAAGTCGTAAAACTCTTTGTACTGCCTGAGTACCGCCGTAAAGGAATTGCCAGCCATTTATGCGAATGCTTATTTGAACAGGCCCAACAAAAAAGTATTAAGACGCTTTACTTACATACGCATCCATTTTTACCTGCAGCAGAGCATTTTTGGACATTGCAAGGGTTTAAACTCATTCGACGAGAACAATTAAAAACCTATGACACCATTCATATGCAACGTAACCTTTAGATTTATTTTTTGATTCGCAGATTCAAATCCCAAGTGCAACACATTTGTAGTTAGTTGAAAAAGTTAGGTGTATTCATAGAATCATTAGACTTTTTCAACTCGCAATTGGAAAGCACACAATGAAGAAATACACCCAACTTTCTCAAGATGAAAGATACGAAATTTATGCTACTTTGAAAAGTAAAAGTTCAATCGCTACCCTTGCTCGGGAGTTAGGACGTTCACGATCAACCATCTACCGTGAAATAAAAAGAAATACTGGGCAACGTGGATATAGAGCTCAACAGGCAGCTAAATTTGCAAGTCAAAGACGGTACCGTCCTTCATCATCAATGACAGCATTTGCCTTCGCTTATATTGATTATTTGATTGGTTTGGACTGGTCACCAGAACAAATTTCAGGTGCTTTAACACAACGCGGTTGGCTGGATGTACCTTCACATGAGTGGATTTACCAGTACATTTATCAAGATAAATCACAAGGAGGTAAACTCCATCTACACTTAAGGCATCAGAAGAAATATCGAAAACGCGGTTACAAAAACACGGATCGTAGGGGGCAAATCATTGATAAAACAAGTATTCACTGCAGAGACCAGGTCATTGATCAACGACAACGTTTAGGAGATTTCGAAGGTGACACGGTGATTGGTAAACATCATAAAGGTGCTTTATTGACACTCGTTGATCGAAAGAGCCTGTATGTACATATTGTTCATTTAGGGCCAACGAGAGCATCCTCTCAAACGATTACTTGTGCATTAGATCGTTTACAAATGAGCCATGCTTATAGTGTGACATTTGATAATGGCAAAGAATTTTCCGAACACAAAAGAATTACTAATGCTGGGATAGAGACGTATTTTGCTGATCCTTACAAGTCTATTCAGCGAGCTAGAAATGAAAATACGAATGGTTTAATCCGTCAATATCTGCCAAAATCATCATCGTTTGATGATGTGTCAAACGAACAAATAGAGCAGATAGAATTTGCACTCAACCATCGTCCTAGAAAAACACTAGGTTGGTATACACCGAGTGAAGTTATGGCTGGTTTTTATACTGTTGCACTTGCCGTTTGAATCCGCCTATTAAAAAAAAATGCTTTTCTCTTAATTCTTTAATAATTTTGATCTTATATTTTATCTCGCTCATACAAGAACCTAATATTTAATGCCAAACTTCTTCAATCGTGAAATTAACGTAGTTGGATTCATACCGAGCAAATGTGCAGCGCCGTCTTCACCAAAAATTTTACCTTCGCAGCGTTTTACTGCATTTTTTAAATTCTGAATCTCGAGTTGTTTTAGATCTTCTACGGTCATGATATCTGGTTGCATTGGCGCTTGATGATTCATATGTGTTGGAGTTGAAGCAGTCGTCTGTCCATCTTGTTCAAGTAAATACTGAAAGGAAACTGTACCCTGACGTGCAGTGATCATGGCCCGTTCTAATACATTTTGTAGTTCACGGATATTACCTGGCCAGTTATAACGTTGTAATTCTTGAATATGCTTCTGACTAAAAGGCAAATACGGAACTTTACGCTGTTCACTAATGACTTTAGAAAAATGGCTAACAAGAAGTGGAATATCTTCTTTTCTTTCACGCAATGCCGGTGAAAAAATCGGGAATACATTCAGACGAAAATATAAATCCTCTCGAAAACGCTTTTGCTGTACTTCCGTTTTTAAATTGCGATTGGTGGCTGCAATGATCCGTACATTGACTCTACGAGTATATTCTTCTCCGACGCGTTCAAAAGTTCCTTCTTGCAATACACGCAATAACTTGCTTTGTAACTCTAGGGGAATCTCACCGATTTCATCTAAAAATAGGGTGCCTTGATCAGCTAATTCAAAACGCCCAGCACGATCTCGAATTGCACCTGTAAACGCCCCTTTGACATGCCCAAAGAATTCACTTTCAAATAATTCAGCCGGAATGGCTGCACAGTTCACTCTAATTAATGGCTGTTGTTTTCGATGGCTTGATTGGTGAATGGCCCGAGCAATCAACTCTTTACTGGTGCCTGATTCACCATAAATCATTACATTGGCATCAGTCATTGCTACGACTTTAATTTTCTCAATAATCTCACGAATTGAGCTGCTATTACCCACAATTTCATGGTATTGATTTTCCTGTAAGATCTCTTCTTGCAAATATTCATTCTGCTGTTCAAGTCGACTTTTCAGGCTTTGTAGTTCATTCAGTGCTTGTGTCAGTTTCGTTTCGGTATTTAATCGCTCTGAAATGTCACGGAACACAACAACTGCCCCAATGATTTCTCCATCCCGAATGACAGGCGTACTGGTAAACTCCACAGGAAAATAACTACCATCAACTCGCCAAAAAATTTCCTGAATCCCTTCATGAATGACACCATCTTTTACTGCTGCATAAATTGGACACTCGTGTACAGGATAATGCTGACCATTTTCATGAGTATGATGATGGATGAGATGAATATTTTTACCCAATACATCTTCAGGCTTTAAACCGAGCATTTTGGCACCCACAGGATTAATGAAGGTACATAAGCCTTGTGGATTAATACTATAAATTCCATCCCCCACAGAACTCAGCAATAAATGTTTACCCGTATCAGAATCAATAAACAGCTCTTGTAAAGTCTGCCACTCTAAGAGTCCTGCACGAATTGCCTTGTCTGCATTTTTATTCAGTTGACGCAATTCCAAATCTTTCACATCGACTAAAGACCAAATCACATAAGTCGCTAAAGCTGCGGTTGAACTGGACGGCGTTACTCAAATGATTTTAACCACGGGTACACCCAATACTCCAGATCGTGGTGCAGAGATTTTATATGACTCTGTTATGGCCATCCGTGAGGTTGTTGAATTACCGATTCAAGTTCAATGTGAACCACCTAGTGATTTTTCTTGGTTCCAAAAACTTAAAGATGCTGGTGCTGTTTCAATTGGTATGCATTTAGAAGCTGTAAGTGAGCGGGTACGCCATCAGATTATGCCTGGCAAAGCAGAAGTTTCTTTAAACACCTATTTTGAGGCATTTAAAGCAGCTGTAGAAGTATTCGGAGAGGTCAAGTCAGCACTTACATTTTAGCTGGGCTTGGGGATACTGAAGATGAAATCATAGCAATGACAGCACAGCTAACAGCTTTGGGAGTTTATCCATTTGTAGTGCCATTCGTACCCATTCAAGGTACTGCACTTGAACATCACCCAAAACCTGATCCAAGTTTCATGCAAGCACTCTATCCCAAAATTGGAGCTCAGCTTAAACAACATGGCCTAAAGTCTGAAGATACCCAAGCGGGCTGTGCCAAATGTGGTGCATGTTCTTCACTGAAAGCTTATGAATAGGAGCATAACCTATGTACCTAGATGATGATCTTTCAAATAACAAATGGCTTAAACAGGTCAATTCTGACTTACAACAATATTTAAATGATGATTTTATTAGTGCAGATATTGTCATTAAGTTGGTCAGTGAAGATTGGGAACGCCGTCAATACTATCGTTTACGTGAAGCCACATTTCGCGATGAGCAACAGCTCTTAAAAGAAGACCGTGATGAATATGACTTTAAAGCCCTCGGAATTGTTGCAATAGGACAAATGTTTGGTGAACCTGATCGTGTGATTGGCGCTGTACGGATTTTCCCTGAGGGCAAACAAATTTGGTGGGGTGGACGTCTCTGTGTAGATCCACTTTATCGCCACCATCGCGCTATAGGTAAAGCCTTAATTAATGCGGCTGTGTCGACTGCAAAAAAACTTGGCTGCCAGTGCTTCCTTGCCACAGTACAACAGCAGAATGAAAACTATTTCAAGCACTTACACTGGTATAGCCAACGTCAGATTGAACTTGCAAATATTCCACATGTGTTAATGCAAGCAGATCTTGCACATTATCCACTGCAAAACATTAGTCAGGCGTATATGCAACATGCATCGACTAAAGAGGAGGTCTAAATGACAGTTTTAGAACTGAAACAGTTGGTGCAAGTCCTTAAGCAAACACCAGCCATGCAATCTAAGATCAATATTGGACATAGCATTGCTGCCAATACCACTAGGGCCAAAAAATTAAGTGATTTTTATGCCTTGCCGGGTGATGATGCCGCGGCAATTCAAATAGCACAGGGTTATTTGCTTCACGCTTCAGAAGGCATGATTCCCAGTTTTGTAGATCAGCATCCTTATTTCGCTGGATGGTCAGCTGTAATGGCAAATGTCAGTGATATTGCTGCCATGGGTGGTCGCGCAACCTCCATTGTAAATAGTTTTTGGCATACCAGTCATGAAAAAGCGCGTGAATTGATTCAAGGAATGCAAGATGCATGTGCACATTATGCTGTCATTTTTGCGGGTGGGCATACTCATATTGATCCTCATTTCCAACCTGCATTATCGGTTGCAATTCAAGGACAGGCACAACAGCTATTGTCTGTAATGCATGTACGACCTCAACAAAAAGTTGTGCTTGTTCTGAATATGAATGGCAAGTTTCACCCTGATACAACATATTGGAAATGCTTTGAAGGTGTAGCTCCCCATGTCTTGAGAAGACAACTTGAACTATTACCGGAAATTGCCGAAGAAGGCTTGGCAGTTGCCGCACGGGATATCAGTAATGCTGGAATTTTAGGTAGCTTACTCATGCTTTTAGAAGCAACAGGTTCTGGAGCAGATATTCGTCTCGATGATATCCCTAAACCAGCGGAGACCAGCTGGGAACACTGGTTACAACTTTTTCCAAGTTATGGCTTCCTATTAACTACAGATGCCGCGAACTGTGACCATTTAACTGCACTTTTTGCAAACCATGATTTGCATTGTGTGGTGATTGGAGAAGTCAATTCGACTGGATGTGTAACTGTAGAAATGGATACACATATCACCCAATTTTGGAACTTTAGAGAACAGGCATTTACCGGTTTAAGTTATGCCGAACAACTTCAAAATTTGCATCTGAATTCAACAGAATCTAGACAACAGGAACAGATCCTAATGCCAAGCGTAAACTTTACAGTGAAATGGCCAAACGGTCAGCACGATAATTTTTATTCACCAAGCACTATTGTCTACGAATACTTTCAAAAAGGTCAAAAAATGTTGGGTAATGAATTTCTAAATCAAGTGGACAATGCATTACATGCTGCATCGGAGCGTGTACGTGCTCGCTATGGATTTGCCTGCAGTTCTGCGATGGACACCTTAAATCGTATTCAGATCAAAGCTCAGCACATGGCTATTCAACCCACAGATTATATTGAAATTACAGATATCTATAACATCGATTAAGGAGATCATTATGTTTCAGCCTACAGCATTAAAATCACATTATGATGTCGTTATTGTCGGTGGTGGCCAAGCAGGCTTATCAGTCAGCCATTACTTAAAACAGGCCAATATTAATCATGTTGTACTTGAAAAAGAGGATAGCTTGACTCACAGCTGGCGTAAAAAACGTTGGGACAATTTCACCTTAGTTACGCCAAACTGGCAGTGTTTATTACCCAATCATCCTTATCAAGGTAATGATCCTGATGGATTTATGAAGCGTGATGAAATTGTTGAATATTTAGACGATTTTATTGAGAAATTAAATCCGCCTGCGGTACTCAATATTGCAGTACAGCACGTTCATAAAATTGCTGAACAGCATTTTGAAATTCTGACTACACATGGCAAAACTACAGCCAATCAAGTGGTGGTCGCAGCAGGGGGATATCACACGCCAATCTATCCGAAACTTAGCTCAACGTTACCAGACTCGGTCTATACCATTCACTCGGAACAGTACTTTAATGCGGAACAATTACCTGAAGGGAATGTTTTGGTTGTCGGTTCGGGTCAGTCTGGTGCTCAGATTGCTGAAGACTTACATTTGGCAGGTAAGAAAGTCTATCTTTCTATTGGTGATGCACCACGTTGTGCACGTTTTTACCGAGGTAAAGATGTGGTGAAATGGCTTTTTGACATGGGCTATTATGAAACCACTGTCAAAGATCACCGCTATAGTGAAGAGGTTCGTAATAGTACCAACCATTATGTCACTGGGCGCGATGGTGGACGCGATATCGACTTACGTAAATTTGCCTTGGAAGGTATGCAATTACTCGGTCGTTTTGCCGACTTTAAAGATGGAACGCTCCATTTTCAGCCGAATTTAAAGCAAAACCTAGACAGTGCTGATGCGACCTATAACCGGATCAATGCATCGATTGATGCTTATATTAAGAATAACTCTATCGAGACTGTAGAACCTGCGAGCGTCTATACGCCTGTCTGGGAGCCATCCTTTGAACTGACCGAAATTGATTTGGCTAAAGAAAATATCACTGCAATTATTTGGTGTATTGGATTTAGACCAGACTATAGCTGGATTGATTTAGATATATTCGAAGCAAGCGGTTACCCTAAACATGATCGCGGCATTACGATTGATGCTGATGTCAGCTTTATCGGTTTACCATGGCTGTATACATGGGGTTCTGGACGCTTTCTAGGGATCGACCAAGATGCAAAATATGTAACCGAACACATTCTGTATCGACATAAATTATTTCAAGAGAAGTATGCAGAAATGATTGCTTGAGCCAGATTTTTTGCCCTGTGTTTAATTAGACTGTATACCTTTACAGTCTAATTACATCACGTACTGTAAAGGAATCGTATTAACCCTGACAATAAATTTGATGTAAGGTTTCCATAATAGTAAGAACGTTTTTATCAGACAATTGATAGAAAATCTGCTTACCTTCACGCCGTGTCGAAACCAGTGCATTTTTTCGAAGAACTGTGAGCTGTTGTGATAGTGAGGGTTGATGAATCTCTGTACTGTTCTCAATTTGTTGTACATTCAGCTCACCATTGATTAACACACATAGAATCTTTAATCGGTCAGGATTCGCTAAAACCTTTAAACGATTTGCAACGTGGTCTACCTGTGTAAATTCGATTTTTAGGTTTTTCAACGCACTATTCATACATACGGTCCTTACTCTAAAGATCTAAGAGATCGGGAATTTCATGCATCATAACATAATATCGCTTGAATAATATATAAAGTTATATAATATAAATTTCAATATTATTGATGGCATGTTTGCTATGCATGATTTTGTGACGGCATTTATTGGTGGTGCTCTATTAGGGATCGCAGTGGTCGGTTACCTATATGTCCATGGACGTATTGCAGGCATCAGCGGCTTAATTGCTCAGGTGCTAAATCCACAAACGATCTTTAAAACGCCAGCGATTTGGTTTCTTTCAGGTCTGATGATTACGCCGTTTATTTATAGTCTGTTTGTTCAAACTGAGATCGTGTTGTCAGCCAGTCCATTCATGATGGTAATCGCAGGTTTATTGGTGGGTTTCGGCACTCGTTTAGGATCGGGTTGCACGAGTGGTCATGGTATTTGTGGCATCAGCCGATTATCGAAACGTTCCATTGTGGCTACCATGACTTTTATGTTTGCCGGCTTTGTTACTGTATATATCGTTCGTCATTGGATAGGAGCATTCTAAAATGAAAAACATTTTGGCTTTTGTATTTGGTTCGCTCTTTTCAGTAGGCTTGATGTTCTCTGGTATGTCTAATCCGCAGAAGGTCATCGACTTTTTGGACGTATTTGGTAATTGGGATGCAAGCCTTGCATTTGTGATGATGGGCGCGATTGCCGTGGCATTTATTCCATTCCAAAAAGCGGTGCGTAGCAGTACACCGACCACGGTATTTAATCAACCGATTGATTTACCAAGCAACAATAAAATTGATGCAAAACTGATTATAGGTGCTTTAATGTTTGGTGCAGGATGGGGAATTGCCGGTATTTGCCCAGCGCCAAGTTTGACCTTAATTGGTCTAGGGCATTATCAAGTGCTGTATTTTATTGTGGCGATGCTTGCAGGTGTATTCATTCACCGTAAATGGTCAGGAGCTTAAGCATGCAAAAACCAATTGTTCAAGATTTTTTTGACCAAGCGACCAATACCTTTAGTTATGTGGTGAGTGATCCGATGACTAAGCACTGCGCCATTATTGACAGTGTTCTGGACTATGATGCGGCATCAGCTACTACCTCTACCACGCATGCTGATCAAATCATTGCGTATGTCAAGGCACAAAATTTGAAAGTGGAATGGATTTTAGAAACCCATGTGCATGCCGATCATTTAACTGCAGCGCAATATTTAAAATCAGTATTGGGCGGCAAAATTGCCATGAGTCATCATATTGCTTTGGTACAAGAAACCTTTGGTGCCATCTACAATTTAGACATTAAACAGTTTAATACTCAGCAACCGTTTGATTATTTATTTGATGATCATGAACATTTTAAGATAGGTGAGCTAGACGCGCATAATATTCCTACACCAGGTCATACACCTGCATGCTTAAGCTATGTAGTGGGAGATGCTGTCTTTGTGGGTGATACCTTGTTTATGCCGGACTATGGCACAGCACGTTGTGATTTCCCACGCGGAAGTGCAGAGACCTTGTTTGATTCGGTGCAAAAGTTATATCAACTCCCATCGTCTACCCGTGTTTTCTTGTGCCATGACTATTTGCCAAAAACACGTGATGAATATCGCTGTCAAACCGATATTCAAACGCAAAAGCAGCACAACATTCATATTCATGAGGGAACAACCAAGGCTGAATTTGTTCAGATGCGCAATCAGCGTGATGCAACTTTGAGTATGCCTAAACTGATTTTGCCTGCGATTCAAATCAATATGCGTGCAGGGCAATTTCCTGAACCTGAAGAAAATGGTGTGTCGTATTTAAAATTACCGCTTAATTTCTTTAAAGCTTAGCGATATAGGTGATTCTTATCTGGGAAGATCAAACCAAAAATCACACCGCCGTCAAGGTTTTTAACAAAAACTTGCCCCTCATGAAGCTGCATAATCGATTTCACAATCCCAAGCCTAAACCTCCTGTACGACCTGAAGCATGACGGCTGCTTTCGACTTGATAAAAACGCTCAATTGACACACTCCCACCACTTTCGACTAGCTCAAGTGGAGGATTCTAAAAGCAAAAGCTCTTAGGCGACTCCCTCACGGATTTCGCTTGCTTTCTGCTTCACAAGGCGACCTTTACCGCATCCACCCTCCACAGACAAAACGGTGTGTCCCACCGCCAAAATATTGCGAGAAGCATTTATATCCGCATTCTCGCTAAAACCACACTCAATACAGTTAAAGTTTGCCTGAGTGAGCCTATTTTCTTTTGCAACATGACCACATGAACTAGGCTTTGTTGCACAAAGATTTGAAATGCAAAGCGCCCCTAATTGAGCCAAATTTAAGGCGTAACTTGGGTAAGTGGTCGACCTAATTCCGTAAATCTGTTGAGGACTGCTACACGTGCATGAATTTCATTCACCTGACTAGGAAAGCTTCTTGCCATTAATTTATCGCCTAATAATTTGATGCAATGCATCTTGGTTTCCACCAAACTGCGGCGATGATAGCCTGACCATTTTTTCCATAATGTCCTGCCTAAACGTTTAACTGTTCGAAGTAATTCATTTCGCTCTAGCGAGCTACTTTTTGTATCTTTCCATGGTTTCGCATTTTTTCTAGGTGGAATCACCGCATGTGCTTGCCGATCTGCAATAACCTGACGGCATTGCTTGGTGTCATAAGCTCCATCGGTATAAACAGAGTCAATCTGCTCATCTTGTGGAATCTGATTAAGTAAATCACCAAGCACCTGTGAATCACTGACATTATTGGTTGTGAGCTGAATAGCGCGTATTTGTAGGGTTTTGGCATCTATACCAATATGTAGTTTACGCCATTGGCGACGATATTCAGCTCCATGTTTCTTGCGTTTCCATTCGCCCTCACCTAGAAACTTCATGCCTGTAGAGTCTACAAGTAGATGCAGCCCCTCGCTACTTTTTTGGTAGCTGATTGCAATATCAATATGCTTTTGTCTTCTACAAAGCGTACTGTAATCTGGTGCGGTCCAATTTAATCCGCAAAGTTCAATCAGACTTTGCACAAAGCCAGTGACCATACGTAAAGATAGACGGAATAAGGATTTAATCATTAAGCAGCATTGGATAGCTGCGTCGGAGTAGGTTTGATTTCGCCCTTGTTTACCTTTTGATGGAGCATACCATTGCGTAGCAGGATCAAGCCAAATGGCAATATTTCCGCGACTCATGAGTACTCGGTTATATGCGGGCCAATTGGTTGTGCGGTAGATTTTCTGTGTAGGCTTATTCATTTGGAAATTATATCGCTGAAAAAGCCTTTATAGATAGGTTTGTGCAACAAAGCCATTTATAGTCTATTTACATTTTTCTTTAATATGGTAATACTTAAATAAAACAATAGTTTTACAAGAAAGAAAACAATAGTTTTACAAGAAAGAAAACAATAGTTTTACAAGAAAGAAAACAATAGTTTTACAAGAAAGCTGCTAAATAACGAATGGAGTGTAAAATGAGTGATCTTATAATATTATCGCAAGGTGCAAATAGTGAGTTTCAGGAAAAAATAATATCCAATAACCTAAATGGAACAACTCAAGTAAGTTTACAACAGGGAGAGTACTTAAAAGTTAGCGCAACTCCAGATCAAGTTGAAAGTATCCTTCAAGAAGGAAATAATCTAGTGATACGTTTAAAAGACGGTAGCAAGATTATTATAGAAAATTACGATTTTTTGAATGATGCACAAGTTATTTTTGGGGATGGAACTAATTTATGGATGACAGAAATCTCACAAGGAGTGAATGGCGAATTAATTATTAATTACAATCCAACGTCATCAATTATAGAAACATCAAGTACTGCAACTGCACCCACATTTTCGTCAACGGCCCTTAAAACTGGTTTAGGTATAGCTGCCATCGGAGGCATTGCAGCAGCTAGTAGTGGAGATTCAGGTGATTCAAAATCGGTTGATCGTGAACCTCCTGAATCTGGTGCACTCCAATTCAGTGAGTTCTCGGATTCTGGAATTTCTAATAGTGATAAGATTACCCAAGATAAAGCATTCAAGCTAGTATTAAATGGTCAAGAACCAAATACATCTGTGTCTTTTTGGATATCCGATGATCAGGGAAAAACTTGGAAAGAAACGACAGCAGATCAAGCGAACCTGGCAGACGGGACCTATCAGTTTAAAGCGGTGGTGACGGATGTTGCAGGAAATACCGCAGAAACAACTGTTCAAACCATCACAATTGATACTTCAGCCGTGGCAGGATCCCTCAGTATTGGTGAGTTTGAGGATACAGGTCGTTCAACCACCGATAATATTAGTCAGGACCAAAGCTTTAAACTGACGCTCACTGGTCAAGAAACTGATGCTTCAGTGCAGTATATGGTCTCTGAAGATCAAGGGGCGACATGGCAAGCCACCACAGCAGATCAAGCGAATCTGGCAGACGGGACCTATCAGTTTAAAGCAGTGGTGACGGATGTTGCAGGAAATACCGCAGAAACAACTGTTCAAACCATCACAATTGATACTTCAGCCGTGGCAGGATCCCTCAGTATTGGTGAGTTTGAGGATACAGGTCGCTCTAGCACAGATGGCATTAGTCAGGACCAAAGCGTGAAACTGACGCTCACTGGTCAAGAAACTGATGCTTTAGTGCAGTATATGGTCTCTAAAGATCAAGGGGCGACGTGGCAAGCCACCACAGCAGATCAAGCGAACCTGGCAGACGGGACCTATCAGTTTAAAGCGGTGGTGACGGACGTTGCAGGAAATACCGCAGAAACAACTGTTCAAACCATCACAGTTGATACTTCAGCCGTGGCAGGATCCCTCAGTATTGGTGAGTTTGAGGATACAGGTCGCTCTAGCACAGATGGCATTAGTCAGGATAAAAGCTTTGATCTGACACTTGCGGGTCAAGAATCTGGGAGTGATCTGGAATATCTGGTTTCAACTGATGGTAGCCAGACCTGGACAGCCACTACGGCAAGTCAAACTGACTTAGCCGATGGCACATACCAATTTAAAGTCAAAGTGACGGATGCGGCAGGCAATAGCAGTGAAACTGCAGTCCAGACGGTGACGGTCGATACCACAGCACCGATTGCTGGCACATTAAGCCTGAGCAACCTTGAGGATACCGGACGATCAGCCACTGACTTTATTACCCAGGATAAAAGCTTTGATCTGACACTTGCGGGTCAAGAATCAGGGAGTGATCTGGAATATCTGGTTTCAACTGATGGTGGCCAGACCTGGACAGCCACTACGGCAAGTCAAACTGACTTAGCCGATGGCACATACCAATTTAAAGTCAAAGTGACGGATGCGGCAGGCAATAGCAGTGAAACTGCAGTCCAGACGGTGACGGTCGATACCACAGCACCGATTGCTGGCACATTAAGCCTGAGCAACCTTGAGGATACCGGACGATCAGCCACTGACTTTATTACCCAGGATAAAAGCTTTGATCTGACACTTGCGGGTCAAGAATCAGGGAGTGATCTGGAATATCTGGTTTCAACCGATGGTGGCCAGACCTGGACAGCCACTACGGCAAGTCAAACTGACTTAGCCGATGGCACATACCAATTTAAAGTCAAAGTGACGGATGCGGCAGGCAATAGCAGTGAAACTGCAGTACAGACGGTGACGGTCGATACCACAGCACCGATTGCTGGCACATTAAGCCTGAGCAACCTTGAGGATACCGGACGATCAGCCACTGACTTTATTACCCAGGATAAAAGCTTTGATCTGACACTTGCGGGTCAAGAATCAGGGAGTGATCTGGAATATCTGGTTTCAACTGATGGTAGCCAGACCTGGACAGCCACTACGGCAAGTCAAACTGACTTAGCCGATGGCACATACCAATTTAAAGTCAAAGTGACGGATGCGGCAGGCAATAGCAGTGAAACTGCAGTACAGACGGTGACGGTAGATAATCAAATCAGCGTGGTATTCTTACCATTAGGTGCAGAAGATACGGGTATTTCAGATACTGACTTTATTACCAAAACCAACACTTTTGAGTTAAAACTTGGGGGTGATGCACTTGTTCCAGAGTTGATTGATTATCTTATTTCGACAGATGGTGGCCAGACCTGGACAGCAACCAGAGCACAGCAAAATGGGTTAGCAGATGGGAATTATTTATTCAAAGCGATTGCAACAGATGTAGCTGGAAACCGTGCTGAAACAGTGATTCAACAAATTATCATCGATACCACAGCACCGATTGCTGGCACATTAAGCCTGAGCAACCTTGAGGATACCGGACGATCAGCCACTGACTTTATTACCCAGGATAAAAGCTTTGATCTGACACTTGCGGGTCAAGAATCTGGGAGTGATCTGGAATATCTGGTTTCAACCGATGGTAGCCAGACCTGGACAGCCACTACGGCAAGTCAAACTGACTTAGCCGATGGCACATACCAATTTAAAGTCAAAGTGACGGATGCGGCAGGCAATAGCAGTGAAACTGCAGTCCAGACGGTGACGGTCGATACCACAGCACCGATTGCTGGCACATTAAGCCTGAGCAACCTTGAGGATACCGGACGATCAGCCACTGACTTTATTACCCAGGATAAAAGCTTTGATCTGACACTTGCGGGTCAAGAATCAGGGAGTGATCTGGAATATCTGGTTTCAACTGATGGTGGCCAGACCTGGACAGCCACTACGGCAAGTCAAACTGACTTAGCCGATGGCACATACCAATTTAAAGTCAAAGTGACGGATGCGGCAGGCAATAGCAGTGAAACTGCAGTCCAGACGGTGACGGTCGATACCACAGCACCGATTGCTGGCACATTAAGCCTGAGCAACCTTGAGGATACCGGACGATCAGCCACTGACTTTATTACCCAGGATAAAAGCTTTGATCTGACACTTGCGGGTCAAGAATCAGGGAGTGATCTGGACTATCTGGTTTCAACCGATGGTGGCCAGACCTGGACAGCCACTACGGCAAGTCAAACTGACTTAGCCGATGGCACATACCAATTTAAAGTCAAAGTGACGGATGCGGCAGGCAATAGCAGTGAAACTGCAGTACAGACGGTGACGGTCGATACCACAGCACCGATTGCTGGCACATTAAGCCTGAGCAACCTTGAGGATACCGGACGATCAGCCACTGACTTTATTACCCAGGATAAAAGCTTTGATCTGACACTTGCGGGTCAAGAATCAGGGAGTGATCTGGAATATCTGGTTTCAACCGATGGTAGCCAGACCTGGACAGCCACTACGGCAAGTCAAACTGACTTAGCCGATGGCACATACCAATTTAAAGTCAAAGTGACGGATGCGGCAGGCAATAGCAGTGAAACTGCAGTCCAGACGGTGACGGTCGATACCACAGCACCGATTGCTGGCACATTAAGCCTGAGCAACCTTGAGGATACCGGACGATCAGCCACTGACTTTATTACCCAGGATAAAAGCTTTGATCTGACACTTGCGGGTCAAGAATCAGGGAGTGATCTGGAATATCTGGTTTCAACCGATGGTAGCCAGACCTGGACAGCCACTACGGCAAGTCAAACTGACTTAGCCGATGGCACATACCAATTTAAAGTCAAAGTGACGGATGCGGCAGGCAATAGCAGTGAAACTGCAGTCCAGACGGTGACGGTCGATACCACAGCACCGATTGCTGGCACATTAAGCCTGAGCAACCTTGAGGATACCGGACGATCAGCCACTGACTTTATTACCCAGGATAAAAGCTTTGATCTGACACTTGCGGGTCAAGAATCAGGGAGTGATCTGGAATATCTGGTTTCAACCGATGGTAGCCAGACCTGGACAGCCACTACGGCAAGTCAAACTGACTTAGCCGATGGCACATACCAATTTAAAGTCAAAGTGACGGATGCGGCAGGCAATAGCAGTGAAACTGCAGTCCAGACGGTGACGGTAGACAATACTCCTCCAGAGGCAGGTACATTTAACGTTATTGCGCTTGATGATACAGGACGCTTTGCAACTGATTTTATTACCCAAGATCGAAGCTTTGAGTTGGGGCTGAGTGGTTATGAGCTGGGTACGGACATTAAATATTTTATCTCAACTGATTTGGGTCAAACGTGGACAGCTACGACTGCAACACAAACTGATTTAACGGATGGTGAATATCAATTCAAGGCGGTGGTCACAGATGTTGCTGGTAATTCAACAGCAATCACGCAAACAATTGTGGTCGATAATGTAATGGCTGCTGTTTGGGATCTAACAAACTTTGTAGATACAGGAAAGTCAGATACAGATTTGATCACCTTTACAGATAGTTTTGAACTGAATATTTCAGGTGAACGCTATGTAGAGGATGATGTTCAATACTATGTCTCAACAGATGCAGGTCTGACTTGGCAGTCAACAATAAAAGTGCAAATAGATTTAGCAGACGGCACATATCTCTTTAAGGCTGCTGTCACAGATTTAGCAGGCAATAGTGCTGAGCTGAATATACTCACGATTACGGTAGATACAGTTCCACCTGTAATTGGTGAATTGGTACTATCTGGCTTTGAGGATTTGGGGCAATATGGCGACTACGTTTCGAAGGATGGTATCTTCAATTTGGCGTTAACTCGCCAAGAATACAATACTGCACATCCATCTCAGTACAGTGATTTGGTGTATTACGTTTCGATTGATGGTGGTCAAACTTGGAAAGAAACCACAACTCATCAAAATCTAGCGGATGGTGAATATCAATTTAAAGCCGTAGTGACAGATACCGCAGGAAATGTCTCTGAAAGCAATATTCAAAGCATTGTAGTCGATACAACAATTTTAGGTGTTACCGATCTTAGCTTTGAGTTAAATCATGCTGGTTATTATTCTTACCTTCGTGGCGTTGCACTTGAGGAATATGCCTATATCGAGGTGTACGATGAAGCTGGTAATAGATTATCATGGACTTCTAGCTATGAATCGAATGATCTAAACTTTACAGCTTATATATATCCTTATGAAATAGGTCAGTCTTTGCATTTAGTGCTCATCGATAAAGCAGGAAATAAGAGTGAAGCAATAAAATACGCTCCTGAAATTGATATGACAGCTCCACAACCGATTCAAAATTTTATGGTTGAGGAATATACTTCATATATAGTGGTGTCGGGACAAGTTGGACAAAATATGATTATTGAAGTCTATACCCAAGACGGCTTTAAAATTCAGGAAAGTTCTCCTTTAAGGGAGGATATAAGTTTTTATGTTGATGCTGCAGCATATGCTGGACAGGAATTGAGTTTTGTTGTTCGTCATCCAAATGGTTTGACCAGTACACCAGTTACCTATCAGATTGCAGAAAATCTAAATGCGGCGGATGCACCTTGGAACCTGAATTTAAATGATGATGGCATTATCTTGACTGGAGAACTTGCTCAAGGGGACGTATATCTAATTATCAAAGATCCTCAAGGCAATACATTATTTAGTGAGTATATGTATGATGCAGGTGCATTTAGTGTTGAGTTATGGAATTCCTACTTAAACGGTGGGGAGCTTTATGCTTATGTGTATGATCCATATACCTATCAAACCAGTAGTGCTGTTAAGTTCCCTGCTCCTTTAGATGTTACACCGCCACAGATAGATAATCTGAGTCTCGACGAAAATGGTTATCTGTATTTAGAGACGGAAGTTGGAGCAAAAGTTAAAGTCTTAAATGGAAATGGTAAAATCCTAGTAGAACAAACCGTCTATGGCAGTGGAACTTTTGATGCTTATCTGAATAGTATAGTAGGTCTCGAAGGACAGAATGTTTTAGTTCAAGTTGAAGATTCGAGAGGAAATATAGCCGAGCAACAGATTCTTTATCCAATCTCGCCTGAGGCACCAAATCCAGCCATTAACCTGCAATTAGCAGCAAATGGTTTCGAGCTCACAGGAGAACTGACTTCAATCCCAGATGGTGATTATGTCCATGTTTATGTGCGGGATATTCAAGGTAATTATCTAGGATCTTCATTATGGAATAGTGAAGCTGGCACATTCCTTATCCAATTGCATACACCTCAACTTAGTGGTCAAACTCTGTATGTGCAGACAGTGTCGTCTTGGGGAGGTAAAACGGGTCAAGCGGTTGAAGTTATTGCGCCAATTGATATGACACCACCTACTGCTATTTCAGATATTTTTATTGAGACAACTCAAGATTATCAATTCATTGTGACAGGGAAGGCTAAGCCACTTACAACGATCACGTATAAGTATACAGATCAGCAATATTCTACTTCGACTGATGTTAATGGTGACTTTAGAACTAGTATTTCTAAATACGGTATTGCGAATGGTGAGTTATTAGAGCTGTATGTACTTGATAGTAATGGTAACACTAGTCCTATAAAACACGTACAACTCCCAGTGGATGATACATCTCCATTGGCTGCATCTGATTTTAAAATTGATGAGAATGGTTATCTTATTGCCTCTATGGAAGCAGGCAGTATCTATCATATGACTGTTTATTACACAGATGGACAGATGCTAGATGCAACGTATTATGATTGGAGTTATACAGGACAAATCAATCATTCATTCTTATTAGGAGATACTACACTAGTAAAATATTTTGAAATTACAGTAGAAGATGCATTTGGTAATTATAGTACGACAACGACAGTGCAATATGCAGACTTAGCCAGAATTTCAGTGGATAGTTTGGTGGGTAGTAGTGCTGATGATGTCTTTGTAGTAGACCATTATCTTGACTACGTACAAGAGTATGATATCCAATGGACAGATGGTGTATATCATACGATCGATCGTGGCGGATATGACCGTGTTGAAACTTATATCAGTTATGATTTATCCAGCTATCAGAGCATCCAAATTGACGGTGCCGATTATTGGTTGCAAAAAGGTCAATATGTCGAAGAAATCGAGCTGATTGGGCAAGCGAGAATTGATGCTGTTGGTAATGATCTAGACAATGTCATCATTGGAAATATTGCTAATAACCGACTGGAAGGGCGTGAAGGCAACGATATCTTTATCGGCGGTTTAGGCTCTGATACGGTCATCTATAATGTGTTAAATAATTCTGCTGATGATGGTGGTATAGGTCAAGATACATGGAAAGATTTCCATGTAGGTGATACTCGTATCGATTCCAATGCAGATGTCATTAATCTTTCAGGCTTCTTAAAAGGTTATGACAGTAGTTTAGGAAAACTAGATGACTTCTTGGATGTTGTGCTACAAGGGCAAGATACAATGATTCGTATAGATCGTGATGGTATTGCAGGAACGGATCATGCATTTACCGATTTGTTAGTGCTTGAAAATACACAAACTACATTGGATGAGTTGCTACGTAATCATCAAATTTATATTTAATTGATCCGTTTAGGTTTCTACAAAGTCAGCTCAATTGAGCTGGCTTTTTTATAAGTTTGTAAGCCACTATAGATTTCCCGATAACCCATTTCGTAAGCGTCCGCTGAACCCCATGCCTATTTTTTAATTTGAGTTGGATTTCCAGCGATGTGGTAGTAATTCTTCTATTTGGGTCGCTTTATGCGTCGGCAGCCTTTTCAGCACATCACTGAGATAGGCATACGGATCCAACCCATTCAGCTTTGCTGACTGGATTAAAGTCATGATATTTGCCGCTCGCTGTCCACTGCGCAGCGAACCTGCAAACAACCAGTTCTTACGGCCCAATGCCCAGGGACGCATTGAGTTCTCTGCCCAGTTATTGTCAATGGGTAGATTGCCATCATCCAGATAGCGGCT
The DNA here is from genome assembly GCF_001647675.1 of Acinetobacter sp. NCu2D-2. Lineage (NCBI taxonomy): Bacteria > Pseudomonadati > Pseudomonadota > Gammaproteobacteria > Moraxellales > Moraxellaceae > Acinetobacter > Acinetobacter sp. NCu2D-2. Next base: position 146,670 of record NZ_CP015595.1, read on the forward strand.
TAAGGCTGGCCAACGCTTCAGACTGTAATTGATGGCCTTGGCGGTTGGAGAACTCGATGGCACCGTCAGATAATGTTGGTTGAGCCATTCATACAGTTGTTGCATCACCGGTTGACTATGCTGTTGTCGGTATTCGCGGCGCTGTTCTGCTGTACTATCGGTCTTTTTCCTGAGTTCTGCTTCTATCGCATACAGTTTCTGAATCAGCACTAATGCCTGTTCAGCGACCTGACTTTTCCCGGTCACATGTAGCTCATGGAATTTACGACGCGCATGCGCCATGCAGCCCACCTCAATGACCTGACCTGATTTAAAGCGTGCTTTATAACCACTGTAATCATCACAGACCAGATGGCCCTGCCAGCCATTCAGGAACTCTTCTGCATGCTGACCTGAACGACTATCCTGAAAGTCATAGATCACGGCTTGAACTGGATTGTACTGTGTAGTGGCATAGGCCCAGACATAACCTTTCTTCGGTTTTTTATCATTCTCACCCATCCGCATGATGGTGACTGGTGTTTCATCTGCATGCAGCACCCGCTGTTGCAGCACCACCTCTTTTAAAGCATTGGCCAGAGGTTCCAGTTCTACACCGCAGCGACCTATCCAGTCGGACAGGGTTGATCTGGATAGATCAATGCCCGCCCGCTGATAGATCAGGCGCTGACGGTACAGCGGCAAATGATCGGCATACTTCGATACCAGCACATGGCTGAGCAGTTCAGGACTGGCAATACCTTTATCAATCACATAGGCGGGCATCGCTTGCTGAGTCAGGGTGTCACACTGATCACAGACCCATTTGCCACGAACATGCTGTTCCTTATAGAACTGTGCCGGTCTGAAATTCAGTTTTTCACTGATATCTTCGCCGATACGACGGAGTTGGCAGCCACAAGCACATTGGGTTGATGTTGGTTCATGCTCAATACGGATGGTGTGTAGATGATCCGGCAGCAGTCGACGTTTAGGTTTGTTGACTGTGGCTTTCTCTGTCGATGCATCGGTTTTATCTGCATTTAATCGTTCTAATTCCAGATCAACTGCTGCGATATCTTCTTCGACAGCCTCATCCCACAGATGGATTTGTTTTGCGGTGAGATGTTCGTTTTTACTGCCAAATTTGTGCTGTTTAAATAGTGCGAGCTCATGCTCGTATTTTTGCGTGAGAATGGAAAGATGTTGAACTTTGGCATCCAATTGCTGGTTTGATTTTTCTAATTCTTGATTTGATTGTGCCAGAGACTGATGCTGCATTGCCAACTGTCTGGTAAATTCCAGCAGTTGTTCATGGGTCAGTTGGCTTAAGTCTGGCAGCGTATTCATGACCGCAGTATGCCTGAGGTCATGACGCAGAGGAAATAGAACGTTTGGAGAATAGCAGAATGTACCAGCACTTTCATGCGATGGCCACGTTTATTACAGAACAGGTAAGCGCAATGCGGTTTAATGTAGCCAAAGGCTCTCACCACCTGAGCCATGACAGTATCCATCCCTGCTCGCATATCCAGAGGTTGGGTAGAAAGCCAGATTTCATCAATGCGGATCATGTTGCAAGTGCCTTGAGTAATTCTGCTAAAGTAGATATTTCTGATACTTGCCATTTCAAGCCAATTTCTGCTTTTGAGTGGGGTAAAGTAATTTGAACCGTTAACATGTCAGTAGGAGTAGGATCTAATGGTGCAGAGCAAGATAAGGCAATAAATGCAGGTTTATTCGGTAGTGGTGAGCGATCATTCCCTGGCTTACCATCAATTAAGCGAATCCATTTGGATACAAGATTTGTATTCAATCCATGTTGCAAAGCGACCGAAGCAATTGAAACGTCCGGTGCTTTACAAGCCTGAACGATCTGCTGTTTAAATTCAGCACTGTATGTTCTTCGTTTTTTCGCAAGAGATGCGATGGATGTCTGGTGATTTGTAGTCATAAATTTTAGTCCCCACTTGTTTTTAAGTGGGGACTAAATTAAGGCTTATAGGATGAATTCATAAGGTGTGTTCAGCGGACGCTTACGGAGTTTAGGGATATGCCAGTAAAAGCAATTAACAACCAATATGATTTTGAACCGCGTGATCTACAAAAACATTATGGCGACAACATTCTGATTTATGTGGGATGGGATCATCACACCTTATATTGTGCGGCGCATGCCATGTTGGCATCATCACAGCAAAGCTTTCAAGATTTAATCGATCAGCAAATTAAAGGTGGATTTCACCAACATCCTGAGTTTGAGGAGATTGATTGGTCAAAAGTCGAATATTTGTTGGACGGTCAACCATTCCAGCCACAGCTGGACCAAAGTCTGGCGAGTCAAAATATCGGACATAAATCACTATTGCGCTTCGTAACACCTGGGCTGGATGACTACCAGCATCGTCATGTTTAAGGAGCGATGAAATGAGTTATCAAGTCACGATTGAACCGATTGGAACCACCATCGAAGTAGAGGAAGATCAAACCATCTTGGATGCAGCTTTACGCCAGGGTGTATGGCTTCCATTTGCCTGTGGTCATGGCACCTGTGGTACCTGTAAGGTACAAGTAACCGACGGATACTATGATGTCGGTGAAGCATCTCCATTTGCATTAATGGACATTGAGCGTGAAGAAAATAAAGTTCTCGCATGTTGCTGCAAACCAGAATCAGATATGGTCATTGAAGCAGATGTGGATGAAGATGAAGACTTCCTTGGCTATCTTGTTGAGGATTTTCAGACTGAAGTGATTGAAATCAAAGACCTCTCACCGACAATTAAGGGTGTACGTCTAGCTTTAGACCGTCCAATGCAATTCCAAGCTGGGCAATATATCAATATACAATTCCCTGGAATTGAAGGTACACGCGCCTTTTCGATCGCCAATTCCCCAAGTGAGGAAGGTATTGTTGAATTACATATCCGCCAAGTACCGGGTGGCGCAGCGACTACTTATGTCCATGAATTATTAAAGACGGGCGATAAACTTGATATTTCAGGGCCATATGGACAATTCTTCGTACGTAAGTCTGATCCTCAAGACGTAATATTTATTGCAGGCGGTTCGGGCTTATCTAGTCCTCAATCGATGATTCAGGATTTACTAGAACTGGGTGATCCACGCACAATCTATTTGTTCCAAGGTGCACGTGATGTGGCAGAGCTATATAACCGTGAAATATTCGAAAACTGGGTAAAAAATATCCTAATTTTCGCTATATTCCAGCTTTAAATGCGCCTAAAACTGAAGATCAGTGGACTGGTTTTACAGGATTTGTGCATGAGGCAGTAGCTGAATATTTTGAAAATAAATGCTCAGGACATAAAGCTTATCTATGCGGTCCGCCACTTATGATTGATGCAGCGATTTCTACGTTAATGCAAAGTCGTCTCTTTGAGCGTGATATTCATACTGAACGTTTCCTGAGTGCGGCCGATGGTGCGTCTGGTCAATCACGTTCAGCATTGTTTAAACATATTTAATAGAATAGATAGAAACTCTGAAATTTTATTGAGTGTCACTGATGTATGATGCATGAGTGACACTTCTTCATAATTCATTAGCCGGTCAATTCTTAAATGCTTTGTTATTATTTACGATACTTATATTGAGTAGGCTACAACAATCTATATCTTATTTAACATAATCTATATTATACGAAATTAGATTTGTAAGCCCAAAGTAGAAATGTCCGGTTTCTCCAAAGTAAAAATGTCCGCTTTTAGAATATGTGCTTTTGCAATTATCGAAGCGGACGGTTTGATATGTTGGTGTCTATGTCGGATAAAGAACTTAAACGATCGTTAGTCTTGCAGGAAATCTGTGATCAACGCTTAACCCAGTCCCAGGCTGCTCAGCTACTTCATATCTCAGAACGTCAGATCAGACGCTTACTGCAGAAATACAAAGCTCAAGGTCCCGCTGCATTAGCCCATGCCGGTCGTGGCCAAATTAGCAATTCCAAACTTCCTGAAGAACTCAGACTCAAGTGCCTCAATATTGTTTCTGACCAACTCTATGGTTTCGGACCCACTTTAGCGCATGAAAAGCTCACTACCGTACATGGATTCGATCTTTCAGTAGAAACCCTGCGTTCTTAGATGATTGCAGCTGACTTATGGATTCCTCGATCCAAGCGCCTGAAATGCCCGTATCAGCCTCGTTACAACCGGGATTGCTTTGGTGAACTGATTCAAATTGATGGCTCACACCATGACTGGTTTGAAGGACGCGCTGCTAAATGCTGTCTGCTGGTGTTTATCGATGATGCTACAGGAAAATTGCAGCATTTACGCTTCTGTGAATCAGAATCAACCTTTGACTATATGATTTCGACACGCCTGTATGTCGAACAGCATGGCAAACCTTTAGCATTTTACAGCGATAAACATTCAGTGTTTAGGGTGAATCAAAGCAGTAAGAAAGACACCAAGATTACCCAGTTTGGACGTGTACTCAGCACCATAAATATCGATATCATCTTCGCCAATTCACCACAGGCCAAAGGCCGTGTGGAACGTGCCAACAGAACCCTTCAGGACCGTCTGATCAAGGAGATGCGCCTGGAAGGCATCTGTTCGATTGAGCAAGCGAATGCCTAGCTACCCTGCTTCATTGAGCAGTTCAATCTCAAGTTTGCAAAGATGGCCTTTAATCCCAAGGATCTGCATCGGACTGTCATTGAAACAGCCGAAGAATTAGATGATATTTTTACCTGGCGTGAACCCCGCAGAGTCACGAACAGCCTGACGATCACTTATGATAAATGCGTATATATCTTGGAAAACATAGAAGAAAATCAAAGGTTAATCGGCAAGTATCTTGAGTTCCTAGAATATCTGGATGGTACTGTAGCCATTGAATATCAGGGAAGAAAAATCAATTACAGCATCTTCGATAAATTAAGTCAGCTCAATCAACGAGAGATCGTTGAGAATAAACGTTTGGGTTCTGTGCTGGCACATATTCAACAACAGCATGAACAATTGGAACAACAAAACAAACGCAATCGTTCTCAAAAGATGCCACGTAGACGAGCACAGAAAACAGCAATTCAACAACGAAATCTGAATCCTGTACTTGACTTGGAAATGTCCATATAGGACATTTCTATTTGGTTATTAGGTAGGACATTTCTACTTGGGAATAACATGAAAAATTAAGACTATAACCTTAATTTTTATGTATTTTTTTAAATTTAAGACCTAGGCCGGTGCCTAGGTTTTTTATTTCATATAAGAGATTTTATGTTAAATAGCCCTCAACAGAGGGCTATTTTTAATACTAAAAATTACATGCTTTTAAGACATAAGGATTCATATGCTGCACCTTTAGCTAAAACAGTCTTCAGCTTACCATTCGTGGTTATTTGCAATAGTGCCAAATAGATTCATTTTCGATACTCTTACTTCAAAGCCAAAATTTTTCGGGCACCATTAAGTACGAATAAAGAAACCAGTATGCCAATGATTAAGTCTGGATAAGCTGATCCCGTCCACGCCACGAGTACACCGGCAAATATAACGCCCATATTTACGACAACGTCATTCGCCGAGAAAATCCAACTGGCTTTCATATGTGCGCCATCTTCTCGATGACCAGAAATAAGATATAAGCATGTCACGTTAGCTATAAGTGCGAGCAGGCCAATAACAATCATGAGCGTTGATTCTGGCTCGCTTCCAAACATGAATCGTCTAATGACATCAACAATCACGATAACAGCAAGTAATAACTGAATCCAACCTGCGAAATGGGCTGCTTTTATTTGATATTTCGCAGCTTTTCCGACGGCATATAGCGCAATACCATAAACGGCTGCATCGGCAAACATATCTAGAGAATCAGCAATCAATCCTGTAGACGCAGCAATAATACCGCTGATGAATTCTATAAAGAAAAGTAGAGCATTAATACCTAATAACAGTTTAAGTACTTTAGCTTGTCTCACAGGATCAGGTTCATTAGGTATATCGCCTGAAGAAAGCTGTGTTTCATCAAGTTTCGCCCCAAAACCCAGTCCTTCGAGTTTAGCCGTAATTTGCTGAATCCCTTCATTATGGAAGACTTTCAGTTTTCGATTGGGAAGATCAAAAGTAAGACCTTTAACTGCTTCAATATCTGCAAGAGCCATACGGACCATTTGCTCTTCAGCAGAGCAATCCATTTTAGGAATGGTGTAGGTACTTGTTTGCTTAGCCTGTTGATTGCTTATATAAGTTTCAGTCTTCACAAGCTTTGCACCAAAACCCAAAGCTTCAAGTTTGGTGGTTATATTTTCATCTTTTTGATTATGTAGAACCTTTAAAGAACGGTTAGGTAAATCAAAGATGAGTTTTTGAACACCATCAATTGAAGATAGCGCCATACGAACCATCTGTTCTTCCGCAGAACAATCCATTTTGGGAACTAAGTATTCACTCATGTAGTGCGAATCTTTTAAAACGTCTTCAGTGCTTAAATTTTCTTTGGGATCAGAACCATAACAGGATTGAGCGGTATCTTCACAACTGTTTGAAGTGTTACAGCAAGGAGATGAAGATTTTTTTTCTTCCTCTTCACCACAACAGCTAAGCGTATTATCACAATTCTTTGAATTGTTTGCTTCTGCAATTGATGGATGATTTTCTTGTTGAGATTTCTTATCTTCGCATGGTGTTTCTTTACTACATCCACAACCACTCATAATTATACCCATTAAAAAAATTATAAACTTTGAATATTAGAATCCCTATAGTTACTATAGAGTCAAGAATCTTTGGAAATACTAACTCAATGCATTTAAAAATTGGTGAACTCTCTAAAAAAACCTCATGTTCAGTATTAACAATTAGGTTTTATGAAAAGGAAGGTTTAATTCCGGAAGGCTTTGTTGCACAAAGATTTGAAATGCAAAGCGCCCCTAATTGAGCCAAATTTAAGGCGTAACTTGGGTAAGTGGTCGACCTAATTCCGTAAATCTGTTGAGGACTGCTACACGTGCATGAATTTCATTCACCTGACTAGGAAAGCTTCTTGCCATTAATTTATCGCCTAATAATTTGATGCAATGCATCTTGGTTTCCACCAAACTGCGGCGATGATAGCCTGACCATTTTTTCCATAATGTCCTGCCTAAACGTTTAACTGTTCGAAGTAATTCATTTCGCTCTAGCGAGCTACTTTTTGTATCTTTCCATGGTTTCGCATTTTTTCTAGGTGGAATCACCGCATGTGCTTGCCGATCTGCAATAACCTGACGGCATTGCTTGGTGTCATAAGCTCCATCGGTATAAACAGAGTCAATCTGCTCATCTTGTGGAATCTGATTAAGTAAATCACCAAGCACCTGTGAATCACTGACATTATTGGTTGTGAGCTGAATAGCGCGTATTTGTAGGGTTTTGGCATCTATACCAATATGTAGTTTACGCCATTGGCGACGATATTCAGCTCCATGTTTCTTGCGTTTCCATTCGCCCTCACCTAGAAACTTCATGCCTGTAGAGTCTACGAGTAGATGCAGCCCATCGCTACTTTTTTGGTAGCTGATTGCAATATCAATATGCTTTTGTCTTCTACAAAGCGTACTGTAATCTGGTGCGGTCCAATTTAATCCGCAAAGTTTAATCAGACTTTGTACAAAGCCAGTGACCATACGTAAAGATAGACGGAATAAGGATTTAATCATTAAGCAGCATTGGATGGCTGCGTCGGAGTAGGTTTGATTTCGCCCTTGTTTGCCTTTTGATGGCGCATACCATTGCGTAGCAGGATCAAACCAAATGGCAATATTTCCGCGACTCATGAGTGCTCGGTTATATGCGGGCCAATTGGTTGTGCGGTAGATTTTCTGTGTAGGCTTATTCATTTGGAAATTATATCGCTGAAAAAGCCTTTACAGATAGGTTTGTGCAACAAAGCCGTTCAGCATCTACTGTATTTCGATGCTGCCCTTTTTTCTCACGTTTATAGTCTTTCTTGAATGCTGATGTGTACTTAATCGTCCGCATTTAGATCAGCCATCAAATCTTTTACAGAAGTGAAGCTCTTTGCTTTGCTTAGATCTTCTTCCATTGCAGCAATGGTTTCAGCACTGGGTTGCCAAATTTCAAAAGGCAGAGCCTTTTCTTTCGCTACTTTGGTTAACAACAAGCGAACGGCATCTGAGACAGTTAAGCCCATTGTTGCAAGAACTTCAGTTGCTTCATGCTTAATGTTTTCGTTAATGCGAGTAGTTACTAGTGCATTTGAAGCCATGTTAAGCTCCTGTGATTAACATTGTTAATCACACTATATTCTTAGATGAAGAAAAGTTCAATTCGTATAACCGCCATTATGTTAAATGGGGCGGATTTATTTAATCCGCTTACCATTTTTATCGATGATTATTTCACCATCCTCTTTGATAAAAGCTCCTAATTGAGGTGCAGACAAAATATCTAAAACGAGTTCAGATGGTCTACAAAGTTTTACACCGATCTCAGTTACTACGAATGGACGATTAATCAAAATTGGATACTCAAGCATAAAATTAATGAGCTGTTCATCTGTCCAGTGTGGCTGATCCAATTTATGTGTTTCAAAAGGTTCTACATTTTTACGAATAGCTTCATGTACAGAAAGACCTGATTTTTCAATTAAATTAATCAGTTCTCTCTTGCTCGGAGGGTTGAGAAGATACTCAATAATTTCAGGTTCCTCTCCGGTATTTCGAATTAAAGCCAGTGTATTTCTTGATGTTCCGCAAGCAGGGTTGTGATAGATCTTAACTTTTGATGACATTGGATTAACTCAAAGCTTAGTAATATTGCATTTATATATGGATATGCGTATATTCGCAATAGCATATATTTGAGTGTAGATTATGGATCAAGCAGATTTCTTTAAATGCCTATCTGACCCGACACGTCTAGATATTTTAAAAATTATTTTAGAAAGACAAAATGTATGTGTTTGTGAAATCACAGAGATATTACAACTGAGCCAACCTAAAATTTCTCGTCACTTGGCTTTACTCCGTAACCTTTCAATTTTGCTAGATGAGCGCAAGGGACAATGGGTGTATTACCGATTAAATCCTGATTTACCAGAATGGGTAAATGCAGTGTTCAGTGTTTTGAATGATGAAGTATTAAATAAACCTACGAGCAACTTATCTATCTCTATGCAATGCGAGTAATTCAATGTCCGCATCAAAGCTCTCATTCTTAGATCGAAACCTAACTCTATGGATTTTCATTGCCATGGCATTAGGCGTAGGTATTGGGGTGTTTTTCCCTCAAACATCTGTTGTATTAGATCAATTAAGCATTAATTCAGTGAATATCCCTATCGCAATAGGGCTTATTTTGATGATGTATCCACCACTTGCCAAAGTTAACTATGCAACCTTGCCTAAAGTCTTTGAGGATAAGCGTACCCTTACATTATCTCTTGTTCAAAACTGGATCATTGCACCTTGCTTAATGTTTGGCTTGGCCATTATTTTTCTGCACGCCTATCCTGAATATATGACTGGCCTAATTCTCATAGGCTTAGCTCGATGTATTGCGATGGTCCTCGTCTGGAATGGTCTGGCATGTGGGGATAATCAATATGTTGCTGCCTTGGTTGCGTTTAACAGTATCTTCCAGATCTTATTCTTTAGTACTTATGCCTGGTTATTCTTAACCTTCTTACCACCATTCTTTGGGGTAGAAGCACAAATCATTAATGTGAGCTTTTGGACAATTACCCATGCTGTTCTTATTTATCTAGGTATTCCGTTCTTACTTGGGTTTTTAACCCGATTGATTTTGGTTAAAAAGAATGGTTTGGCTTGGTATCAGGATAAATTTATCCCAAAGATTAGCCCAATCAGCCTTATTGCCCTTTTATTCACGATTGTGGCCATGTTCAGTCTTAAAGGTGGTGAAGTGATTAGCCTTCCTCTAGACGTGCTTAGAATAGCTATTCCTTTGACGATCTATTTTGTTGCAATGTTCTTCCTCAGCTTCTTTATGAGTAAGTGGATGGGCAATGACTACCCCAAAACGACTGCTATTTCCTTTACAGCCGCAGGCAACAATTTTGAATTAGCACTGGCTGTAGCGATTGCCACTTTTGGATTAGCTTCACCTGTAGCTTTCACAACAGTAATTGGACCGCTTGTTGAAGTGCCTGTATTGATTGCCTTAGTGACAGTTTCGCTATGGCTTAGAAAAAAAGTTTTTAAAGAGGTATGAATCTAATGAACTTACCAAATATTGATCTTAGTCTTTTAGAAAAACCGACTTTAGAAAAAGTTCAGGCAAAGAACCTTGAACATCCTCCAAGAATACTGCTTCTGTATGGCTCAAATCGTGATAGATCCTATAGCCGTTTAGCTATTCAGGAAGCTGGTCGAATCCTTGAATATTTTGGTGCGGAAGTGAAAATTTTCCATCCAAAAGGACTACCTCTCCCTGAAGATGGTGATATGCAACATCCAAAGGTTAAAGAACTACATGAACTCTTAGCATGGTCAGAGGGCATGGTTTGGTGCTCTCCCGAGCGTCATGGCTCAATGAGTTCGATATTGAAAGCTCAAATTGACTGGATTCCATTAGCAGCAGGAGCAATACGTGCCACGCAAGGTAAAACCTTAGCTGTAATGCAAGTATGTGGCGGCTCTCAGTCCTTTAATGCAGTAAATCAGTTACGTATTTTAGGCCGTTGGATGCGTATGATTACGATACCAAATCAGTCCTCAGTTCCTAAAGCATTTCTTGAGTTTGAAGAGGATGGTCGTATGAAGCCTTCTTCTTATTACACGAGGATCGTTGATGTGATGGAAGAACTTTATAAATTTACGCTTTTAACTAGAGGACAGTCCGCATATCTCACTGACCGTTACTCTGAACGTGTAGAAAGTGCGGAAGAGCTTTCAAAGCGTGTGAATCAAAAGAGTATTTAGATTTTCCTAAAATTAACATAATACACGTTATACGAAGTTAAAAATTGGAGCTTAAGCTCCCATTTTTTAAAGATAATTTTAAAATTTACTGCTGAAAATTAGGTCACTTAAATTGCCAATTCACTATGACTACCTAACCTAACTAATTTCAAAATTAGTAGTTCGCCTTCCTCTGTTTTTTTATAGATCAAAACAAGATCTGGTTTGATATGGCAGTCACGATGACCTACCCAATTACTGACCAAAGCATGGTCACGATACTTTTCAGGCAAGGCTTCATCAGCTTGCAATAACTCTAAAACAGTTTGTAGTTCAGCATCTACTGTATTTCGATGCTGCCCTTTTTTCTCACGTTTATAGTCTTTCTTGAATGCTGATGTGTACTTAATCGTCCGCATTTAGATCAGCCATCAAATCTTTTACAGAAGTGAAGCTCTTTGCTTTGCTTAGATCTTCTTCCATTGCAGCAATGGTTTCAGCACTGGGTTGCCAAATTTCAAAAGGCAGAGCCTTTTCTTTCGCTACTTTGGTTAACAACAAGCGAACGGCATCTGAGACAGTTAAGCCCATTGTTGCAAGAACTTCAGTTGCTTCATGCTTAATGTTTTCGTTAATGCGAGTAGTTACTAGTGCATTTGAAGCCATGTTAAGCTCCTGTGATTAACATTGTTAATCACACTATATTCTTAGATGAAGAAAAGTTCAATTCGTATAACAGTCATTATGTTAAGTAGGCTTATTTTCTTCAATTAGCATGTAGACCAAGTCGATCTCAGGACAAAGATATCCCATTGAAGTTAGAGCTGCTGTGATTTGTCCTCTGTGATGAGTCCCATGATTAAAAACATGCAATAGAGTGGCTGCATAAGGCAACTTCATATCTTTACCTGTAGATGTTTTGTACTGTAAATCATATTTAAATTTTTCTACATCAACATCTTTTAAAAAACCTATCCAGTTATGAGCCTTGTCCTCTAGCTGAGAGATCAGCTTGTCTTTATCATTTTCTATAATGGTATTTAATTTGAGTACAGGTGAAGGTTTCGCTAAAAAACGAGGAAACCACAGATAGTGTTCACCAACAAGCAAATGATTTAAAGTTCCAGCGATACTTTTGAAATAAAGTCCACAATTAGCATTAAAATCATCATTAGAAACATTCTTCAAAGCCTGATTTAATTTGTGAGTAGACCAGACGTTATATCGAGCTAATAATTCAAAAGTTTTTAAATCCATTCACTTCTACTCTTTAATTTAGACTACGACTCACTTAAAACAAGTGCTTTAATTTTTACGGCTTTTTCAAAATGATCTAGTTTATGTTGCATGATCCACCAATTAGCTGCTTCCATTAAAAGCTCAGGATTATCGTTTTTATTCTTAAAAAAAGCATAGAAAGATAAACCAACATTATCTCCTTTTTTTTTCAATTTTCTCATTACATCCATGAATAAATATTTCTTTTAACTCTTTTCTCATAGTTTTAATTTCCTCTAAAATTAACATAATACAGATTATGCGAAACGAGAGCCTACAGCTCTCGTTTTTTTATTCTAAAACTGCTAAAATTCTTATACGCCATTGACGTACTTAAACCTATGTTATTCATTGAGACCAGTATTTTTACTAAGCAAATCAAAGGGCTTGTGAGTGGTGAAGAGTATCGTCAGCTCCAGCAAGATCTCTTGGTACAGCCTGATAAGGGCGACTTAATCAAGAATGGTGGTGGAATTCGTAAAGTACGTTGTGCTCAGGGCAATAAAGGCAAAAGTGGCGGTATCCGTGTGATCTATTATTGGGTTACAGAAGATGATCAGATCTTTTTCCTGGTGGCTTATCCAAAGTCTGTGAAAGATAATCTGACAGACAAAGAAACCTCGATTCTACGTCAATTAGTAAAGGAGCAATTTCATGGATAACAACTTATTTGATGACCTGGTTGCTTCAATCAAAGAAGCTGGTGCCATCAAGCGTAATGAGATAAAGGCAAGTCGAGTCACAGAGCTTGAATTACCGGATATTAAAGAAGTACGTGAGAAAACAGGCTTAACCCAGGCTGAATTTGCTGCACGTTTGCATATCAGCGCGAGAACCCTGCAAAACTGGGAACAAGGCCGTCGCTATCCGACTGGTCCTGCAGCGACTTTAATTCGTATTTTAGATGCTCATCCAACTTTAATTTAAGAAGTTTAGATAATAAAAAACCCCAGCATCCTGCCGGGGTTTCTCATATTGGGTTGCTAGGTATGACTCCTGTCTTACCTCACGCTCCTGGTGCGATCTTTCTTATTCTTGTTGTTTGGAACATCCTGTTCTCTATGGCTTCATCATAGGAAAATTCACCTATCCTGGATAGCCGCAAAGGGCCGAGTTTTATGTGAGCCAAAGCGTACAAAATAGCCTAAATTTTATCCCCAGCAATTGGGGATAGTTTTGGAACCTGGATCCACATGAAATGGGCACTGATTGCTAAATTGATCATTTTTTAGCCGATTTTCTTGGCAAAAACTATCAAAAACGATCATAAAAAAGCCGACTTGTTTCAAAATCGGCTTTTCGGTCATTTTTAGATTTTTCTGGTTTTATTAAGTGTTTGATAATTATATTAATATACAAGTGTACTTCGTATAATATCCATTATGTTAAATATTATTATTTAGTAGTAAATGAAGTGTTCAAATTTGGAGGTTTATACATGCCTTGCATATAGGAAAAAATCATCATTCCAGAAATTAAAAACATCAATATTGTTATCACAGAGCTATATAAACGCATTCATTACTTATCAATCTTACTAGAAACCCATGTTAACTTTATATTGTTATACTTACGATATAAAACTGATTTCATTGAAAATAAATTTTTATAAATGAGTTATTTTTATCTTTTTATAAAATTATTAAATATATATATAAAAAAACTTGATTTATAATATTTTTAGTGTATAGTTAATTTAACTAGAAAAAAGTCTTGTTCCGGTAAATCTTCTTTAAGTATCGCAGTTTTAGTCATAATCCTTCGTTTTTTCAGATTTTAAGTCGTTCTTTATTATTTTCAAAGTTATACCCAGTCAATAAATTGATTAAAAATTAGTAGGATATATTATGTCAAACTCAAATGTTGTTAAAGGTACTGTTAAGTGGTTTAACGAAACTAAAGGTTTTGGTTTCATTCAACAAGAATCAGGTCCAGACGTTTTTGCTCATTTCAGCGAAATCGCGAGTTCAGGCTTCAAAACCTTAATGGAAGGCCAAATGGTTGAATTTAGTGTGGCTCAAGGTCAAAAAGGACCGAATGCTGTAAATATTGTTGCTATCTAAGTAATAATAGACAGTAATAAAAAGCACTCATAAGTGCTTTTTTTATACTTTAAAATTTGTTTTATAAATTGAAAAATCTCGAAGAAATAGGATATAAGTTGTTAAAAATAAATAATTTAATTGCAAAATCTAAAAATGGTACTGAAATTATTGTTTCATTAATTCCCCTTCATAAAATGCAAAATACACGTCAAGGTTTTAAAGAAATTGAAGTCGGTAAAAGAGTTCTGCTGGAATCCGGAATCGAAGTGGATTTAAATTTAGATGGCCGTACATTTTATACTTCTCTAAATCAGCTATTTAAATTAAACCATAAAGTTGCTTAGATTTAAAATTAATAAACATCAATAATTTAGGTTTATTTTTTCACTATAATTTTATTAAAAGGCTATATATGTTTAAACAGAGTCTCAGCGTGAAAGATCAGTTTGGGGTTAAACACATGATTCAAGCAACAGTGGATCATCAGTTTGCCAATACGCAATCTCATTCGAATATAAAACATATCACCGTTGATGGTGAAGATATTCGACCTAGTTTTGAAATGCTTTTTCAAAGTACCTTAAGTGGAAAAATATTCAAAATCATCTAGAAATATAGTTTTTATAAAATCTATAGTCTGAATGAAATATCAGAATCTACTCGCTAGAATGCGGGTTTTTTTATACCGAATTGAATAGCCACTAATTTGTAGACACTTTATAGTTCTTCTAAAATTAACATAATACACGTTATACGAAGCTCTAAAACTGAGTTTATAACACTGATTTTTATGTATTTTTTTAAAGTTTAAAGCCTAGACCAGTGTCTAGGCTTTTTCATTTCGTATAACAACCATTATGTTGAATGATCTGCTAATGAATAACATTTCTCACAAATTTTACCTGTTCATCACTTTTATTATGATATGAGTACAAAGTAGAGCTGGAAAAAATAAACGAATCTTCAGGGCCTAGAATCTTAAATTGACCTTCAATTTCAAGTGTTAACTCTCCATGGATGATATAGAGCATTTCTTTCCAGCCTTCTGGATCAGGTTCAGCTATATAAGAATCGCCAGCTGCTAGTGACCATATCCACATTTCTGTCTGTGTACCGTTATCCACTGTACCCAGTAAATTTGCATAGCTTTCTGTATGATTGCCTTTCCAAGCTAAGATATTTGTACAAGAGTGTTGAATTTTTGAATCTAGCGGACTAACTAAAGTACTAAAACTAATATTTAGGGCATTTGCTATAGCATCTAATTTAGCCAAACTAATATTTATTTGATCTGCTTCTAAAGCAATTATTGTACGTCTGCTTACCCCTGAACGATCAGCAAGCTCTTGTTGAGTCAGTTCTATTTTCTCTCGAAAAAAACGAATATTTTTTCCTAAAAATTCAAGGACAGTGTTCATTCTGAGTATTCACAAGTTTAATGTGCAATATATTGCACTATAAACAAGATGGATGCAATAATAGTGCAGTATATTTCACTTTAGATTTTGTAATGTCCTTAATTCATGTCTTAAAAGAAAGATTACCTCCTGAGATCGTACTTGTATTTATAACTATGATTTGGGGAGGAACCTTTTTAGCTGTTCACTATGTCCTTAATTACACGACTCCTATTTTCTTTGTTGGTTGCCGATTTCTGGTTGCTGCTATGATTTTGCTTATTTTTACGTTTAAGTATCTAAAAAAGATAAGTAAAGATGATGTTATTGCGGGTATTTCGATAGGTGCCGTACTAGCACTTTCATACGGACTTCAAACTATAGGTTTAAAGACGATAACAAGTAGTGAGTCTGCATTTTTAACAGCACTATATATTCCTCTTGTACCAATATTAATCTGGATTTTTTATCGGAAGCTTCCAAATATCTTTATTTGGATTGGAATATTTTTTTCCTTTATTGGTTTGATACTTCTAACAGGGAATGATTTTAGGGGCGTTAACTTTAATTTAGGACAAATTTTTACTCTTTTGAGTGCGCTGGGAATAGCCCTTGAAATCATTTTGATCAGTAAGTTTGCAGGTAGAGTCGATTTAAAGAATGTCACTATCATCCAATTAGTAGTAGCGTCTATTTTCTGTTTTTTTATCATGCCTTTCGCAGGAGAAACGGAAATTCCTAATATTTCATGGCAACTCGTAGTAGTTACATTAAGTCTGGGATTTGCCAGCACACTCATTCAATTTGCTATGAATTGGGCACAACGTACTGTAGATCCTTCTAGGGCCGCTATTATCTATTCAGGTGAGCCTGTTTGGGCAGCAATATTCGGAAGGCTGGCAGGAGAGCGTTTACCCTTTTTAGCTCTTATTGGTGGGCTTTGTGTCATTTTAGGAATATTAATTAGTGAGATAAAAACTAAAAAGAAATAGTTTTATTATTGAGTTTCTCTAAAATTAACATAATACACGTTATGCGAAGTTAAAAATGGGAGCTATAAGCTCCCATTTTTAATCTTTAATTCGCTTTTTCGCTTCGTCATAAACTATGCTATCAGCTCGTTTTTCGACGGTAATGAGCAGGATAACTACCTGATCATCTTTAACTTGATAGACAAGTCGGACACCCGCTTTTAATAATTTGATTTTATAGCAACCTGCAAGATCGCCTCTAAGCATGTTCTTTGGAATATGTGGCTGCTCTATGACTTTAGCTAGTTTCTTTTTAAATTGATCTCGTATAGCAACAGGGAGTTTTTCCCATTCTGCTGTAAAGTCCTTGTGACGTAAAAGCTTATAAGTCATCTAATGTGACTTCCTCAAACATCTCTTTAGGATCGTTAATGCGCTTACGGACAAGGGCTAATAATTCTTCATCTTCTTCCGAAAGCAAAGCTTTTTTGACGGGCAGTTTCCCAGTCGTAGCAACATACTCAAGAATACTAGTAAAGAAATCCGTAGGTGCAATACCTTGCTCTTTAAGGATTGAATAAGATTTTTCTTTAAGGGCTTCATCGACCCTGAAGTTAACAGTAGCCATCATATTTCCCAAGTGTTTAATGTACTAGGATTAGTGTAATGCAAATTGCATTACAAGTCGACTTCGCATAACAGCCCTTATGTTAAATCAGGTTTAAAACTTAATATCATGTGAATTAAAGTAGGTCGGATCAAACTCTATCTCTCCTATTTCATCCTCGATAATTTGCATGTAATCGTCATATCTTGGATGTTTGGGGTCTTGTAATGCATCTAAAATATCAAGATATCCAAAAATTCCTCCAATATCTTCAAATGGAGCATGATTTTGACCATCTATACAACATGGATATTTTTTATTTAAATCAGGAGATTGTCTGCTTTCTACAGTAATCAAATGTTCCCAACAATCGCCAAAATCATATGTATATATAATTTTTTTACCTACACGTAGAACTTCTTTCAATTTTTGTCTTTTATTGATCTTTTCATGCTTAATAGTCGTGAATTCATGTAAATGGCTATCTTCCCAATCAAAAGCAGATTGAATTGCCTTATGGAGCCTAGATAAAGTAGCTGCCGATGAAATTTGAATAGTTCTCCAGATTTCAGGATCACTACCTAGCAGACTAATTTTTAATTGAAAAACTTCATCAGAAGATTTGAGCTTTACAGTTCCCATAACAGCCTAGTTCTCAAAAAATAGTTTTAGTAAATCTAAAATTAACATAATACACGTTATACGAAGTTGAAAAAGGGAGCTTAAAGCTCCCTTTTTTACTAGTTTTTTTTAAATTGCTAAGCGTAAATTCAGTGCTTTTACGACTTTAATAACAGTATCAAAGCTTGGATTTACATCGCCAGAAAGTGCTTTATAAAGACTTTCTCGACCTAAACCAGTGTCTCTTGATAATTGAGCCATTCCTTTAGCTTTAGCAATATTACCTAAAGCTTTTGCAATGAATGCCGCATCACCATTAGATTCATCGATACAGGCTTGTAGGTAAGCTTGCATATCTTCTTCTGTTTTAAGATGTTCAGCACTGTCCCATTTACGAAGTTTGATAGCCATTTACAGCTCCTCCTCTAAATCTTGTGCTAATTGTAGGGCAAGTTTTATATCTTTACTTTGCGTAGACTTGTCTCCGCCTGCTAAAAGAATAACGACCCTTTGCCCTTGCTTACAGTAATAGATCCTGTAGCCAGGTCCAAAGAAGAAACGTAATTCAGAAACACCTTCACCTACTGGTTCAGTATCTCCAAAGTTTCCATCTTCAACCCGATCAATTCGGACTTGTATACGTCTTTTTGCCTGCTGGTCTTTTAACTTAGTAAACCAGTCATCAAAGACTTCAGTGGTATATATTGAGTACATAAGAGTAATGTATCCTATAGGATACATTCATGCAAGAAATAAACTTGAATGTATGGGGCTACAACAGAATTTCGTATAACCGCCATTATGTTAAATATGGTAATTAGATGAATAATAATGCTTTCAATTGGGTAAAGCTTGCAGAATCCTGCTGAATTTGTAATCATTGCGCCCAAGGGTGTCTAGCTGAATTAAGACAGGTGTTTGTTGTAGTCGAGCCGCTACAATACTGATAAAGAGCACCTGCATGTTTAATTTAAAGAGTTGTAATAAAGCCTCTACGGAAGTATTGACTATAAAAAATGATCTCGAGCTTAATTCTGAGCTGCAATTAATTAATAAATATAAAACTTCTACTTCTGAAGATTACAGACAGGCTATTGTTTTGATCTTTAAAGAACGTGGTTACACAAGGTTAGAAATAGGTCAATTATTTGAAAGTGAATATTAACGGTTATTCTTTGCTAGTATATAAGGGAAATATGATTTCGATAGTAAAGCTCTTTATTTCTAAAAATTTAAAGAGTAATTTTCTTCCTCCATGAAATCACCCATAGTTATTAAGTCTGTTAGAGTAATTTAACAGTTTATTATTTTTTAAAATTCTAAAATGGTTCAAAGTTTAGCTAAACAATTTAACTTGTTCTGATCATTTTTAATTAATAATAACTAGTTGATTTTATTTATCTCTTTTTTCTTTAAAAACGGAGGATATATGCCTTCTAATAAATCATCTTGGTTTTCTAATATTAATCCAAATGTTTTTCTCAGTACTGTAGCAATTATTGCTATTTTCTTGGCTTTAGTTATTTTTGCCCCGAATTCATTCGAACTGTTAACCCAAAAAATGAACCAGTGGGTTATTAACTCATTTAGCTGGTTTTATGTCCTTTCAGTAGCAGTATTTTTGGTCATGCTGATTTATATTGCCTTGTCTGATATGGGGAAAATCAAACTAGGACCCGATCATAGTGAGCCGAAATACGGCAATACTTCCTGGTTTGCAATGTTATTCACTGCCGGTATGGGGATCGGGCTGATGTTCTTTGGGGTGGCAGAACCAGTAATGCATTATGTCACACCACCAGCGGGTGAACCAGAAACAGTACTAGCTGCGCAACAATCGCTTAGAGTGACTTTTTTCCATTGGGGCTTACATGCCTGGGCCATTTATACCTTGGTTGGTCTGTCACTGGCTTATTTTGCTTATCGGCATCAGTTGCCTTTAAAAATTCGTTCGGCACTATATCCACTGATTGGAAAAAAGATTTATGGTCCAATTGGAGATAGCGTAGATACTTTCGCTACCATTGGAACTGTATTTGGTGTTGCTACGACATTGGGTTTTGGGGTCACTCAGATTAATTCAGGGCTAAATTACCTATTTGGAATTGAACAAGCACCAAGCACCCAAGTAGTTCTGATTATTGTAGTCAGTACTATGGCAGCTATATCGGTATTTTTTGGCTTGGATAAGGGAGTTAAACGTCTCGCTGAATTGAACCTGGTACTTGCACTTTTACTCTTAATATTTGTGTTTATTACTGGTCCAAGTATCTACCTGCTCCAGACCACGATTCAGAATACTGGACAGTATGTTTCTAATCTTTTTGTGATGACATTTAATCTTTATGCTTATCAGCCAAGTGGTTGGATTGGTGGTTGGACCATTATGTATTGGGCTTGGTGGATTTCTTGGTCACCATTTGTAGGCATGTTTATTGCCCGAGTATCTGAAGGACGCAGTATCCGTGAATTTATCGTCGGTGTACTACTGATTCCGACTGGATTTACTCTTATATGGATGGGCTTTATGGGTAATGCTGCGCTCTTCAGTATTATGCATGAAGCAAATACTACTTTATTAGATGCGGTTCAGCGTGATTCTTCAGTTGCCTTATTTGAATTTCTCAACAACCTACCCCTCAATTCAGTAACTAGCGTTATTGCGACTTTACTAGTAATGCTATTTTTCGTTACCTCAGCCGATTCTGGATCATTAGTCATAGATTATCTGACTGCAAAAAATGAGAACTCACCAACTTGGCAGCGGTTATTCTGGACAGTACTCATAGCATTATTGGCGATTATACTATTGTTGGTTGGTGGGCTTGAAGCTTTACAGTCAGCCACCATTATGAGTGCACTGCCCTTCACCATAATCATGTTATTGATTTGTTGGGGATTAATTAAAGCTTTGCATCTAGATGTTACCAAAATGCATGCTCTGCAGGCAGCGAGAATTACCCCACGTGCAATTCAAAATCCACGTAGCTGGCAGCAGCGATTGGGCCTTATTATGCATTATTCGCATACTGAAGAAGAGGTACAGGCATATATTCAATCTACTGTGAATAAAGCATTTGTCAGCTTTCAAAGTGAACTAAAACGTCGACAGTTACAGGTCAAGCTGACTAAGTTAGAAAATGGTATGCAGCTGCGAGTGGATCACCAGAATGAAATGAATTTTATCTATCAGGTCATTGCGACTAAGACTTTAAGTCCAAGCTTTATGTCTGATATGGGTACTAATGAAGATAACTCCTATCAAGCTGAAGTTTTTTTAAGAGAAGGTGGTCAGGGCTATGATGTAATGAAGTGGACTGAAGAAGACTTATTACAGGACATCATCGATCAATATGAACGTCATTTACACTTTTTGAGTTTGGTACGCATATCGGAATAAACTTTTATAAAAAAAGACGCTACATTGATAACTTCCCCCCTATATTTTTAATGAAAGAAGGGGGGGAGGTAATCCCGCGTAAAAATTGATTATTTTTCTATAAACTCAACATATAAAGCTGGACTGCTCCCAGTATCCTAGACATTAGACAGCCTCATTTTGAAGCTGCCTCAAAGGCTTCTGGACTCATCCCATCGAGATGCGAATGACGCCTGATTCGATTGTAAAACATCTCGATATAATCAAACACATCTGCACGTGCCATTTCTCGTGTTTTATAGATCAAGTGCAAAGTCTTAATGATGAGATACAGGTTAAGTAAAATAGTTAAGAGTTTCTATTATTAACATAATACACCTTATACGAAATCGAAATGTAAGCCCAAAGTAGAAATGTCCGGTTTCTCCAAAGTAAAAATGTCCGCTTTTAGAATATGTACTTTTGCAATTTCCTTAGCGGACGGTTAGATATGTTAATGTCTTTGTCGGAGAAAGATCTTAATGGTCAGGACCAAAAGTAATGATCCTGGTTGGGTCTTAAGCTTTGACTAAAGCCGCTAGTTTGGCAAAAGCGTAACTATTGATCCTGTACTTCACATTAAAGAATAAAGGCTTTGTTGCACAAACCTATCTGTAAAGGCTTTTTCAGCGATATAATTTCCAAATGAATAAGCCTACACAGAAAATCTACCGCACAACCAATTGGCCCGCATATAACCGAGCACTCATGAGTCGCGGAAATATTGCCATTTGGTTTGATCCTGCTACGCAATGGTATGCGCCATCAAAAGGCAAACAAGGGCGAAATCAAACCTACTCCGACGCAGCCATCCAATGCTGCTTAATGATTAAATCCTTATTCCGTCTATCTTTACGTATGGTCACTGGCTTTGTACAAAGTCTGATTAAACTTTGCGGATTAAATTGGACCGCACCAGATTACAGTACGCTTTGTAGAAGACAAAAGCATATTGATATTGCAATCAGCTACCAAAAAAGTAGCGATGGGCTGCATCTACTCGTAGACTCTACAGGCATGAAGTTTCTAGGTGAGGGCGAATGGAAACGCAAGAAACATGGAGCTGAATATCGTCGCCAATGGCGTAAACTACATATTGGTATAGATGCCAAAACCCTACAAATACGCGCTATTCAGCTCACAACCAATAATGTCAGTGATTCACAGGTGCTTGGTGATTTACTTAATCAGATTCCACAAGATGAGCAGATTGACTCTGTTTATACCGATGGAGCTTATGACACCAAGCAATGCCGTCAGGTTATTGCAGATCGGCAAGCACATGCGGTGATTCCACCTAGAAAAAATGCGAAACCATGGAAAGATACAAAAAGTAGCTCGCTAGAGCGAAATGAATTACTTCGAACAGTTAAACGTTTAGGCAGGACATTATGGAAAAAATGGTCAGGCTATCATCGCCGCAGTTTGGTGGAAACCAAGATGCATTGCATCAAATTATTAGGCGATAAATTAATGGCAAGAAGCTTTCCTAGTCAGGTGAATGAAATTCATGCACGTGTAGCAGTCCTCAACAGATTTACGGAATTAGGTCGACCACTTACCCAAGTTACGCCTTAAATTTGGCTCAATTAGGGGCGCTTTGCATTTCAAATCTTTGTGCAACAAAGCCCTTTGGTATTAAAGGTAATGTCTTTTCTGAGATCAAAACGATCGGCGACATGATTAAGGTATTTTAAAATTTCTGGCTGTGCTGCGAATTTTTCACTCCAGGTCCATTCCTGCTGTAACTGTGGATCAAATGAATAAGAATAATGCACACTCTCGATATCACAGCGGGCACCTAGATAGTTATTCCAGTACCACGTCCCACCAACATCAGGGGCGCTCTCAAAAACTCGAACAGGAACTTTCATCTGATCACGCAGTTTATGTAAGGCGTATAAGCCTGTAAAACCTGCGCCAACTACCGTCACTAATGTATCGACACCTTTCATTAAAATATTTAGATTGTCCATCAACGTCTCCAATGTTTTTGAATTATCCTTTTGCTTAAATTTCCTATCTAAGCTTCTAGATACTTCGCAAGGAGTGTGCCAATTATCAACATATTGTTTTTTATATATATTTAAAGAATATTGTTTGATAAGAATTTATGATTTCAAAAAATTTTAAAAAAAATTGCTGATTTGAAGAATTATTCTTGATCGATCGAAAAGTTCAGATTTCAGTTTGAAAAATATCTAAAGGTTATATTGGCGTTGATAAGAATGTAGCCGTTGTAGTACTTATTAAGGTGAGTTCAAACCATGATGATAAGCCCATATGCTATATAAATCGTTATAAAGCGTATATGATACAGCTACACTAAAGTACATATCTGTCATGCATCGTCTCGAACAATTTCCACAAATCATCTCTGCGCCCACTTTCGAAGATTTAATCCATATAAAATTTACGGACACTAAAAATGCAGCATGTTGGCAACGAAATTTAAGCGGTGATTTCTCTGAAATAATTGAAAAATTTAAATTTGAAGAAAATCTAATTGATATTTCTATTGAAGAATTAATGCAATTAGATCTTACAAATGCAGGAAAGCAAGCACGTCAGACAATTATTGATGACATCAATAAATTGTCTAAACTCGGTTATTTACCACAGTTAAATATCATTAAATATTATGAGCGTGATGAGGAATTAGATTTCATCTCAACCGACGTCTATTCTTATCATGTTGATCGTTCACCCATTGCAACAGATACCTTTCTGTGTACGTATTTCGGAGCTGCAAGTGACATTCTACCAAATGATCAAGTTCAACAAAAAATCTTGATTCCTGAGATTCGTGACAAACTAAAAGCACTGTATCGGGGACCTGAATCAGAGTTTGAATTTTTTTTGCAAGAATACTTTTTTGACTTACATTACCAAGCACTTCCTCATGCCGAGCCTATTAATCTAGGTATTGGAAACATGTGGAAGCTTGCAGTCGATCACCCTGACCAAACTGTCCCACCATGTGTGCATCGCGCACCACTTGAAAATCCGAATGAACCAAGGTTACTTTTAATTTGTTAAAAAGAATCCATAATATTTAATAAAAGAAATATTTATCTTGAATTTCAAAACAATATTGTTTTGTTAAGTTAGTAGTCTATATCAATGTACAAATCCGAGAAACTTGCCCAAAGTCTAACTGCACTCATTCACAATGGAACGTGGCAACCACACGACAAACTTCCCTCTTTAAGATTTCAGTCAGAACAATCTGGATTTAGTCTCATTACCGTTTTGCATGCTTACCGAAAACTTGAAGCACAAGGTCTGATTTATGCCAAGGAGAAATCTGGCTATTTTGTCTCAGATCTCGAGCGCTCACACGAACATCAGCATAAATTGAATGTAAACGATAAAATTGAAATAAATTCAACAGTATTCCATTATCTAAAATCCATTCAAACCGAAAATATCACACCATTTGGCTCTGCATTTCCAAATAGCCAAATCACTTATTCAGCACCGCTCATCAAAACACTTGGACATATCGCACGATCTCATTCCAATCGTGAACAAATGCCGAGCCTTCCTCCAGGTCACTTAGAATTACGAAAAATTATTGCCCAACGCTACTGTCTGCAAGGTATTCCTACAGATCCATCAGATATCGTCATCACCTCTGGTGGACTTGATGCCCTTAATCTTGCTCTGCAAGCGCTGACACGATCGGGGGACTATATATTATTACAGGAGACCGTGTTCTATGGCGCATGGCAAGCGGCTGAACGGCTTGGGTTAAAGGTGATTACCATTCCTGAACATCCCGAATTTGGTATCGACTTAAAAGCATTTAAGAGAGCGATTCAAATCTATCCGATTAAGGTTTGCATGTTGATGCTGAATGCCCAAAACCCAATTGGGTTTACCGTACCAGATGAGGTGAAACAACAGCTTGCTCTTATACTCCAAGAATCAAATATTCATCTGATTGAAGATGATGTCTATGAAGAATTGTATTTTGGTGCCAAAAAGCCCCTCTCTATGAAATTCTTAGATCAAGAAAATGGGGTATTACACTGTTCATCATTTTCAAAAACGCTCGGCTCTGGCTTTAGACTAGGTTGGATTCATGCAGGTAAATATTCAGAAAAAATTCAACATATTCAATTAATGAGTACACTCTCGGTCAATTTATTTATTCAAAATGCATTAGTTGAATACCTTTCAACTCGTCACTACGATAAACACCTGAAGCATTTACGTGCCAAACTCGAAAAAAATAAACAAATGATCTATCGCTATCTGTACGATCATTTACCTCAAGACTGTTACATACATTACTATCCTTCGGGCTATTTTTTATGGTTAAAGCTCCCCGAAAATATCAACAGTATGCATCTATACGAAATATTACTTACAAAGAATATCAGTATTGCACCGAGTCAACTCTTCAATGCGAATGCATCCAAGGATCATCACCATCTCCGTATAAATTGTTCCTTTGACTGGGATGAAAAGATTCAAGCTGGACTCGATCAATTGATTGATGTCATTCAAAAAGCTGTTGAACAGCAAAAACTATAACAGATTACATTTCAAGCAAATCTGTTATAGTTTTTTTGCTAGAATGTGTATCTATACAAATCACATCTATTATTCATAATGTGATCGTTATATTTCAAACAGAGGATTACGAATGAGTTTTTTAAGAAAGAAAAATAAAGCGAGTTTTGTATTCTTCATCATTACGCTTTATTCATTTTTAGGTTTCGGGATTGGCTACGTGATTTGGGAATATTTTTTAGCATAATCTAATGTCTTTAAGCACTATTGAAGGAACTCATCCAAATTTTGCTTTACTGCAATTATTTGTACTTTAGATGAGTTTCCTTATTGCTGAGCTTTAGAATGCGTAACTTATACCGAACACACCCAGATCTTTTTGCTTGTCGTCATAACGATCGTAACCACCGAGTATATATTGACCTGTCACACTGACATTATTCAGGAGCTGATAGGCTAGTCCTACTGAAGCATAGCGAAATGCATAATTTCGCGCGGTCACACCAAGTTCATTGTTTTCATATTTCCCACTATCACTAAAACGACTTGCTGCCACTTCTATATTGGTTGCCCATTTGTCATTCAACTGATGTTGAAGTTGTAATGTGCTGAAAGTATCACCTTGATTGGCATAAATCACATCATAAAGATAAGTCGAAATTGAAGCATTCAACTGAGTTTTCTCATTCAGTGCCCGTGAATAACTCAGGCCTAATTCATTGCTCGTGGTATTCTTCCCGCCTGGATAATAATAGGTTGCAGACCATATATCCCCTGTCCACTGTCCAAAGTTATGGCTGTAACCGACAATAAAATCATGCTCAAATTGTTCTGAACGTTTTCTACGTTCACCTTGGAACTCGGGGAAAGAATAATCCAGTGTCGACCCCCAATAACCCACATAAAAATTTTGATAAGATAAATTCAAGCCAGCCTGTAAAGCAATATTATTATCTTCAGGGTTATTGGTTAAACCACGAGAAACGTATTTAGACACAAGATCGATATGCCCAGAAAGTTCGGGTGATATGGGTTCTTCGGCCATCGCGAAGCTAGGTAAAAGTAATAACAATGATGGAAGAACATATGAATTTAAATAAGGTGTTTTATTAAAATAGACATTCATGTCGGTCATCCCTAAATCTTTAAAGAAAAATTCCAGATCAGTGATGGGCTGATCTGGATGCTTTTTTATGAGGACGCTTTATAAAAAGGCGCTGTTGATGGTGTAAGCGGCGTACGCTGGCGAATATGATCTGCAATTTTTTCAGCCATCATAATGGTGGTTGCATTCAAATTACCCGTAATAATTAAAGGCATAATAGACGCATCCACGACACGAAGATGGTCTACACCATGTACGCGCCCATAGCCGTCGACGACAGCCATGTCATCTTCTCCCATCTTACAGCTGCAAGAAGGATGATAAGCCGTTTCAGCATGATTACGTACGAACTCATCAATTTGGTCATCGGTTTGTAGTTGTGTGCCAGGACTAATCTCTTCTCCACGGTATGGGTCTAGCGCGGGCTGATGCATGATTTCACGTGTAATTCGAATCGCATCCCTAAATTCACGCCAATCTTGTTCAGTACTCATGTAATTAAACAAAATACTTGGATGCTCAAATGGATCTTTTGACTTTAATCGAATTCGTCCACGTGAAGGTGAACGCATTGAACCTACATGTGCTTGAAACCCATGCTCATGGATCGCGTTAGTTCCGTTATAGTTAATCGCAATAGGTAAGAAATGATATTGGATATTAGGCCAAGCAAATTCATCCGATGATCGTATGAAACCACCTGCCTCAAACTGATTACTCGCACCGATACCTTTACCTAAGAATAGCCATTCTGCACCAATCATAGGTTGGTTATACCATTTCAAAGCAGGATAAAGACTGACGGGCTTTTTACATTGATATTGCAAGTACATCTCTAAATGGTCTTGCAAATTTTCCCCAACACCTGGGAGATCGTTTACCACTTCAATATCATGCTCACGTAGCAAGTTCTGAGCACCTACGCCTGAGCGCTGTAATATTTGAGGAGATGCAATTGCACCTGCGCAGAGTAATACTTCACGCTCTGCATAGACTTGGGTAGGATTGTGTTTATTTAGTCCTTGGATATATTCCACACCAATTGCTTGTTTTTGCTTAAACAAAATTTTGTTGGTGGTCGCATGCGTAATGATCGTTAAATTTTCACGACCTTTCGCCATATCCAAATAACCACGTGCAGTACTTGAACGTCTACCATTCGGCGTTACAGTACGGTCCATTGGACCGAATCCTTCTTGTTGATAACCATTCAAGTCATCAGTTCTTGGATACCCTGCCTGAACACCTGCCTCGACCATCGCATGGAATAATTCATTATTGTCTTGTTTCGGCGTAGCCACACTGACAGGACCTTGGTCACCATGATAATTATTAGCACCAATATCGCGGCTCTCAGCCTTTTTATAATAAGGCAGACAATTCGCATATGACCAATGTTCTAACCCTTTGAAAGTTGCCCATTGTTCAAGATCCATGGCATTACCACGGATATAACACATACCGTTAATTAAAGAGGAACCACCTAAACCTTTACCTCGCCCACACTCCATACGACGATTATTCATATAAGGTTCTGGATCAGTTAAATACGCCCAGTTGTAGCGACGTCCCTGAAGAGGATAAGCAAGTGCAGCAGGCATCTGTGTTCTAAAATCCAGACGATAATCGGGTCCACCTGCTTCCAATAACAGTACCCGAACTTGAGGATCTTCCGTTAAGCGGGCAGCCAATACATTTCCTGCTGAACCTGCACCGATAATAATATAGTCGTAATTCATCGTCGCTTCCTCACTGGCTAAATACAGATTGGAAAGGACCTAGCTCTACTTGGATAGATTTAGTCTGTGTGTAATTTTGCAAAGTCACTAGACCATTTTCTCGTCCAACGCCAGAGTGCTTATATCCACCTACTGGCATTTCAGCGGGTGATTCACCCCATGTATTGATCCAGCAAATACCTGCTTCAATTTGATGAATGATACGATGCGCCGTCGCTAAATTTTGACTGACAACACCCGCAGCTAAACCGTATACAGTATTGTTGGCACGCTTGATCACTTCTTCCTCGCTGTCATAAGTTAAAATACTCATCACAGGACCGAAGATTTCTTCTTGCACAATTTTCATGTCATCCCGACAATCAGTGAATACTGTTGGGAGGACATATGCGCCCTGCGCCAACTCTTCTGATTGTGGACGGCTTCCACCACATAATAATCTCGCACCTTGTTTTTTACCTGACTCAATATATTGAAGAATCTTGTCCATATGAGCGAAACTCGATACAGGTCCAAAATTCGTTTCAGGTTGAAGTGGGTCACCCACACGGATGTAGTTTATTTTTTCAAGAATTTTTTCTTCGAATTGTGGTTTTAATTGCGTTGGAACAAAAACACGGGTTCCATTGGTACAGACCTGACCTGAACTATAAAAGTTCGCCATCATTGCAATATCTGTCGCCAGATCAATATCGGCATCAGGACAAATAATCAAAGGAGATTTGCCACCAAGTTCCATCGTGACGTCTTTAAGAGATGAGTCTGCAGCCTGAGACATGACTTTTTTACCAGTGGCAATCCCACCAGTAAATGAAACTTTAGCAATCTCTGGATGCGTTGTTAAATATGCACCAACCTCACCTCCGCCAGTCACGACATTAAATACACCCTCAGGGACACCTGCTTCTATGTAAATTTCAGCAAGTTTAAAAGCGGTTAAAGGGGTAATTTCACTGGCCTTAAAAATCATTGCATTACCTGCTGCCAAAGCAGGTGCAGATTTCCATAAAGCGATTTGTATCGGATAATTCCAAGCGCCTATTCCTGCGACCACACCTAAAGGCTCACGACGCGTGTATGCAAAAGATGTCTCACGTAAAGGAATTTGCTGCCCTTCAAGCGCAGGTAAAATACCGGCGTAGTACTCCAGTACATCTGCACCAGTCGTGATATCGACCGTTGATGTCTCAGAAAAGGCTTTACCACTGTCAAGAGACTCTAAGCGTGCAAGTTCATCATTACGTTCACGTAGAATAGCGACTGCTTTATTTAAAATTCTGGAGCGTTGGATTAAGGTCATGGCGCTCCATATTTTCTGACCTTTTTTCGCAGAATCCACAGCACGCTGAACGTCTTGTTCTGAGCACTCTTGAATTTCTGCTAACACTTCACCTGTTGCAGGGTTTATAGAATTAAAAGTGCTACTGGATGTTGCATCGACATATTGACCATGAATAAAAGGTCGTAATACTGATAAAGTTGTCAATGTATGTCCCTCGCATAGTTAAATTATTCAAATTGTCTCTGTATAAACGCATTACAAATCGTAATGGGTACACTGAGATTCATTTCTTCATTCATTAAGGCGCCACGTAACCAAAAGCCATCAATTAATGCAGCAAGTGTTTGAGCAGCGATTTCAGCGCGATCAATCGTCATTACTTTCATAAATTCAAATTTTAAATTGGAATGTAGTCGGTAATGATTGATCTGTTGTAACCGGTGTAATTCAGGCTGATGCAAACTATTTGCCCAAAATGCTAGCCAGACTTTCATTGCTGCATGATCAGTTTGTGGCGTCGAAAAATTTGCATGGACAATTGCCATCAAACGATCTTGGGGCTGGTCTCCACATTCAGCTTTTTTTTGCTGTACGGTAACTGCCAATTGCTGCAATAAATACCGCATAGTCGCCTCAATCAAGCCATTCTTGCCCTTGAAATAATGGCTAATAATTCCCGTCGAAACACCCGCACGCTGGGCAATTTGCTGGATAGATGTCTCTGCAAAACCGAGTTCATTCACTGAAGCTAGAGTTGCCTCGATTAATTGTTGGCGTCGTATTGGCTGCATACCGACTTTGGGCATATATACACCTAATGAACAAAAAACATCATGATCACTACACAGCTTGAATGTAGTGTGTTATTAACATTAATAAACGTTTTTTTAATTGAACGTTCAATTAATAAAAATTATAGTCTTTTTACTTTATTGATGTACAGCGCAGTTTGTTTGGTAATTGCAACTGTTTGTAATGACAATAATGCTTTCATTATTAAGCTTGTGTTACGAATCACACTGCGCTGTAGATCACTTTTCCATTTGAATTAGGGTCACACAGATATGGATAACAAAAATGACTCCCCTCAAGATAGCTTAAATCATGTTGTCTTCTATTTTTCTGCGGGTCTCATCTTATTATTTTCAATAGTCACCATTTTGTTCAATGAACAAGCCAATACCGTCATTGTTAATATTTTGAATTGGGTGAGTGCAACATTCAGTTGGTATTACCTACTGGCTGCAACGTTGTACTTTATCTTTATCGTTTTTATTGCCTGTTCACGTTATGGTGAAATCAAACTTGGGCCAAAACACTCTAAACCTGAATTTAGCTTATTAAGCTGGTCAGCAATGCTATTCTCAGCGGGCATTGGTATTGATCTAATGTTCTTCTCCGTTGCTGAGCCTCTATCTCATTACATGGCACCACCTGTAGGAGAAGCTGAAACGTTTGAAGCAGCACGTCAGTCTATGGTGTGGACCCTCTTCCACTATGGACTCACCGGTTGGAGTATGTATGCCTTGGTCGGTGTAGCACTTGGCTATTTCAGTTATAGATATAATTTGCCTTTAACCATTCGTTCTGCACTTTACCCCATCTTTGGGAAAAAAATTAATGGTCCTATCGGGCATACTGTCGATACAGCCGCCGTATTAGGCACGATTTTCGGTATTGCCACGACCTGTGGTATTGGCGTTGTACAACTCAATTATGGTTTACATGTTTTATTTGATTTACCAGAAAATCTTTGGATTCAAACAGCCCTCATTGCTGTCGCAGTGATTATCACCATTATTTCGGTGACTGCAGGTGTCAATAAAGGAATTCGTGTCCTGTCTGAAATTAATATTTATGTTTCCATTGGACTCATGTTATTTATTTTATTGATTGGCAATACTGAATTTTTACTTGCAGCACTCATCCAGAATTTTGGCGATTATATTAGTCAATTTCCAAAATTATCACTGACGAGTTTTCCATTTGAACAACCTAAAGAATGGATGAACAGTTGGACACTGTTTTTCTGGGCGTGGTGGATTGCTTGGTCTCCATTTGTGGGGCTGTTCCTGGCACGCATCTCACGCGGACGTACGATCCGTGAATTCGTAGCAGGTACGCTGATTATTCCACTGTTATTTACTTTAACTTGGTTATCTATTTTTGGTAATAGTGCGCTCTACAGTGTCATTTTTGAAGGAAATACCGCTCTCGCAGAAACCGTCTTACAAAATCCTGCTCATGGCTTTTACGACTTACTTGCTCAGTATCCTGGTTTTACATTTGTTGCAGGTATCGCTACCATTACGGGTCTACTTTTTTACGTCACCTCAGCAGATTCTGGTGCTTTAGTTCTTGGTAATTTCACCACGAAGTTCACCAATATTGAGCATGATTCTCCTCGTTGGCTAAGTGTATTTTGGGCTGTAGCGATCGGTCTACTTACACTCGCAATGCTAATGGCCAATGGCGTTACGGCACTCCAAAACACCACCATCATCATGGGTCTACCATTTAGTTTTGTCATTTTCTTTGTAATGGCTGGATTATATAAATCCCTTCGTCTTGAAGACTTTAGGCAAGCAAGTACCAGTTATAACGCTGCCCCTGTGGTTGGTAACGTGGATATCTTTAATTGGAAAAAACGTCTCAGTCGAGTCATGTTACATCCGAGTATTTCTCAAACCATTAAGATGTTAGATGAAGTATGTAAACCTGCTATTCAAGCTGTTGCAGAAGAGCTGGATCGAAAAGGCGTTCAGGTGACGGTAAATGAAAAACCTTTAGAACATGGTCAAGGTCTTTATCACTTAGATCTGCAAATTGAGTTGGCGGATGAGGAAAATTTTGTTTATGAAATATGGCCTGTTCGCTATGCCACACCTCAATTTAGTTCTCGAGGTAAAAGTGCAAAACGCCATTACTATCGCTTGGAAAGTTATCTTTTTGAGGGATCTCAGGGCAATGATTTAGTCGGTTATAGCAAAGAACAAGTGATTAACGATATTTTGGATAAATATGAACGTCATATGATGTATTTGCATATCAATCGAATCAGTCCAGGCAAACGCCCACTGTTTCCTGACCGTGAAAACTAATGATATTTAAATAAGGAAAGATTGATGTCTGACAGTTTACATGCTTTTGCTTTGTTCTTTTCATTGCTCAATCCGTTTTTAATGAGCATTTATATGTTGGGCATCATTCGAAACTCTGATGCCAAGGTCTTTAATATGGCCTTGATTCAGGGGAGTTTGATCAGCTTTATCGTCTTTATTATTTTTGCAAAAACTGGTGAGGCATTTTTCAATGAGGTCTTACATGTACGTTTCGAATCCTTTCAAATCTTTGGTGGCATTATATTTCTAGTCATTGGCTATCGTTATGTATTTGAAGGTGCAGATACCATTGGTGTGACGCGCGGAGCACCTAGTCATCTAGCAGGAACAATTGCGATGCCGTTTATGATTGGGCCTGGTACTGTTTCTGCTGCTGTCATCACCGGAATCAAACTTAATTTATTGCAAACTATAGCTGTCATATTTATCACACTATTTCTGACGTGTAGTTTACTTATTCTGATGAAATATCTACATGACAACATGCAGCATAAACATTCCAATTATATCGACTTATACGTGGATATCGTTGGGCGTGTAGCTGCCTTGCTGATCGGAACAATTGCAATCGATATGATAGTAAATGGTGTTACTGGCATCATAAATACGTAATTGACATCAATATGATTCGATATCTTCCGTGTTTAAAGTTGAAATATATTTTTCGTAAACTTAGATGATTTTCAAATAAAGTCCATTGAAATCTGATATCCCAAATATAAAAGGCTGTCTTTATGACAGCCTTTTATTCAAACTATTTATGTTATTGATTGATTTAAAGATACTTATTATCAAACATTCGACCTATCAATTTATTTATTTTGACCAAGGGCCATAGCTGACATTGGGCAAAACAATAAATTTTCGACCAAATTGGTCTTGGTGTTCTACGACTGCCTTTAAGCGCTCTTCACCAGTTTGATGATTACTGAAAGCATCTGCAAAATCATGGAGGGTATCACCTAACAAAAGTACAATATTGTGATCTACAGTAATACTTTGACGACGCTGCTCTTTAGATGTGCCGTACAGCAAGATCTGCTCTTGTTTTAATTGTGGTAGACCTAAAGTTTGTAAAGCTTTCATCGTCGATGGGCGATATTTTTGCGATCGGTCTGAAATATAAAAAATTTTCACACCTTGCTGATCCGCAAATTTTAAAAATTCTAAGCTACCTGGAATTAATTTTGGTTGACCAGATTTTTCCCAGTCATCCCATGATTTCCAGTCGGTATAGCTTTGACATTGATTTAGGTCCTGTACAAAAACATCAGTATTATCAATAACTGTTTCATCTAGATCCGTCACAATCGCAAGATTTTTAGCATCTGGATTGTTCTGCAAGATGTCTTTCAAACGATCTGTAGCTAGATTGTAGGCTTGGATTTGTAGTGCTTGAACTTCAGCAGAACGATTTTGGAATTTTAAACTCATTCGATATTGCTGCACTTCACTGTTACAAGTTTTTGCCTGTGCTACATTTTTTGCTGCGACATTCAGGCATAAGCTTGAAAGCATGAGTGCTAAAATAAGTTTAGAAACTTTAATGTTGTTATTCATGGGTTTTTCTCAATTTAAGCATTTAGTGTGTAACAGGGTTGTACTTGGCATGGTATAAGTTTCGCCACATGCGCCAACCATTTAAGGCTAAAAGAATAAAAATAAAATACAGTACAGCGGTGAGATAAAGGGATTTGTGAATAAACATGCCCACATAAATTGCATCTAAAATGCACCAAAGTCCCCAGCTTTCAATGTATTTTTTCGCAGCCCAGTAACTTGCCACAAGACTAAATGACGCCAACATAGAATCAAGCCAAGGAAGAGAAGCTTCTGTAAATCCTGTAAAGATGCCGCCGAGGATTACACCAAATACAACGCCAATCACAAGGCTATATTTCAATGTTTGTTGATTTAAATGACCAATTTTGATCACAGATTGTTGCTGTAGATCTCGCTTTGACCAGTTATACCAGCCGTATAGTTGCATGAGTACAAACACACATTGAAGTGCTGCATCAGCGAATAAATTGACACGATAGAAAATAATAATATAGAGAAAGACCGCAACAATATTGACTGGCCAGCAAGCCTTGTTTTGTTTAGACGTCAGCCATACGCCAAGGACGTTAAAGATAAATGCTGCGATCTCTATATTTTCCATATGGTCATCCTACGAATTTTTTAAAAATTCATCGTTAAGGAAAGTGTTGCTGTTCTTGGTGCACCTAAAAACAGATAATTATCACCATCAGCATCCCCTACATCACGCCAATACTTTTCATTGAAAATATTTTCAATATTGAAACGCAGTTGAGCATCATTTTGGTGTAACTTAAATTGATAATGTGCACCCAAATCGAATACGGTGTAAGCATCTACCTTCGCAGTTGCTTCTTTATTGGCAAACTTGCTTGAGCTGTAACGACCCGCTGCTAAGAGACTCAGACCATCTATCGCTGGAACTTGATAGGCTAATTGAGTTGCCAGTCTAACTTTAGGTACGTTTTGGGCTTGATGATTTGAATACGCAGGTGCATTAACATCTTCTAATTGTGATTTTGTAAGGGCAAATGAGCTTGCAATTGATAAATCTGGACTAAGTGCTCCATTTAAACCTAATTCAAGACCGATATTGTGCTGTTTACCTTCTTCTACAAAATAGAGTTCGCCATCGATAGGTTTGGTAAATTGATTATCTTGACGTAAGTCAAACACTGCCGCGGTAAATAAGAATTGATTGATCTGTTGCTTTAAACCCAACTCATATTGCGTCGAATGGATTGGTAGTAGTGTACTTCCCTTATTTTTTGTAAACCAAGGTGCAGACCTACCATCAGACAAACCTTTCGCATATGATGCATAGAGCATTGTCGAATCAGTTGGCGAATATGTGACGGCCAATTGCGGTAGCCATTTATTTAATTCAGTATCTCGTTCTTTCTCACGTTTTTTATTATGTGTTTCTTCGTCTAAGTCAATCCACTTAAAGCCTAACAACGTAGACCATTTTGAATTCCACTTAATATGGTCATGTAAATTTATAGCAAATTGTTTACTATCAATCGCCTTAAAATAATGCTCAACATCTCCAAACTCTTGTTGGCGGTCATATGTATCTTCATAAATATTTCCTAAATAATCATCTTCTGTGATGTATTTATTTACACCTTTATGACGATGTCGTGATTTGTTAGTTTGCGATACTTCGAGATTAACCCCATGGACTATCGAACCAGTCAAATAATTACCATTTAAATTGATTTTTAATTGATTGGTTTCATATGTATCGTCGGGATTTTTATAGTCATAAATATCATATTCACCATTCGGGCCAAACATACCGCAATTCACTTTTTCTTCACAGCCACTTGTGTAATATCCAAAAGGAAAAATTGAATAATCATCTAATACTGATTTACTATGAGATGCTGTAACAGCAGCGTTCCAGTCTTGGTTTATCGCATAGTTGTATTTAATGCTTGCATTTAGACTATCAGTACTCACAGGCTTACCCCAAGACTGATATCCAAGTAATCGATCCCATTTCACATGCTCTGGTACTTTGCCATCGAGCAATTGATAGCCAGGAACGGATCTCTGTTCAAAACGTTGCGCTTCAATATCAAATTCTAATTTAGATACATCATCTAGTTGCCAATCTAATGCCAGCGACGCGAAATAACGTTCACCATCAACATGGTCTACATAAGAATTCAGCTGCTCATTCGCTACATTAATACGGTAACCCAGTTGATCATTTTGGCCACTAAATCCACCCACGTCAGCTGCAACAGAAAATTGTCCGTGCTGATTGGCTGCAAGGGTTAATGTCTGAATATCTTGAGGGCGTTTAGTGACATAATTGACTACCCCACCTGGTGTAGACATACCACTTTGAATTGCTGAAATGCCTTTCAAAATTTCAACTTGTTCTTTATTTTCCAGTGCAATATTTTGCTCACCACGTACAGTATTACCATTAATCAGATAGCTTGATGCCAAATCTAGACCAAATCCGCGAGATATTAAATTTGGATAATAACCAATAGGGGCATATGCATCGCCAATTGCAGCCTCATTTTTCACAACATCCGAAAGTACACGTGCGTGTTGGTCCTGCATAAGTTCCGATGAAACCACTGATATTGATGCAGGTGTTTTTTGAATATCTTCTGTCCCAAAACCTGAAAGATTAATATTTGTAGGTTTATAAAGTGCCTCAGCTTGGACCACAATTTTTTCTAATTGCGGAACATTATCAGCAGCGTGAATTGCTGTTGAAAGCAAGACTGGTGAGATCAGAGCAGCTTTGAGCGCCAAGTTTAAGGTAGTGTATTGAAACCTATGCATGTTCATAATCAAACCTTATCATTTTGTGAAGGTAACTGTGGTCGTGCTAAATTTTCTGCGTGAATAGCAGCGTTTGGAAAAACTGAGTATTTTTGAATCAGAGAAATTAATTTTTTAGTAAATTGCTGACCTTGCTCGCTCGCAAACCATTGGGTATGACCGATGATCCAATCAAAATAAGCGGCATCTGCGTGCGCCCTATTTCGAGTAATTGCAACAAAGTATTCCAATTCGGAAAAAGCAAAGTCCAGATGAACAATTTGAATTAGGTCAGCAAGAATCAATAGATTTTGACTGAGTGTTGATTCAGCACAATAAGATTTAATGAATGCTTCTAATCCCAATTCATCAATACGTATATCGTTGGTATGTTCTAAATCCAGCCAAGCAATAAAATTACGTTCGATTGTGACTGCCAAATCATAAAGTGCCGAATTTTGGTCAGCTAAACCGAAGTCAATAACAGCAGTAATCTTGGCGGATTGGTTTTTCTCAGACCAAAATAAATTTGAGGCGTGTAAATCGTTATGAGTCCAAATTTTTGGGGCTTGTTGCAAATCAAATTTAATTCTCTGATGTATCCCAGAAACATATTCTAGAAAATCCTGATTTAAATGTTTATTTTCAAAATACATTGATAATGTAGGGCTGAATTCAATATTCTTCTGAATTGCTCCAACAATCTCATCACTCAGTAATAAATTTTGGTTAGATACTAAATAATGTGAACAACGACTTTTATTACTGAATGGAAAATTAGTCATTGCTAGATGCATATTTGCTAGAAGCTTTCCTGCTTGAGCAGCATGTTCTGGATAGAAAAAAGGTGTCCATGACTGTTGATCTGCATATAGATCATATCCCTGTGCACGGTCAAATACTTCATAAATCCACTCGCCTACTTGCACTGCGGTGTTATTGTCATTATCGGTACATAATGTCGTTACTGGAATATTTTGAGTAGCTAAATATTCTATTAGACTGTGCTCTAATAAAATATCTTGTCGCGACCGAAATGAGTGATGACTGCGTTTGATAAAATAGGTCTGAATGACTTGATTACTATCAGATTCCACAGTGACAAGTGCAGCAGAAGAAAATGGTCTAGGACTTTTCCAAATAATTCGAGTATTGCCTTTTAAAAAAGAATACTTGTTACTTATTACATCAATATCGAATAAGGAAATATGTGGCCAATCTTTCTCTTCCCAAGATTGTCCCATACCATGACCTAATTCATTGAGTTGCGTCATTTATTTACCTAAGTGCACAAGCCGATCCACTGTCTACACAGAGCAGTTTGATGATGAATAAAGCAAAAATTCGACTCGACTTAAACACAAGCGTAAAATACATCCACACTTTGAGTAAGCTCGGTCTATAGAGGTTTCACTTTAAAATTAAAAAATTATTTTTAGCCAAAATTATTAAACTAAAAATATAAGTGGTACATACCACTTTAAATTTTAACCTAGTCTATCCTTTTTATAATAATTTTTGAACAATTAATTTAAAATAAATGCAATAAAAAAAGTCTAAACCTGCAATGCAGTTTTAGACTTTTAAAAAATGATTGAATTTTAAAGTGCTTATGCAAACACATCCACAGTCATTTCAATCTTATCCTGCGGCCAAATTTCTATATCATATTCAATGACTAAGTCATCAGATCGTGAAATTCTTTCAATATAAGTCGCGGTTTGACTAGAGGGAATACCTAATAGTTGGCCATCAAATTTACTCACACCCGTATTTTTTATTTTTAAACTACTGCTGGTGTAATCATAATGGAAACTATTTTTAACCACTTCTTGTACTGAAGTAATCACATCATATTCTAGTAAATCTGGAAATAACTTTATGGGTAAATAGTTATATTCAAGTAGTACGGGAACCTCATCTGCATATCGTAGACGAATAATTTCTAAGAATCCTAGTTCACGACTTTCTTCACTAAAAATTTCATAACCATCAAAGCTCTCCACCTGTCGAGTAGAGATCATTTCAGTTTTTGCATGAAAACCTTGGGTTTTCATATATCCATTAAAGTTATCTATAGAAGTTGGATAATATTGAATTTTTTTATTGCTCACGAACCAACCGACATTTTGAACTTTGTAAATTTTGTCATCTGCTCTCAGTTGGTCGTAAGCTTTTCGTACAGTTTCACGCGAACAATTAAATTTTAGGGCCAAATAACGTTCTGATGGAATCATTTGATTGGGGCTGTATTTTTTCAACTCAGCATCAATCAAATCTCTGATTTCCATATACTTCATTCGAATACCCAGTCCTTTTAGTTCAATGCTATAGATACTACTAAATTAAGACTACAAGGCAAATAAAAATATACTCGGCTTTATCCGATTTAATCCACTCACCATGATCACACCTACGTCAAATATAGACATAAAATGATTAAAGGTGACCCTCTACTTTGATTAAAAAATAATCTATATTTAATTTTATTCAAAAGAATCAATAATTAAACTATAAAATTTATCCACATTTACTGTGGATAATTTCACATTCTTGTAAGCTACTGCGTACATCAATTACAGTCATTTGCACCTATTTTTATTTCTGTAGTTTTCATAAGATAGATTCATACAGAGCAGGATGCTCTAAAGTAAAAAAATAAAGATGTAAAACAAGGAATGTACGATCCGACATGATGTTAGATCAAAATAGATTTGTAGAAAGGCTCAACAGGATGTTGGGCCTTTTTATTTCATATTTATAAGCAGTCTGGCTCTATCTACTCTAAGTAATGCTTTGATCCATTCATGCACTACATCATTATTTTTTGATCTTATCTAATTATTTTCTAGATGATTGAATAAAGCTTATATGTGAAATCATTTTTCGCATACACATACTCAATTGTTCATTTGTTATTTGATTTAATATGCGTCATTGTTGATCTAAAGTAGATTATTTCTTAGGCTATCTATGCGTAAATAATGTTTTAAGATCATTCATAATCATAAAAAAACGCGCTCATATGAGCGCGTTTTTCAATTTTAAAATTAGGCTGGATTGACACACTCCCACCACTTTCGACTAGCTCAAGTGGAGGATTCTAAAAGCAAAAGCTCTTAGGCGACTCCCTCACGGATTTCGCTTGCTTTCTGCTTCACAAGGCGACCTTTACCGCATCCACCCTCCACAGACAAAACGGTGTGTCCCACCGCCAAAATATTGCGAGAAGCATTTATATCCGCATTCTCGCTAAAACCACACTCAATACAGTTAAAGTTTGCCTGAGTGAGCCTATTTTCTTTTGCAACATGACCACATGAACTACAAGTCTGACTTGTATATTTAGGGTCAACTTTAACAAGTAAGCCACCTCGCCATTGTTGCTTATACTCCAACATATCAACAAGCATTGACCACCCTTGATCTAGGATTGATTTGTTTAAGCCTGATTTGGCTTTAACATTCTTTCCTTTTTTCTCAATTGAGCCTTTTGCAGACTTCGACATATTAGCTACTTTTAAGTCCTCAACTACGATCATTGCGTGGTTTTTGCTGAGAGTTGTAGTGACTTTGTGCAAGTAGTCATGCCGAATATTGGCAATATGATGATGTAGTTTGTTAACTTTTAAATTAAGTTTTTTCCAATTTTCACTGAACTTGATTTTCTTTTTCAACTTGCGTTGAAGTCTAGCTAATTTCACTTGATTGGCTTTAAAACTATTGATCGGGTTGAATACCTGACCATTAGAGGTTGTGACCAATTTCTTGATGCCAAGATCAACACCAATAGCTGATTTAGATGGGTGAATTGGTGTTTCAATTGTGTTTTCAACACCAAAAGAGATATACCACTTGCCAACATGCTTTGAGATTGTGACGTTCTTAATCTCGCCTAAAATATCTTGTGATTTTCTAAATTTTACAACGCCAATATCACTAGGCAATTTAACTTGGTTGCCTTTAACCCAACAATACCTATTAAATTGAACAATACGAATTGAATCATAACCATCTGATTTTTTCTTGAATCGTGGCATGAGTGGTCTAAGTTGAATTTCATTACCATCGGGTAATTTAAAAAATTTTGGCTTCTTAGCTTTGAATGGTTTTTGCTTTAGCTTGGCTTGTTCTTTTTTATCGAAGAATTTACCCCAAGCATCACCAAGATCACGAACTTTTTGTTGAAGTGAGACACCATTTGAACTGTTTTCTAAAAAAGCACACTCAGGCTTTTTGCGTAATTCAGGGATTTTATTAACTAAATTAACTTTGTTAATTCGCTCATTATTAGCAAGCATCTCGAATGATGCAGCCAATATCTGATTCCAAACAAAACGTGCAGAACCAAGCAACTTGTTTAAAACAAGCTCCTGTTCTGCATTAGGCTCAAGCCTAAATTTGTACGCTTTGTTGATTTTCATAAATGAGTGTGTATGTGTTCATATGTATAAATACTACCACTAATTAAGCCATTCACCAATGACAGAAATATATAAAAACCGACATTCAGCCTTTAATTTGCATGTACATTTAGTGTTTATTACTAAGTACAGAAAGAAAATTCTAGGTGAGTTGCATCATAAGTATTTTATTGAGTGTGCATCTGAAATCTGCAAAGAGTTTGATGCGGAATTAAAGGAGTGTAATGGTGAAGCTGACCATGTTCACATGCTTATTCAGTACCCACCGACAGTTCAACTCAGTAAATTGGTAAATAACTTAAAATCAGTAACAAGCAGAAGAATGAGAAATGAGTTTTTGGATTTACGTGGTAGTTATGCAAAACCTGTTTTGTGGTCACGCTCATATTTTGCAGGGTCTTGTGGTGGCGCACCTTTGGATATTATTAAAAAATACATTGAAAACCAACAAGGTTAAAATCCTTGAAATTCACCTCCACCCTGACTGTCGGGTGGAATCCTCTTTCACTTTAAGATAGAGTTGAACCACGTACGCCCGACTTTAAACTATTTTGGTTATCGGAAATTTTGACACCCTGATTGGTCGTAAGGGCTTGCTCGGTTGCATCCGTCCGGTAATCATCTAACTGATTATTTTTAACATTCTGATTGTTTAAATCCGTGCGATCTGACCTGCAAGTTGGCTATTTGATACTGGCTTTTTCATATTCTTTCCTATTTACAGTTATTTGTGTAGACAGGCACCTTAGGCTGTCTCGAAGTCATTTTTATAAATGGTAAAGATTGTGACTCATTTTCTAAAAATAAGATGCCTTCAAAAAATCAGTCATTAACTAAGGTACACCTCTAATTCAAAGAGGTTGTTCGACTTTGTAGAAACTCTGTATAGAAGCGTTATTTTTCTATTTTTTATGCATCCTCTTATAGATCAGAAATTTTCCTGATTTAATTGTTATGATGAGTCAAAGCTATTCACTTTATTGATTGAAAATTAGCTTAAGGCGATTCTGTATGCTTTTGGCATCTATTTTGCTTAACAGTATTACGTTTTGAAAATTATGTAATATTGGGGCAATGTAGGTATGGGATATGTCGCACGTGAACTGACACCTCGAAATAAACTACTGTTCGGATTGGGTTCATTTCTGATTCCAATTTTAATTTGGTGTGCTGTTAGCTATTTACCATTTGTATGGCATCCACAAGTACAGATTACTCATGCAGGGAGTGTGACCTATCTTCAAGAAGGTAGTCGTATAGATAAGCATACTTACTATGAGGCTGCGCAAAATGCAGTAGATACAGGGGTAGCTCCACCTGAAGGTAAACTCGTCAATCCTATTTATTTACCTGCACCGCATGAAGTTGCAAAAGCACTGGTGACCGCGTTTACTACACCGCCTATGCAAGCCAATGCGCCCTGGTTTCACCAAAGTTTATGGCATAGTATTCAACTCGTTTTTACTGCATTCTTCATTTCGTCTTTAATTGGATTACCTTTAGGTATTCTATGCGGATTTTCTAATCGTATCTCTCAGCTGACCGAGCCTTTTGTTGAGTTCTTCCGTTATTTACCAGCGCCTGCTTTTGGTGCACTTGCGGTCGCCATTCTCGGGATTAACGATGCACCTAAAGTCGCTATCATTGTCATCGGCACTTTATTTCAACAAATTTTAATCATTGCCAATACCACACGATTGGTCGATCGCAGTTTAATTGAAGCAGGTTTCACTTTAGGCACAAATAAAATTAAAAGCCTATTTAACGTGGTTATTCCTGCTGCCTTACCCGAAATTTACCGTAATTTACGAGTCTTATTAGGCTGGGCATGGACGTATTTGATCGTTGCTGAATTGATCGGGAGTACCTCGGGTATTACTTGGTTTATTACACAACAGGCACGTTATCAAAACTTCGATAATGTATTTGCAGCGATTTTAATTATTGGTGTCATTGGTTTGCTCTGTGACGTCATTTTAATGAAATTAGGCCAACA
Source organism: Acinetobacter sp. NCu2D-2 (assembly GCF_001647675.1). Lineage (NCBI taxonomy): Bacteria > Pseudomonadati > Pseudomonadota > Gammaproteobacteria > Moraxellales > Moraxellaceae > Acinetobacter > Acinetobacter sp. NCu2D-2. The sequence goes on from NZ_CP015595.1 coordinate 190,407, forward strand.
TCTCTTTAAATGGAAAGCAGGAGCAAATTAATGAGCACAGTAGAATTTAACGCTCGCGAATACTTCGACAAAATTTATAGTCGCCCTGTTATTCTTGAAGCGAAAAAACTCACACAAAGTTTTAAACATGGTCGTAATGAAAGAACGATTCTCAATGCGCTAGATCTAAAAATTCATAAACGAGAATTTATCTGTGTGATTGGACCTTCAGGCTGTGGTAAATCAACATTCAGTCGTGTTGTTGCCGGCCTTGATCCTTATACTTCGGGTGAAATCCTAGTCGATGGAGAAGCCATTACTGGTCCAAGCCCGGAACGTGGAATGGTATTTCAGGGCTATACTCTTTTTCCATGGAAAACCGTCAAAGAAAATGTCATGTTCGGTCCAAAAATGAAGGGTCAAAGTAATGCGACTGCTGAAACTCAAGCACGCGAATGGATTAATATCATTGGATTAGAAAAATACGAAAATCAATATCCGCATGAACTGTCTGGGGGCATGAAGCAACGTGTTGCAATTGCACGTGCATTGGTCAATGAACCTAAAATTTTACTCATGGATGAACCTTTTGGTGCACTGGACCCGCATACTCGGCAAAAGATGCAGCGTCATTTAATGGATTTATGGCAAAACATTGATATCACAATTATTTTTGTCACGCATGATATGGATGAAGCGATTTTACTTGCGGATCGCATTGTTGCACTTAAAGCTAATCCTGGTGAAATTAAAGAAATTATTGAAGTTGATCTACCACGCCCACGAGATCCTGATGTAATGCTCACACCAGAATTTAAAAAACTTCGCCAACGTGTCGATCAACTGGTTCACGCAGAAGAAGATGAACTCGATCCAGCATTGGCCGATTTACCTGAAATTCCACGTATGACCAAAGTTAGTCATCAAAAATAATCTCCTATTCCTAGACCTTTAGGACGACCTAAAGGTTTATATCGCTGTGTTGGACGACCAACAGTTAAGGTGACAATTATGACAGACCAATATGTACTCCCACTGGTCGATATTTCCAAGCTACAAAGTCCATTACTCACTGATCGATTAGAGGTTGCGGCTGCACTTGATCGTGCTTGTCAGGAGGTTGGATTTTTATATTTAACAGGTTCGCAATTCAATTTTGAATATGCTAAGAAGTTGATTGACATCACCAAAGCATATTTCAATCAAAATTTAAGCGATAAAATGAAACACTATATTGGGCTATCTCAAAATCATAGTGGTTATGTTCCGATTGGTGAGGAACAATTTGCCAGTCAAAGCTATGATCTAAAAGAAGCTTACGATGTGAATTATGATTATCAAGGTGCAATTAGCGATTATCCGTTATTGGGTCGAACACAATGGCCTGACTTCCCTGAATTTAAGACGGTGGTGAGTCAATATTATGAGCATTTACGGCAAATCAGTCGCGATATTTTTTCTACCTTCGCACTGGCATTAAATGTTAAAGAAGATTATTTTGCCGATAAAATTACTCATGCACCTAGTCAGCTCCGACTAATTCATTATCCTTTTAATCCTGAGATTCAAGATGCTGAAGGCATCGGTGCACATACAGACTATGAGTGTTTCACTTTATTATTGCCTACTGCACCAGGACTACAAGTTCTCAATAAAAAAGGACAGTGGATTGATATTCCATTAATTGAAAATACACTGGTCATGAATATTGGCGACATGATGGAAATTCTCTCTAATGGCAAATATTTAGCTACTAAACATCGGGTCAAGAAAGTTGCCGAAGAGCGATATTCTTTCCCACTTTTTTGTGCCTGTAATTATGACACTGTGATTGAGCCAATTGTGAAAGATGAAACACCCCAATATGCTGCATTGATTGGTGGCGAACACTTATTTAACCAAACTGCTCAGACGTTCCAGTATTTAAAAAAACGTATTGCTTCAGGTGAATTGGTTTTGAAAAATGCTGTCCCCCTCTCCTCTTTCGGCCTTTCTGAAAAAAGTGAGGAAACAGTGCAATGAATTTATTTGATACCTTAAAACACATTCCTCATAAGAGCAGCCAAGATAGTAGAGTGCCCCACTATTTATATGGAGCCTTCCGGCGTAAAAGTATTAGTTTTCATAACGGGCTTACAGATGAAAAAACCATTGTTTATTGGTTCCAATCCAAATCATTTACGATTGATTTGCGTCTAAAAACTGTCACTGATACTGCTATTACCGAACGACAAGGTTGGATTGGCGACACACTCTGGGACAAATCATCACAATTATTATCTTGGGAGGTAAAGCCCTATGCTAATTATCAAAACCATGTGCAATGGCCTGAACCTGCAAAATTACATGTCATTGGAAACAGTATCCTAGAATTTTCTCCCAGCAATGTGTATGTAGAAGATTGGAGACAACAAGCCACTGATGGATTATTCCTTGGATTAAGGTTAAAAGAATGTATTGATCAAAGTACAGGTGAACATCTCACGATGGATGGTGGCTTGATTATTTGTGGAAGTTATATCGCGTTCGCTTTAAGTCGTATACCAGAAATCCAACAGAAGGTGGCATCTCTTGATTTCCATTCATGTGAAGATCAGGCTCTTAGTGCTATTGAGAGTTTTGAAGTTTCTATCTCAACCAATGGTCAGACGAAACAATTCACCACCTCTGAAAAGTGCTATCAAACTGCATTCAACTTTGACGGCTTTACTATTTTAGAAGATGGATCTTTAGCTCAAGATATACAGCAAGATGACAAACAGCTAAAGTTGATTTTTGAAGTCGATGTTTTTGAGCCAAGTTATCAATTCTCTACAAGCACGGTTACACTTCCTGCTGCACAAGATTGGCTCAAACAAGAACAAGATCATTTGATGCATCATGCCGAAATGGTTTTATAAGGAGCAATATGTCTTTTATCTACCTCGCCATTGCGATTGTTGCAGAGGTTATAGCGACTTCTGCACTAAAAGCATCTGAAGGATTCAGTATGCTGTGGCCATCGGTGATCACCATTATCGGTTATGCAATTGCCCTGTTTTTTTTATCTTTAACATTAAAAACGATACCGATGGGCATTGCTTATGCTATTTGGTCTGGAGCAGGTATCATTCTGATTTCTGCGGTTGGACTGATCGTTTATAAACAACAACTCGATCTGGCTGCACTGATTGGTTTATCTTTCATGATCATAGGTATTGTGGTCATAAATGTTTTTTCGAAAAGTACGCAACTTTGAGCGAACTAAAAAATCCCCGCTTGCGGGGATTTTTGTTGTCGATGATTAAGGTAATTCTTGCAACACAGATGCATCGATCACGCTGTCTATATCGACTTCTTGTGCATAAATACCATTGCTCACATTGAATTTGTTAACGTGGTAGCTTGATCCATAAATCGAATCGAACCCTGTTCCTTTATTAAAGACTTTTTTGTTTGCATCTATATCAAGCAAATGTGTGCCATCAATAAACTGCATATATTTCTTCGCATCTACACCGACCCGCTTTGACATAATACTCGCGGCTTCTTCACGAGTTGCAGGATCATTAATATATTTAACTGTTTTATCCCAGACTTGAATAATCTTTTTCCATTGCTCTTTATTCGCCTGAAGATGCGATGGGTTTACGGTTAATGTGTCATAAATCAGACCTGGTTTATCCTTCGAGGTGAAGATAATTTTAGATCCAGCAACTGATGACAATGCTTGGTTGGCCACAGGTTGCCATACTGCAATCGCATCGATATCTGCTGTAGCGAACACTTGTGGTAACTCATTGGTCATCGTATTTACAAGTTTTACATCGTTCAAACTAATTTTGGCATCATCCAATGCAGTAGAAAGTAAAAGATGATCGACTAGGCCTTTTTCAGTGGCAATGGTTTTGCCTTTAAGATCCTCAATACGCTCAATTCCATTTTTCGCAATAATGACATCATTTCCCGCTGAGTAATCTGTTGCCATGATCATAACCCCTTTGGTACCGCCTGATCCGGTCACGAGGTTATCACCATTGGTTACTAAAACTGCATCAAGCTGATTTGCTGCAAAAGCTGAAAGTGAAGCTGAATAATCAAACCATTTAAACTCAGCATTGACGCCTGCTTCCTTTAACCAACCTTTATCAATAGCCACTTGCCAAGCAACAAAACCTGGCCAGTCACTATAACCAATGGTAATGACATTGGCAGCTTGAGTACTTTTCGCATTTGCAGATGGTTCAGGAATTTTAGCTGTATTATCACAGCCAACCATAAATAAACTGCCACTCACTGCAACAGCTAAAGTTAATTTTTTGATCATTGCGCAACTTCCCCTATGCATTCGCATCTAAATTTTGTGTTGGATAAATTTTTTGAGTAAATATAGTCACGCCAGCCACCAAAATGACTGACATCAGTTGCATCACCTAATGCATAGTGTTCACAAATAAACCCTTTAACCCACTGCCCATCTATCAGTTTTAGATTTCCAATCCCTAAAGGTGCAGGGACTTCCGCCACAATTTCGCCAAATCGTGCAAATGGAATTTCCCAGATTTCAACTTCAATAGAATGACCTGTTGCCCCATAACTCAAAGCTGGTTTTGCTGGGGTGGTATTTTTCAGTGCATATAGATGGTAATTCGGGGCTGTTTTTGTTTTTTTCAGCAATGTACCACCACGCGTGGTGAGCTGAAAATTCAGCGGCATACCCGATAAATGTGCACCGACCACAGCCAACTGAACCGTGTGTGCAGAATCAATTTTGATATTTTTCTGATAACGTTGTTGAGATGTGCCTAGAGTTAAACCCGTTGCCTGTTGCCAAATTTGTCCGAAGTTGGCTAATGCCTGATCCATCCATGCCTGTGCAATAAAGGTCACACCAGTCGGTAAACCATCTGCACGAATTGTATTAGGTAGTGCTAATGCCGACAAATCAGCAAAATTCACAAAGTTGGTATATGCCCCCATATGGCTATTTTTCACAATTGGGTCAGCTTCAACCTCATCAATTTTATAAATCGTCGGTGCTGTCGGTACCATCAAAGCATCAAATGGTTCTAATGCGATATTAATTTTTCGAGCCAATTGAGCACGTTCATATTCAGCTTCGATCATATCCACTGCAGTGAATTGATCGGCTTGTGCAATAATTTGTGCAATAACAGGATGTGCTTGTTCTCTTGTGACATGTTTTGCCACTGCACTGGTACGCTCAGAAACCCAAGCTTTGTTATAAAGTGCTGAGGCCAACTGATTAAAGACATCAAAATCAATCTCTTCTACGCAATATCCTAATGATTTCACACGTTCAATGGCGTGATCAAAGGCTTTTGCAGATTCTCTATCGCAATAGAATTCAAGCTGTGCAGGAATTGCAATTTTGCCTTTTGAAAATTGGCTTGGCACATTGGCTGGGTGCCGACGAGAAAATTCATCTGTTTCATCATACCCTTGCATCACTTGTGCAACCGTCCATGCATCGTCTACGGTATGTGCAAAAATTGAGATTACATCAATCGTACGACACGCTGGCACGAGACCCGTACTCGAAAACCATCCCTTGGTTGGCTTTAGACCAACAATATTATTATGTCCTGCAGGGACACGACCAGAGCCAGCAGTGTCCGTACCTAAACTGAAAGGTACCTGTCCATTTGCCACCGCTACACTTGAGCCTGAGCTTGAACCACCGCTGATATATTCAGGATTAAAACTGTTTTTAACTGCTCCGAATGGTGAACGTACACCGACTAAACCTGTTGCAAATTGATCGAGGTTCGTTTTACCGATCACAATTGCACCTGCTGCTTTTAATTTCGCAACTACAGTCGCATCATTCTCGGCGATATAGCTCGCTTCTTTACAGGCTGCTGTGGTTTCAAAACCGGCAACATCTATATTGTCCTTCACTGCAAAAGGAATACCGTATAGAGGTAAATCCGCTTTGGCTTGCAATACTAATTGATCGATTTGAGCTTTGAGCTGTGCTGCCGTAGCAATTGAGATCCAAGCATGGCCCTCATTGGTGATTTGCGCTACATATGTATATAAGTCATTCAGTTGAATACGCTGTTCTGCGTAGGCGGTTTGCCAATCTTGAATTGTCCATAATGAATTCATGGCGAAACTCCTTATTCTGTTTCATTTTGAGGAATGGGAGGCATGACGGCATCCATCATTTCAAGATGCCCTTTAATCACCCCTTTTAAGGCAATAAATTTCTGGCTAATTTTGACAAGATCACTACTCTTGCCTTGTAAAAGCATGACTTCCAAAACTTTTTGGTCATCGAGTTGGATATGATGTGAGCTGATGACTTGGGTAAGATATTGCTGTTGAAGTTCAAACAATTGGCTCCGGCAGGTTTTTGAACTTACGTCGTACAATAATGTAAATGTCCCGACCATGACCTCATTATGCTCAGCATGATCTGCGATAAGATGTTGATTAATCATGTCTACAATCGCTTGTGAGCGACTTTCGTAATGCTGATTCACAATTTTTTCATCGAGCGCATTTAAGGTTTTTTCTGGAACAGTGACACTGATTCGTGCCAATTTAGCTTTCGGCACGGGGCTTATTCCTTAATTTTTTGAAGTTGTTGAAGATGAAATCCAGCGCGTGCTGTAAAAATTTCGGCTAACACACGTAGCCATGGATGCTTGGTTTTTTTTGCTTTTGATAAATCCATGTGCATCTCCTGTCTTTAGTATTACAAATAAAATATTTCGTATTACTAAAATGCAGAAAGCGTGCCAAAACAGGTAAACGACTGTTATATAAATATTTTCATTAAAATTTAAGTTTTAATCGCTATTTTGGGGATGTAGCAATTCAATACGATTTACTGAAATGGTGCTGAACGTATTTTTTTTGCACTAAGTTGGTTATAGATGCTGGGGGATTATTTAGATCATAAAAAAGACCGCATCTAGCGGTCTTTTTACATCTTTTTATAAATCGTATCTCTACGATCCACGTCAAGTACAAGAACGACAATTTTTGAATCAATGACTTGGTAAACCAAACGATAGCCTGCCGATCTCAATTTCACTTTGTATAAATCGACTGAGCCACTCAGTTTGTTTTTCGGGATTTTGGGATTGCCTAAAACTGTCTCGAGCTTGCGAATAAACTGTTCCGCAATTTGCGGATTGAGTTTATCGAACTTTTTAAGCGCGGTTTTTGTGAACTCGAGCTCGTAGGTCATTTAGGCTTACCTTTACGGTTTCTTCTGTTTGTGCTTCTTCAGCAAGTTTAAGCAGTTCTTTGTCTTCAATTAAATCCATCAAGCGTTCATACATGTCCGCAGGAACACAATAGAATGCTGGATTGTTACGGTTGAGGATTGCTACTGCTTCACCAAAGCCATTGTTTACGACTTCCATTGGGTTCTTCTTAAGCTCTGAAACACTTGCGACAAAACGTGAATGAATAATATTGTTCATATTGGTCGATTTCCTAGATATGCAAACAATAGTCAAATGATAACCAATTTAAAGATCATTTAAAAGACCTGTTATTTGGTCTTTAAACTCATTCAATCGTTCTTAAATAAATTGCCCAATAGGTTCTCTCTAATATTTCTTGTATATGTTGATTTACACCTTTTATTTCACATAAGTCATTCAATCTTAAAAAATGTTGTCTCAAACCTGTGTACTCAAGATTAGATACAACAATATCTACCGCTAAATCACAATAATTGGTATCAAGCCAAGATATTAAGACTTCAAATGCTTCAACAATACTCCATCCTTGATCAACACAATCATGAAGCCATCTATCTGACCAAATAATTTTGCCTTCTTGAAGTTCTTCACTAAGCCTTTTAGTACTTATTTTTAAGGAATATTGGCTATCATCAGCAATTAGAGGTTCTATAATTTCTTGTGCAAAATTTTTCCACCCATTTTTAATACAAATTTGGTACAAATTCATTTTAGCTAGATCATCAAAATATTGAATATATGGCTTTATTGCTAGAATTTGTTGATCACGATAGATTCCTTTACGACCTTCAGTTTTAAAGCCCCAATGATGATTAAAGTATTTAAAAACTTCTTGTAAATTTCTCTCTTGGATTGAGTTATGCACTAACGAACATAATTTATCAGTACCAACTAAAAGTGCTAGCTGAATAAAAATATTATATTGATTGAGCTTATCCCAATGTTTTTCTAATAAAGTTTCTGCTTTCTCTATAGAGAATTTTTCGAATATTTCAAATAGCATCCAATAATTATCATCATTGATGGTCAACATATGATCTTCAAAGATTTGTTCAAATTTGTCATGCCACATATAGCGAGTTGCTTGCCACCAATATGTGGAATCATTATTTTTAATTTTATCTATTAACTGATCGACTATACTCAAATCCCTATATGTTGCTTTTGCCATTAAAACTCTATCATATATTTCATCTTTACTTAAAATGGTTTGAAGTGTAGGTAGATCCCCCTCACTAGGACTGCTAATCCATATAGCTAAAGCATGTTTACGAGCACAAGAATCATTTTGATTATTTATAAATATTTCTTTAAGTCTATCCTTTGAAGGCTTAGATAATAATTGACCTTCTTTAAAAGCACGACTCACATCGTCAGCTATCTGTCCCCATGTATGAAATCCTCTTCTATCCCAATCTGCTAATTTTTTAACTTGGGCTTCTAATACATCAGGATGATCAACTAATCTCAATAAATACAAAATATAATTTTTTAAACCACTCGTCTGAGCCCAATTTAGTAAATAATGGATAGTAGACTCTGTTGGTAAATAATTTTTAAATTTAAAGTCCAAAGAGTACATTGTGAATGAATTTTTAGGTGATCTCTGATACTGATCTTGCTCTTCTGATAAGTTATTCCAATAGTTTAAAACTGAATCTAGTAAATATACTGATTTTTCATCACAGATTCTTGATAGCACCCAAAATATAAGAAGGTAATCTTTTTCTTCATCTTTAATGTTGTCTATAGCAATCGTTACCGAATCTAAATACTCTACATCTCCAATGTATCCTATGATTATAAATAGCGAATGAAGAGTTGAAACTTTAGTATTTTGATCTTTAAGAATTTCAAATAACTTATTTTTTAAGCCATTTTTATATTTTTTTACTATGAAATTTATAACCAAATGAATCTGCGGATAGTTTATTTCAAAAGGGAACAATCTTATCCAATGAATACCATCACTTAAATTTCCATTTTTAAAGCCACATTCATAATACAAATCATGACGATCTTTTTTAGGATAAAGTTTAAGCAATTCTAGAATTGAGGGGTGTACCAATTCATTTAGAACCGTAAGTGATTTATAACGTAATGTACTCTTCGATAGCTTATGATTTTCTTGATTATTTAACCAATTTGAAATAACTTTTATGCAAGTATCAATATATTTAGAATTGTCTTTGATAGCATAATAGTAAGCATATATTCCTATTAAAAAATTATGCTGAGTAAGTAATTCAAGTCTTTCAATGTTTAATAAGGATAAATAACAGGATAGTCCCAATGCTTCTGAGAAATAGGGATCAGTCAAAAATTCTAAATATTCATCTTTTTCTAAAAAATCCTGTATAGCTTGAGCCATGAGCAGAAATTTAATCTTGTCATGACGAAAGATAATAATATTTTGTTCATCAAGTCTTATAATTTGTCCATCATCGAGTATATTCCGTAGATCTGACCTTTCCTCACGATCTAAAAATCCAGATAATTGAATTATATTGATTTTATCAATCTTATTTAAAACCAAATATGAAATACTTTTTGAAAGAGTTATTTCAAGATCATTACAAAATTTTTCTTTTGCATATGCAATATTTTCTAGTGTTGTTGAAATAAATTTTTCAATAATTTTATCATTTTTTTTAGTTTCCTTAAAATCAACTAAAGCCAAAAGCAAGGGATCATTGCCAACGTTCCTTGCAATACTTTTTAATGTCAACTCATCAATATTTAGGTTTTCTGATTTACATCTTTTTTGTAATGCCTCTAATGCTTGCTCATCTGTGTAATTATCTAAATAAATATATGAAAATCCGTTTTTAGATAATTCTTCTTTGAGCTTGAGTGAAAGTATGCTTAGTTTTTGATACCAAACAGGACACAAGATATTTATTCTTTTTTCATTGCTTGCCCATGAGCTAATTTTTTCAATTAGTTGTTCGGTATTATTTATATTGTTAATATCCTCAATTAAAATGATTAAAGGGTTTTCCACAGAACATAAATCTAAAGCCTTTCTACCACATCCTTTAATTAAGCGACCTGAATATCTTTGTAGCTCTTTTTCAATAGCTTCATCTAAGTTTAAAGAATTTTGTATGTTTTCTTCCCTCAATACTAAAATCGAATGCCCTTTATCTAACTTTTTTAGAATAAAGTTCGTACAAATAGTAGTTTTACCTGAACCAGAGGTTCCAATTACTAAATTCAAATTTTGAAATTTTATGTCATCACGTTCAACGAATAAGTCTTGTTTAAAATTAAGATGTACAGTACTTAAAGTGCCTATTCTTAAGAGTTCTTCATGAGATAGAACAGTAGGCAAAACACCAAAATATTTATGACGAATTGTTTGACCATTCGGATCAATATCTAAAAATGAAGAAATTCTAGAGTTTGACCATATTTCTAATTCAATATCATGTTGTGAAGCAAGCTGATGTGCTTTTATACGTATTTCTTGAGGCTCAACACTATTACACATCAAGGCTAACCTTGCTTTTAAATCAGGATTTCCTTGCCTAATTTTAACTAACTCTTTAATTGCTTTTACTAAGTCACCATCACTTCCTGTGGGTTTACTACCTTTTTTTCTCGGTGTAACTGTGTCTAAATCTCTCAACCATTTGGTTTCTAAATCATTACGTGATGTTGTTGTATGTGCTACTGCAACAACCTTTGCTTCGCCGTTGACATAACACCAACCTACATTATCCAATGGTGCTTTAATTGTTTTACCTTGCGGATTCATACCCTGATGAGAAATACTCTTATAAATCTCAGGTTCAGCAAATCTAAGCACATCAGATGCTAATCTTTCGAATAATCCTGCATCAGTAATATTTGCTAGAGCACTATTGGTTTCATTCATAGTCTAGATTTGAATAATTCATATATTTTTCATTAGTATAATAAAAAACCGCCCTTACGGACGGTCTTTTTTATATCTATCTCATCAAGCTACCGGCGCCAATGTAAACAATACCTGCCCCGTTTTCACCGTTTGCCCTTTTTCAATGGTAATCGCTTCAACCTTCATACGCTCAGGCGCAATAATTGGAATCTCGATTTTCATCGCTTCAATCACGGCAAGCGTTGCGCCTTCTTCCACAATATCACCTGACTGACATTCAATTTTCCAAATTGAACCCGGCATATGCGACTCCACTGCACAGCCACCATCAGGCACTTCTACCCCTTCACCATCATCCACAGCATCTAAACTTTCAGACACATATTCTGCAAGCCCTGCTTCATGCCAACGACGACGTTCTGCATCAAAATTAGCTTGTTGCACTGACTTAAATGCTGAAATGGATGCTTGGTTTTCAGTTAAGAAGTCGTTGTACTCTTTTAAGTTTAATACACCTTCTTCAATACGCAATTTTAAGCGACCTGCTTTAAAGTCCTCACGCATTTGCATGAGTTCAGTTTCAGAAACTTCATAGAATTTAATTTGGTCAAAGAAGCGTAGTAACCACGGCATACCTTTTTCAAAATCAGGATTCCTACGGTAGCGAGACCACATTTGCGTGGTACGACCAACAAATTGATAGCCCCCCGGACCTTCCATACCGTATACGCACATATACGCACCGCCAATACCCACGGCATTTTCAGGCGTCCATGTACGAGCAGGGTTATATTTGGTGGTCACTAAACGTTGACGTGGATCAAGTGGCGTGGCCACAGGTGCACCGAGGTAGACATCACCCAATCCCATCACCAAATAACTCGCGTTATAGACCACATCTTTCACGGCTTGTTTGTCTTTTAAGCCATTAATACGACGGATAAATTCGATATTGTCCGGACACCATGGCGCATCAGGACGCACAGTTTGCATATAACGTTCAGTCGCAAGTTGGGTTTGTGAATCTTCCCACGCGAGCGGTAAATACACCGTACGTGATGGCACTTGTATTTCCGTCACATCTGGCAGCTGTTCTTCCGCTACTTGAAGTAGACGCAATAAATCAATTTGATCAAGTTTGATTGAATCAAAATGGATTTGTAGCGAACGAATCCCCGGTGTCAGGTCGATAATGCCCTGAATATTTTGCTTTTGAACCCATTGCATCAGCGCATGAATACGGAAACGTAAGTTCAGATCTAGCACCAACTCGCCATATTCCACCAATATGTAATTATTGCCAGCAGGACGATACACCACATCAGGTGCACCATTTTCACCTTTTAAGGTATCGAGGACGGCATTTTTTAATGTCGAAAGTTCAGGATAGAACGATTCATCAAATGCCACCGCTTGTGTATCTGAAGCTTCTAATTGCGCTTGATATTTTTCATTTAAAAGTTTGGCTTGGTGATAGCTCACAGGGACAAATTTCACTTTGTCACCGGCTTTAAGCTGACCGAGTTTCCACAGCTCAGAATTAATCAACACCGCAGGACAGACGAAACCACCAAGACTTGGACCATCTGGCCCAAGAATAATTGGCATATCCCCAGTGAAATCGATCGCACCAATGGCATAAGCATTGTCATGAATATTGGATGGATGCAGACCAGCTTCACCACCATCTTCACGTGCCCATTCCGGTTTTGGCCCGATTAAACGAATACCGGTACGGCTTGAGTTAAAGTGGATCTCAAAGGTATTAGCAAAGAAAGTATCAATATCATTTTTGGTAAAGAAATCAGGTGCACCATGCGGGCCATACATCACCGCAATTTCCCATTCATGACTAAATGATGGCACTTGCTCAGGTGCAAGGCTTTTCACTTCATCACTTGTGAATGCCGTAATTGGCAACATATCGCCAATCAATAAGTTACGCCCTGCATGACCACCAAATTGACCTAAGGTAAAGGTCGCTTGTGAGCCGAGGTATTTAGGTACATTCAAACCACCTTTAATGCCGATATAGGTACGGCAACCTGTCGCGATTTTGCCACATTTGAGAATCTGACCTTTACGCACATTCACGGTTTGCCACATCGGAACTTGAACGCCATCTAGTGTTGATGGCATATCACCACCGGCCAGTACGATTTGGCTATCACAATGGAATTTTAGAGTTGGACCTTGTAGCGTACATTCGAGTCCTGCAGTGTTATAGGCATTGCCAAGCAACTGGTTTGCGACATTCAGTGACAATGGATCAATCGCACCTGATGGTGGCACACCCACATCCCAATAGCCCAAACGTCCTGTGACATCTTGTACAGCAGTTTGAATACCGGCTTGTAATACTTCAATCTTTTGAGTTTTCCATTCAAAGGTATTTAAGAAACGTGTGGTTTGTGTGCCAGCTTTAAATACCTCACAGTAGATGATGTTTTGTAGATATTCAAGATTGGTTTCAATCCCTGCAACTGAAGTTTTCGCCAAAGTATCAGTCATGGCTTGAATCGCAGAAGCACGATCGTTTGCTGTGACAATGATTTTAGCAATCATCGGGTCATAGAATGATGATACATTTGAACCTGTTTCGACCCATGTTTCATTACGGGCATTAGAATCAAACTCAACATGTGTCAGTAAACCGGCACTTGGTTGGAAGTTTTTGATTGGGTCTTCAGCATATAAACGCACTTGAATCGAATGACCTTTCGATTCAATTTTTTCTGTTGGTGCAGTCCAATCACCACTAGCCAAGGTGACCATCCATTCCACCAAGTCCACACCAAAGACTTGCTCGGTCACGCCATGTTCCACTTGTAGACGGGTATTCACCTCCAAGAAATAGAATTCTTGGGTGTCGGTATCCATCACAAATTCAACTGTACCGGCAGAACGGTAATTCACTGACTGCATCAGTTGAATGGCAACATTTTGAATATAGGCACGCTGTTCGTCATTGATATGCGGTGCCGGTGTTTCCTCAATCACTTTTTGGTTGCGACGCTGTACCGAACAATCACGCTCTCCCAGTGCAATCACTTGACCTTGACCATCACCAAAAATTTGCACTTCAATATGACGGGCATTTTGCACGAATTTTTCAAGGTACAAACCGGCATCTTTAAAGTTGGCTTGGGCTAAATAAGACACCGTTGCATAAGCATCTTTCAGTTCTGCTTCGTTCCAGACCAAACGCATGCCGATCCCACCACCACCGGCAGTACTTTTCAGCATCACAGGATAACCAATACGATTTGCTTCCATTAAAGCTTCAGCTTCATCCGCCAATAACTGACTACCCGGCAATAACGGTACACTGGCTTGAATCGCAAGTTCACGTGCAGTGTGTTTAAGACCAAAGGCTCGCATCTGTGCAGAGTTTGGCCCAATAAAAGCAATACCTTGTGATTCACACAAGTCACAGAATTCAGCATTTTCGGACAAGAAGCCATAACCCGGATGAATCGCTTGTGCGCCGGTTTGTTTGGCAACCTCTAAAATTTTATCGACATTTAAATAGCTTTGGCTGGCAGGTGCTTCACCGATATAAACGGCTTCATCGGCCAAAGTCACATGGAGTGAATCACGATCGGCTTCCGAATAGACTGCAACAGATTGGATACCTAATTTTTTAAGGGTACGAATGACACGACACGCAATTGCACCACGGTTGGCGATTAAAACTTTATTAAACATATTATGCGTCCTCGCCTTCACGGATGATCAATTGAATTTTAGTTGGGTTGTAAGCATTACAAGGGTTATTCAGTTGTGGGCAGTTAGAGATCAGCACGATCAAATCCATTTCCGCTTTAATTTCCACATATTTACCCGGTGCCGAAATACCATCATCAAACTTTAGATGTCCCTCACTTGTGACGGGTACATTCATAAAGAAGTTAATATTTGGACCGATGTGACGCACATTTAAGCCGTGTTTTTTGGCAATTGGATGCTGAGACAGCGCAATCATGAAATTGTTACGGCAACTGTGCATTGGATATGTGTCATGTGCATAACGAACCGTGTTACTTTCACATGAACATGCCCCGCCTAAGGTGTCATGGCGACCGCAGTTATCATCATGGATGGTGGCAATTTTGTTGCCAAAGTTGGTGTATAGCGCTGCGCCTTTTTCTAAATAGATCTGTTGATTGATGGCTAAGGTATCAGTTGCGCTATAACGCTCTTCAGGGTTAGAAGCCGAGATAAACAGCGTATCTACCGCTTGGTTGCCTTCTAAATCCACGATACGGAAATATTGCCCTTTTTTGACTTCGCACATCCATGCTTCACCGGCTGGACAAATTTCACTTAAAACTGATTTTTCTAATTTTACGAGTGCAGTCATGATCTGTTCCCCTTAAGCAGTTAATGCGTAGTAGCGATTATTGTTTTGAAATGCACGCTGATTTTGCGGGCATGAATCACGACATACATCGCTGTCACCTAAAGGAAGTGCTTTGTATAAAGACAATTGAACATCGGCAGGCGCATATTCCGTGCTGTTATCTAAAGCATGCGGTGCGGATGATAAGAACACCAAGCAATCCATTTCAAAGCGCAGTTCAATCACTTGATTCGTATTGTCAGATGCTACATAGCTGAGATTGCCATGGTCATCCGGTTGAACTTTAGAAAACAGATTTAAAGTACTGCTCAAATCCGTTGCAGATAATCCAAACTTGGTCATCTCAAGCAGTAACGAATCTTTGCCGTTACGGTACATGTCGTTGCGTGCATCTTGGAAGGTTTTTGAACCAAATTGTTGTTCAATTTGTTGTGCAGTGCTTGGTGCACAGAACGCATCATTCCAACCGTGGTCATCTTTGACGATGGAAATCATCGCGCGACCCAGGTCAGATGCAAGGATATGTCCTGTACTTAAAAATGCCGTATGTTGCCCTTTTAAGCTGTCTGGCATGTTATAGCGTTCGAGCTTGTCTTCGCTATTGACGCAATACAGTGCCACATTGGCATTTTTGCCTAAGGATTGAAGTTGTAATACTGCGCCACGCTGAATACGTGCTGACCAGTGGTGTCCACCCGGTAAACGTTCCGTCCAAAGGACTTGATCTTCGTGATAAGTTATTGTGCTCATATGCATCCATCCCAATCTTCTACGGTTTACCTCCCGGGCTTTTATCCCTCCGTGTAGCTTGAGCTTGCAACTTAAGCCGTGAACTCTCGGTCGCAGACATACTTGAAACTTCATGTATCGGAACCCTAGATCACTTTTCATCTAAGTATATGAATGCAAATGGCATGCCAAGCTAGTATTACGTTTTTTAGTTTTTATCATACTATTTTTGCTCAATCATGATGCAAAAATCCTAACTCACTCTAGATTGCACCATTTTAGTTATTTCCATTACACTTTATATTTATGAATCAGTTCCTGAATTTTATTTTTTCATAGATGTCTTAACTCAATTACACGTCGAGCTAAATGATGACATCCAGTTTTACAATTAAGCTCATTTACACTAACCAAATGTCATTAATTTTAAAAACTGAAACGATCCTTCCTAATGTCTCAGAAAAGTGTAGCAACTTGCTACACATTGCGATTGAGTGGTTAGTATTTACAAGATCTGAATCACCTAGCTATTAACACCATTTAAATTAATAAGCTTAAAATTTTGCTCCGTTTAAATTTATCCTCAATCAAGTTTTTTCATAACCTTTAAGGCTATACCTAGTAGCAATGTAAATTTGTACATAAGCGTTCGAAACTTTTCAGAGATTAATGTGCTTAATTAAATTTTATAAATAGACCTCTTGCGAAAGTAAAAAATTGTTTATACTAGTCCCATGAAATATGAAAATTTAACTAGATTTAATGATGGGGAATTTAAACGACTTGTTGGCGTTCCTCGTCCATTATTCTTAAAAATGGTATCAGTGTTACAACACGCTGAACTTGCCAAGAAAAAATCTGGAAGACCTCATTCGTTGTGTTTAGAGGATCAATTGTTGTTAACTTTAAATTACTTACGCTGTTATAGAACTCAAATTGAGTTATCCGCCGACTATAACCTAGCTGAAAGTAATGTGAATCGTACGATTCAGAAAGTTGAAAAGGCTCTGATTCAATCACGGATTTTCGCATTGCCTAAAAGGAATCAAAAGTTTAGTGAGGAGGATTATGTAATCGTTGATGTCACTGAGTCACAGATTGAGCGTCCCAAAAAAACAAAGAAAATTCTATAGCGGTAAAAAGAAGAAACATACGCTAAAAACACAGGTCATTTTTAACCCAAAATTAAAGCAAATTGTAAGTATACAGATTGAAGATGGCAGAAAACACGATCTGACGATTGCGCGTAAGTATTTGAAGGAGATGGTCATTTATCCTTGTATCATGGCAGATTTAGCCTATAAAGGATTTCATCAGATTAAGAGTAAGTTACTCATTCCCATCAAGAAACCTAAGAATTTATCATTACCCCAAATAGCAAAACAGATCAACCAAGAAATCAGTCGGCGTAGGATCACAATTGAACATATCAACGGCAAACTTAAACATTTTCGGATATTAACAGAACGCTATAGAAATAGACGGAAACGCTTTGGTCTAAGAATGAATTTAATTGCTGGAATGGTGAATTGGATGCTCTTAAATTAACTTTCGCAAGAGATCTAATATATAGGTATATCGACCAAATTTAGTCTTAAACAGAATTTTAAAATTCAGCATTAATGATTGAGCTATAATTACAGCTGTTTAAAGAACTTTGAGATTCATTATCTTTGTTAAGGGCGAATTCTAATATCAAAAATTAGAGAATACATTTAGCTGACTTAAATTTTTCATGATTTTGCTTAAAAAAGTTATATCTTAGATAAGCGTCTGAACCAATTTCAGAAGAATGTAGACCCAAATTAATTGAGGTAAATTAATTCTACAGCTGAGATTTAATTATTTAATAAAAAACTCGGACCAAAAGTCCGAGTCAATACAATAGATCAGGAAGTTCAAGTTTGGGTAAATTAAATCACTTCTTTACCAAAGATTTCATTTAGCCGCTCACGTATGCTCTTCACAAATTCACTATCTGTTTTTAGTTTTTGCTTCATTGAACGTTTAAAATCATTCAAACTCATTCCGACGGTTGCAAACTCCATTTGGAACAAGGTGTCGTTAATAACCACATTAGCCTGTGAATCAGTTAAACAACCTTCTTTTTTGAACCATTTTTTAAATTTTGGGTAATTTATATCATCAGAATAGATATGCCATGAACGTACATTCATATCAAATTTAGCGCCTAAATCTTTGACCAGTGCATTGTCTTCAAAGGGAACATCTAAATATATTTTTTCTCTTTCTTTTGTCGGGATTTCAATTTTTTCTTTTTCAAATCCACGATGATTTAATTTAAAGTTTACACCAACAATAGGTCTACCTTTTTTAATCGTCTCGTATTCCAAATGTAGATCTGTGTTTTCATTAATTTCAGCAACTATTTTATCTAAAACGTAGCGTCTAAAATCAACCCAACGATCATATTTAGTTTCATTGATATCAATTAACGCTTTTAGGTTTTCAAGCATTAATGGAATTTCGTATGTCTCTTGATTATTAAACTTGAACTCATTCTTAATAAAGTAGGTATAGAGACTCATACTCGCGACAGAATCTAAGGCAAAAAGATGCTTAAGCTGATATGTTGTAAAATTGCCTCCCGCCAGCTGAGTGAAGTAAGGAAGCACTTCGCTGGTAAAGCGAATTTGAATTGCATTCTTTAAATCATCTTCCCAACGTAATTCGCGAATAATAGGTACTACAGAATGTACTTTTTTGGTTTTTTTCTTTGAATCAACAGTAGGCTCTTCAATAATGAAATGCGCAACCCTTGATGACAACTCTTTATAAATACGATCAATTGCCACATTAATCGAATTACGTTTACTTAGCCCAAGTAATTCTGCTAGATCATCTTTATACAAATAAATATAAGTTTGCTCGGTGATTTCTTTATCCTGATTAACTTTCTCACCTAAATTTGCAACAGCCATTGCATACAGTAACGCTTTATATTCATTGGCAGATAATTCAATGGGGCGTATTAAGCGGTTACTCGTACTTACAACGCCATTGTGCCTAATGTTACCAATACAGTATGGAATATAATCGTTCTCTTCAGATATTGAATTGTTGTCAGTCATGTCGGTGAGTTTTTAAAATGTTCTATAGTTTTATATATAAAAGTGGAAAAACTTTCAATAGTTTCACCACAAAATCTAAGAGTGGAAGGTTTGTCACTCTAAATTTTAAAAAAATCATTAGAGTGGAAAACATAAATTTATATTCCACCAATAAGTGACAAACATTCCACTTTAAGCGAAATCTACCAATTCTTTTTGAATAGTAAAAATACAACTTCTATAAATTAAAAATAGTTTGACTATTTTTTGTTTAAAGCTGTGACAAAGCTTCCACTCATAAAAATCTTAGATTTGAACCTCACTAAGTTGAAATTTACTTAATGATCAATTTATCCACAATTTCGTGTTTTATTAGTGACAAACTTTCCACCTTTAAGATTTTTGATTTTTTTATCACATACAAAAAATACAATATTGAAAATGACATCTAAAAATTTGCTGATTTTAGCCTGAGTAAGTGACAAGATTTCCACCAATGGCAATGATGTATCATTGTTTTAATTTATTGAACTTAATATTTAGGTAAACACATATACAGATAGTAGTGACAAACTTTCCACCTTTTTACATACATTCAAAAATTTGCATACTTCATATACAAGTTGCAATGATACTATCCCTTCTAAGATGTTTTCTTAGGGTGATATGACAAGCCTTCCACTTTAAATATTACTATCAAGTCATGTGGCTATTTATAATTATAAGATATCCACAACTTCCAGATGCGTGAGTGACAAGCCTTCCACTTTTACTTTATGACATGTACTCTCATTAAAATATCAGACCATTAGATACATTTAACCTGATAGGCTACACAGAAGAAATTTAATTAATCTTTTTTGTACTTCATCGTTGTATTTTGATGTCGAAATAATCAAATCTTAATCCTCAACTTCAACATATATCAGTGACAAGCTTTCCACTTTTATGTGGAGCCACGACTCCTAATCAAAAAGGAATAAACCCTTAGCCAGTGCAGTGATCCCATAATTCGATGTTTAAAAGGAATTGTTATGCGTACGACCAATAGATCAGGTGAATAAAGGTGATGAAAAAAAATTACCCACAGATATAAAATCTATGATGACAAACCTTCCACTCTTACGCCTATAATTTTAATTCTTATCCACAAAATAAAGTATTGTTTTTAAACTTTATTATTCTAGATTTAATGTATAATTATAACGTAAGTGACAAACTTTCCACCTTAATGACATATCTTCCACTTTAAAATGACAAACCTTCCACTTTTGAGTGACACCCATTGCACCTTTAAGTGACAAGTATTCCACTTTTCTATGACAAACCTTCCACTTTTTTGTGACAAGCCTTCCACCTTTAAAATTCTAAGTATATGTTTTAAAAAAAGAAAAAACTCTCTAATTATTAATTACTAATTAACTAAATATATATTAATTATTTAATTAAGCTAGCTATATTTTTTAAATTCATTATTTGTTTCTCATATAATCAAATGAACATTTTAAATTTAAAATATGTAGCAAGTTGCTACAAACTTATTTATATTAGTTTCATTCAATTATGGAATTAGATGACAAGCATGTCTGCTAAAATCATTGCTGTAGCAAATCATAAAGGTGGCTGTGGTAAAACAACAACCGTAGTTCATCTTGCATCAGAACTCGCTAATCTTGGTAACAAAGTTTTAGTTATCGATTTAGATCCTCAAGCTAACGCAAGTCTACATATTGGAACCAAACATCCAAGTGAAGTACCTGTTACAACAGCTGAACTTCTTGTGGGTGATATTTCCTTATTAGCTGACGCATTAGATGAAACAACAAATTTTGAAAACGTATCATTAATTTACGGTTCTCTAAACTTGGGTAAAACAGAAGATCAATTAAAAGATGATGCACCGAGACCTTCTGAAGAACTAACGACAAAAATCGAACTGTTACGCGATATTTATGATTATATCTTAATTGATTGCCCGCCAAGTTTAAAATTATTGACGAGTAATGCATTAGCATCTTCAACGCATGTCATTATTCCAATTGAGTCAGGTTCACAATATGGGCTATATGGTGTAACAGATTTATTGAATCATTTAGAGAAAATACGTCGTATAAATCCAGATTTAAAATTGTTGGGTGCATTACTCATCAAACATGATGAGCGCCAAAATGTTTGTAAACTTATAAAAGAAGAAGCATTAAAACAAGTTGGTGTAATTCTGGAGAATTCAATTCCCCAAAGTACAAAGGTAAATCAAGCAGCGATTATGCAACAACCTCTTCTCAAACTTGAAAAAAGCTCGAAAGTACGTAAAGCATTCCAAATGCTTGCCGCAGAAGTTATAGAAAAAGTTTAAAAGGATTGATGTATGGCTAGCGCTAAAGAATTACTTGCACAACGATTGAAGCAAAATACTGAAAAGCATCAACAAGCACAGCAAGAGACAATTAAGGATCAAAAAGAGTTCCGACGCAATGTCAGTATTTCTGATATTACAAAGAGTCCTAATCAACCGCGTAAAATTTTTAATCAAACTGAGTTACAAGAGCTAGCAGATTCGATTTCAGAAGTAGGTCTTTTGCAACCTATCACTGTTCGTAAGTTAGGGAACTCCAAATTTGAATTGATCGCAGGTGAACGTCGTCTTAGAGCACATCAGTTACTCAATAAGAATACGATAGAAGTCATTATTATTGATGCAAATGATGAAGAGGCCTCTTTACTTACTCTTGCTGAAAATTTAAAGAGACAAGATTTAAGTGATTACGAAATCTTCTTAGGATTAGATGCTTTACATGAGGATTTGAAGAAGAATAAACAAAAATTAGCGAAATCATTAGGTTTAAATCGTGAAGATATGTATAAATACTTATCTTTTGAGAAACTTCCACCAGTAATACTTGGTGATTTGAATACGATGCCTAACTTATTAGGTCGTAGTGCGGCTACCGCATTTAAGAAGTTTTTATCTGATCATTCTGAAGATTTAGATGTCGCTGTAAAGGCTCTACTAGGTGCTTGGGAACAAGTTAAAGCTAAGAAGCTAGAGCAAAGTAAAGCTGTAACATATGCTACGAAGCTGTTGACCGAAAAAAATTCGAAAGTTCCATCGACCTCACTTGTTCGAAAAATACAATTTGAAGGTAAGGTTGCAGGTAACATAAAAATGGATACTAAACAGCTAAAAGTATCATTAAACGTTTCAGAAATTGATGAAGAAGATTTAGAAAGTTTAGAAAATCTGCTGAAAAAAATCATAGAGAAAAATAAAAAGGTGTAGCAACTTGCTACACCTTTTTTTTAAAAGATAAAACAAGTAAATATTGGAAGACCTCGATCAATATCCAATGTAGCTACTGCTCTGTGGCTTGCGCTCTAAGCGCTTGTTTGAAGCGCGATATAGGGATGTATGTAATTTGGTGTGGGAGTTGATTTGGTGGCTTCTATGCGTATATATGGTGTTTTGAAAGGATAATCTGAATTTTATTCAAAAGGTTTATTTACTTCAAAAATCCAGTTAGAAGTAGAAATTTTATCCCACAAAATTTAAACTGATTATTGATTACGGAATTTATTTTAATTTAACGTTTTATTTCTAGTAGTGAATGATCTTACATTTTAAATGCTCACTGCTCGTAATATGACACAAGCATATTCCGGAACTTTTGAATGAAAAAAATTGATACCCAATAAATAATACATAATGTGATGAAAGCTTATTTCATACCAAAAAAATTAGTTAGTAATGAATTTACGTAAAGGTAAAATGTAAGTAGCATTAAGCTATGGACATCCAAAACCGTGAGCAAATTTCGAGTTGTATAAAATTTAATTTTTATCATACATAGTAGATAAGAACCTCAATCGATCTCTTGAAAAAAAATCTATCTGTTAGATTAGGTCGCCATTACGCCAATTCTCAATAGTAATTTCTGTGAAAATTAAGTCATAAAAGTATATTTTAAGAGACAGGCCACTAAGCACAATTAAATAAAAAACAACTCAAGTCCATAAAGCATTTTTTCAAATTTTTGGTCAATCATTATTGAATGTTTAAACCTTCATTTTATTCATCAAATTTTAATTTGCTGTCCATTTATAAGTTTGTACAAATTTAAGAGTCTTACACTATTGTATCAAATTCATATTATTCTGATGTGAAGAGTATATGAAACAGAAATCAACAAGAGTAATTAGCCTATTGAAATTGTGTTTTTCTAGAATTGTAAAAGAAATTTTTAAAAGGTATATAGAAATTTACCAATAGAACTAGATGCAAATTATTGAACACAAAAAAGCTAATTTTTTAAACCAACAACAAACTTTAAATTGTATAGATAAAACTCGCCTTAGGATAAAGAACATTAAAGTGAATTCTTATATTGACATAAAATTGTTGAAATGTTTTTGATAATCAAAATAACGCTAAATAAAAATATATTCATATTTCAATATTTTAAGAGAATTATTTTGAGGTTTAAATAATTATCCCTAGAGTTGTCCGCAGCTTTTGTGGATAAATTATAGGCTAAGAACCCTAGCGGGAATAGAGAAAGGGATGTATTGGTTAATAAATATGCAAATTAAACTAAATAAACGTGAAAAATCATCTTTAATAAGATTACACATTAGCGAAAAAATGCCTCTAATCGATTGATCTGCAATACCTCTAAATAAATTTTAGTAAAATCCAAATTATTAATATGTAAGATAAGTATTTCGGTAACAATTAGAAATTAAATAATAGCCTAAGCAAAGTAGGAATTTAAATCTCAAAAGTGCTTAAATATTTACAATATGATATTTTTATCTTAGATTAATATTTGTTTAATAAATAAATATATAAGAAAACTTGATAATTTGATGTATACCTGTCATAGTACTTATGACTAGAAAAAGTCTAGTTTGTATAATTTTTTAATCATCGTTGCTTATTTATAATTCTTCGTTTTTTAGATTACAAATACTATTCTTTATTATTTTTCAAAGTTATATCTCGCCATGCAATTGGCTCACAAATATTAAAATAGGTTTTATTATGTCAAATTCAAACGTAGTTAAAGGTACTGTAAAGTGGTTCAATGAAGCAAAAGGCTTTGGCTTCATTCAAACCCAAGAAGGACCAGATGTTTTTGCTCATTTCAGTGAAATTGCGAGCTCAGGCTTCCGTACATTATTTGAGGGTCAACAAGTAGAGTTCAGTATTGCACAGGGACAGAAAGGTCCTAATGCCGTAAATATTGTAGCAATCTAAATGTGTTGATCATAAAAATGATAAGTGATCATAAATAAGTATTAATTTTAGGATAAAAGTTGTTAATAAAAGAAAATTTAGTTGCAAAGTCAATCAATGGTACAGAAATTTTAGTATCACTGATTCCTCATAATAAACTTCAGAATACTCGTCAGGGCTTAAAACCAGTCGAAGTAGGTAAAAGAGTTCGTTTGGCTTCAGGTATTGAAGTGGATTTAAATCTCGATGGTCGTAGTTTTTATGCCGCATTGAACCAGCTATTTAGATTGGAACAGAAAGTGAGTTAAAAAGAATCCAATTAGAGCAAACCATTTTAATTAATTTCAGGTAAATCAATGTATATAGAAAATATTAAAGTCACAGATCAGTTTGGTGCAATGTATGCAATTAAAGCGACTGTAGAAAGACATTTCTTAGAAAGCAAATCAGCCTCACATATCCAATATATTACAGTGGATGGTGAAGATATTCGTCCAAGTTTTGAGATGTGTTTTCAAAGTAGATCGAGTGGAAAAATTTTCAAAGTCATTAAAAATGGCGGATTCAAACGGCAAGTGCAACAGTATAAAAACCAGCCATAACTTCACTCGGTGTATACCAACCTAGTGTTTTTCTAGGACGATGGTTGAGTGCAAATTCTATCTGCTCTATTTGTTCGTTTGACACATCATCAAACGATGATGATTTTGGCAGATATTGACGGATTAAACCATTCGTATTTTCATTTCTAGCTCGCTGAATAGACTTGTAAGGATCAGCAAAATACGTCTCTATCCCAGCATCAGTAATTCTTTTGTGTTCGGAAAATTCTTTGCCATTATTAAATGTCACACTATAAGCATGGCTCATTTGTAAACGATCTAATGCACAAGTAATCGTTTGAGAGGATGCTCTCGTTGGCCCTAAATGAACAATATGTACATACAGGCTCTTTCGATCAACGAGTGTCAATAAAGCACCTTTATGATGTTTACCAATCACCGTGTCACCTTCGAAATCTCCTAAACGTTGTCGTTGATCAATGACCTGGTCTCTGCAGTGAATACTTGTTTTATCAATGATTTGCCCCCTACGATCCGTGTTTTTGTAACCGCGTTTTCGATATTTCTTCTGATGCCTTAAGTGTAGATGGAGTTTACCTCCTTGTGATTTATCTTGATAAATGTACTGGTAAATCCACTCATGTGAAGGTACATCCAGCCAACCGCGTTGTGTTAAAGCACCTGAAATTTGTTCTGGTGACCAGTCCAAACCAATCAAATAATCAATATAAGCGAAGGCAAATGCTGTCATTGATGATGAAGGACGGTACCGTCTTTGACTTGCAAATTTAGCTGCCTGTTGAGCTCTATATCCACGTTGCCCAGTATTTCTTTTTATTTCACGGTAGATGGTTGATCGTGAACGTCCTAACTCCCGAGCAAGGGTAGCGATTGAACTTTTACTTTTCAAAGTAGCATAAATTTCGTATCTTTCATCTTGAGAAAGTTGGGTGTATTTCTTCATTGTGTGCTTTCCAATTGCGAGTTGAAAAAGTCTAATGATTCTATGAATACACCTAACTTTTTCAACTAACTACAAATGTGTTGCACTTGGGATTTGAATCTGCGAATTAAAATGTTGATAGAAAAATAGAAAAAATGTGTAAACATTTTTTCTATTTTATCAAAATCTTATACTATAAATTTTTGGATAGCACGATTGAAGTCATCTGCTTTTTCAAGATTGGAAATATGTGATGCATTAATCTCAAACAATTGGCTGCCAGGGATGTTATGTTGCATATATAAACCATCTTCTACAGTCGTCACCGGATCCTGTTGACCTGCAATGATAAGCACTGGAATACGAATTTTAGATAAATCCTCCCGGACATCCGCTTTAGCCAAAGCTTCACAACAACTCGCATAACCTTCTGGGCTGCCAGCTCCAAGGTCGTTTGAAAGTTTAGCAACAATTGTTGGGTTACTTTGGATAAAGGGATCTGTGAACCAACGCCCGGCAGCAGTGGAGGCGATAGGTAAAAGTCCTTGCTCGCGAACTAAATTTGCACGATCTAGCCAAGTATTTTCTGAACCGATTTTAGCAGCGGTATTACATACAATCACATAGTTGAAACGATCAGGATAATGCTGTGCAAGCCACTGACCTGTAATCCCCCCCATAGAAATTCCACAAAAAATTGCTTTGGAAATTTCTAAATGATTCAGTAAATTTATAACATCTTCACCCAATAACTCTAGATTATAAGGACCTTGTGGTGCTGTAGACTTCCCATGACCACGGGTATCGTAGCAAATTATAAAATAGTTACTCTTAAAGAACTCAATCTGTGGTTGCCACATACTGTAGTTCGTACCTAATGAATTTGAGAAGATAATGGCTGGATTCGATTGATCACCAAAGGTCTGAAAATTAATCTGAGCAGTATTAGATGTAAATGTCGGCATAGATTCCTCTCAACCTCCCTTGATTAAAGGGAGGGGAATTTTAAATAGTTATACGCGTTCGATAATCAAAGCGATGCCTTGACCAACACCGATACACATTGAACAGAGTGCATATTTCCCGTCAGTTTGTTCAAGTTGATTCAGTGCGGTTGTAACTAATCGGGCACCTGAAGCACCTAATGGATGACCGATTGCAATTGCACCACCGTTTGGATTCACACGTGCATCATCATCCGCCAAACCTAAGTCACGTGTTACAGCGAGGGCTTGTGCTGCAAATGCCTCATTGAGCTCAATTACGTCCATCTGTTCAAGACTTAAATCTGTTTGAGCCAACAATTTCTTAATTGCAGGTGCAGGGCCATAACCCATAATTCTGGGCTCCACGCCAACAACAGTTGCACCAATAATTTTCGCACGAGGTTGAAGTGCGTATTTTTCTACTGCTTCTTCCGATGCAATAAGTAGTGCAGCGGCCCCATCATTAATGCCTGAAGCATTTCCCGCAGTCACGGTCCCGTCTGATTTCACAACTGGTTTAAGTTTAGTTAAGCCTTCAAGGGTAGTAGAAGCACGTGGATGTTCATCCTGAGCAATCACGACAGGCTCACCTTTACGTTGAGGTATGGTGACAGGGATGATTTCCTTATCAAAAAAGCCTTTAGCTTGTGCTACAGCTGTTTTTTGCTGACTGCCTAATGCAAACTGATCTTGATCTGCACGGTTAATATTAAATTGTTCCGCAACATTTTCTGCAGTTTGCGGCATGGTTTCAACGCCATATAGTTCTTTTAATTTTGGATTGATGAAACGCCAGCCCATGGTGGTATCTTCAATCTTTTGCGAACGGCCGTATGCTGTTTCAGGTTTACCCATAACAAAAGGTGCACGAGACATTGACTCAACACCACCTGCAATGATCAGATCTGCTTCACCTGATTTAATTGCTCGTGCAGCCATAGCAACTGCATCAAGCGATGAACCACACAAGCGATTGACAGTGGTAGCTGGAACTTGATAGGGAAGGCCAGCAAGCAATGCGGACATACGGCCTACATTACGATTATCTTCACCTGCCTGATTGGCACAGCCATAAATCACATCATCAACTTGGTTCCATTCCACACTCGGATTTCGTTCAATTAATGCTTTAATGGGCAAAGCGCCTAAGTCATCTGTACGTACGGGTGCGAGTCCACCTGCATAACGGCCAAAAGGTATACGAATAGCATCAATGATATATGCGTTTTTCATTATATAAATCCTTGGAATATAGCTCCTCACTTTCTTGAAGGGAGGATAGGAGGGATTTAAAGGAAGTTAATTTTTAATATTAATACTTCCTAAATCCCTCCTTTAATAAAAAGGGGACTTTTCGTTCTAAGCAGTCGCATCAATCAGTTTTGCACCAGTCATTGCTTGTAGTTCTTCGAATGACAAACCTTCCACTTTTTCAATAACCTTCATTCCTTCTGCTGTGACATCAATAACACAGAGGTCTGTATAGATACGATCGACACACTTAAGTCCTGTCGCAGGATACGTCAGTTCTGCCACAATTTTAGGTTCACCTTTTTTGGTTACATGATCAGTCGTAATAAATACTTTTTTGGCACCAACGGCTAAATCCATTGCTCCACCAACAGCTGGAATTGCATCAGGGGCACCCGTATGCCAGTTGGCAAGGTCGCCATTTTCAGCAACTTGAAATGCGCCGAGTACAGCAATATCTAAATGTCCACCACGCATCATGGCAAATGAATCGCCATGGTGGAAAAAAGCACCGCCTGTAAGCATTGTGACAAATTCTTTACCAGCATTAATCAGTTCAGGATCACGATCTTCTTCGAGAGGGGGAGGACCAAATGCCAATAAGCCATTTTCAGAGTGTAGGAATACATCTTTATCTGAAGGTAAATAGCTAGAGATTTTAGTGGGAAGGCCAATACCTAAATTGACGTATGAACCATCAGGAATATCCTGCGCAACACGTTCAGCAATTTGATCACGGGTTAATTTGGTATAGCTCATGAATTCTCTCCTTAATCCGTGATTATTGTGCAGGTTGAACTTGAACAACGTGTTGAACAAAAATGCCAGGTGTGATGATATGTTCAGGATCAAGCTCACCTAATTCAACAATTTCTGCAACCTGTGCAATAGTAATATCAGCTGCCATCGCCATGATTGGACCAAAGTTACGTGCCGATTTGCGATAAATCAGATTGCCCCAGCGGTCACCTTTTGATGCTTTGATCAAAGCAAAGTCCGCTTTAATTGGATTTTCTAAAACGTAATCTTTACCTTCATAATTCAGAGTCGGTTTACCTTCAGCCAGCAATGTTCCAAAACCTGTTGGTGTGTAAATTGGACCTAAACCCATACCTGCAGCTTGTATGCGGCAGGCTAAATTCCCTTGCGGTACAAGCTCTAACTCAATTTTTCCAGCGCGGTACAGTTCATCAAACACCCAAGAATCTGATTGGCGTGGGAAAGAACAAATAATTTTACGTACAGCACCAGTTTTAAGCAGCTTTGCTAAGCCATAATCGCCATTACCTGCATTGTTATTGACGATGACCAAGTCTTTAATACCCAGTTCGATTAAGCCATCGATTAATTCAGCTGGCTGACCCGCGGTACCGAAACCGCCAATCATAATGGTCGAACCGTCCTTAATTTGGGAAAGCGCTGTTTGTAAGGATGCTGATTTATCAATCATAAAAATCACTCAAACTAATATTAATTTGTATTTAAACCATTATTAATCAGTATCTTATAAATATTGATTAGTAATAATTCAATGAAGAAGGGAAAGAATGGATAGAGAGGGCTATCCATTCTTTGATCAAATTAAGCGCTTACGCGGCGACGCTCAATTTCTGTAGTCGGTGCTGATTCAGTTTCTTTCACAAGTTCAACGTTGAATTGGATAAACTTAAACGGTTTATCAACACCACGACGTGCGATTTCTGCTTCATCAGTAACATCAACAGCAGTAGCAACTAAGCCATCACGTGTTGCAAATGCAAAGTCATCCCAAAGGTATTCATCACCTTCAATATTGAATTGAGTTGTTAATTTGCGATAACCAGGTGCAGATACAAAGTAATGTACATGTGAAGGACGATTACCATGACGACCAAGTTTATTCAGAACGAACTGAGTCGTACCTTCAGGTGGGCAGCCGTAACCTACAGGCATTGTAGTCTGAGCGACATACTTACCATCCTGATTGGTAAAGATCGTACGGCGGAGGTTAAAGTCTGACTGTGACTTATCAAAGAAAGAATAATTTCCTAAGCTATTGGCATGCCAAACTTCAACTTTAGCACCTTCAATCACTTTGCCATCAGCATCGGTCACTGTGCCTTCGATAAATAAAGTATCAACCGTATCAGATTCTGAACCATCATCCATGCGTGCAAAACCGACAGATTCAGGTGCACCTGCTACATAAAGTGGACCCTCGATCGTACGTGGTGTACCACCGGTAATTCCCGCTTTTGCATCAGCTTCATCTGCACGAAGGTCTAGGAAATGTTCCAAGCCTAATCCAGCTGCAAGAAGTCCAAGTTCATTCGCTTGACCTGCATCAGTGAAATATTCAAGACCTTTCCAAACTTCTGATTGCGTGAGATCTAAATCTTCAATCGCTTTGAACAGGTCTGAAACAAGACGAACAACTACCTGCTGAACGCGAGCATCGACAGGCCCACTTGCAGTATCTACGTTCATTTTTTTTACTAATGCATCGATTTCTTGATGATTCATGTTACTTACTCCTTAAGTATTTTTTGTTGATTTGGTCAATATTTTTAAAAATTGACCTGGTCCTTGTTACCCAATATTTTTCGTG
The DNA here is from genome assembly GCF_001647675.1 of Acinetobacter sp. NCu2D-2. NCBI lineage: Bacteria > Pseudomonadati > Pseudomonadota > Gammaproteobacteria > Moraxellales > Moraxellaceae > Acinetobacter > Acinetobacter sp. NCu2D-2. The sequence goes on from NZ_CP015595.1 coordinate 221,197, forward strand.
TTTATAAATGTGAGATTCAATCGAATGATTTAATGATCATCATCCCGGATTGAAGAAGGATGACGATTTAAAGCCATCACTTCAATTTTCATAAATGGATAGAGAGGTAATCCTTGTAAAAGATTATGTAATTCCTCATTACTTTCTACATCGAAAATGCTGATATTCGAATATTGTCCGGTAATACGCCAAATATGACGCCATTTACCTTGACGCTGTAATTCCTGTGAATACGCTTTTTCGACAGCTTTAATCTCGTTAACTTGTGTCTCTGGTAAGTCTCGAGGAATATTGACATCCATTCGTACATGAAACAGCATGGCTTCACTCCTTAATAGCAATTTTGAAATTATTTTCGTCGAAGCTGATCTAATTTATTTTCATCGATTTCAATACCCAGCCCATTTCCTTGCGGTAGGTGCAACTCAAAGTTCTCGTATTGAAGCGGTGTTTTTAAAATCTCTTGAGTTAAAAGCAGAGGTCCAAATAGTTCAGTTCCGTAAGCTAAATTTTTAAATGTTGAGAATAGATGCGCAGAAGCAATTGTGCCGACTGAACCTTCAAGCATCGTGCCACCATACAAGTCAATTCCTGCAAGATGAGCAACTGTAGCAACATCACGACCTTCTAAAAGACCACCTGATTGCGCAACTTTGACAGCAAACACGGATGCAGCATTCGTCTTAGCCAGTCGATATGCTGAAGAAGGTCCCATCAGGGATTCATCTGCCATAATCGCAATATCAAATCGGCGGGTTAATCGTTCCATTGCATCAATATTGTCAATGGCACAAGGTTGTTCAATAAGGTCTACACCACCATCTTGAAGCAATTGAATGCCTTTAATGGCTTCAAGTTCAGACCATGCTCGATTGACATCAACACGTATTGAAACCTCTGGACCTAGTGCTTTCTTAATCGCTAAAACATGTTCTACATCTGCTTCAACTGGGCGTGAACCAATTTTCAGTTTAAAGAAATTATGGCGTTTAGCAGCAAGCATTTTCTGCGCTTCAGCGATATCTTTGTCTGTGTCACCTGATGCCAGTACCCATAGAACTGGGACACTATCACGTAGACGTCCACCAAGTAATTCAGATAACGGTAAACCTAAACGCTGTGCTTGAATATCAAGTAATGCAGTCTGAATTGCACATTTTGCAAAGCGGTTACCATTGATATTTTTTTGAATAATTTGCAATGTCTGTGCAACATTCAAATGTGATAAAGTCTTCAACAGAGGTGCGAAATAAGTATCAACGTTAACTTTAATGCTTTCTGGGCTTTCTTCACCGTAGCCTAGACCGCCAATCGTCGTTGCTTCACCCCAACCTACAAATCCATCATCAGTCTCAATTTTTATTAAGACCAGTGTTTGGGTTTGCATCGTTGCAACGGCCATCTTGTGAGGGCGAATCGTTGGTATTTCAGCGAGTATCGTTTCTATGTTCTTGTACATATAGCGTTATAATCCATATATTGCTGTAAATACCTTAATTGATATTTTTCTTTTTAAATAGAAATGAATTAGTATTTTAAAATACTTAAAAGGTATATTAGTAGGAATTTTCAATGGAATTGAGAAGTTTAAAATACTTTGTTGCGGTAGTAGAGGAAAAAAGTATTACCAAGGCAGCAGCACGATTATGTATTGCGCAGCCGCCTTTAACACGACAAATTAAGAATCTAGAAGATGAGCTTGGCGTGACCTTATTTGAAAGAGGTACGCGTCCCATCAAGACCAGTGAAGTGGGTGAGTATTTCTATCAATATGCCGTACAGATCCTGACACTGACTGCTCATGCAAAGACCATGGTTGGCCGATATAAAATTAAAAATACGGCCATTCGGATTGGCTATGTCGGTTCACTTTTCTATTGGAAACTTCCTGAAATTATCGATCATTTAAGAAAAAATATTAGTGGTATTAAAATTGAACTGGTTGAATGTGGCACTAGGGACCAAGTTGAAGCTTTAAAAATTGGTAAAATTGATATGGGGTTTGGACGACTGGGTATTAGTGATCCGTCTATACGCCGCACTATCTTAGAAAGAGAAAAATTATTACTTGCTGTGCATAGAGACCATCCGCTTACAAAATATCAGAAAGAGGGGATTTATCTATCACAAGTACTCAATGAAATTATTTATATATATCCAAATGCACCTAAGCCCAGTTTCTCAACTTTTATTCAAGGACTATTTTCTGAATTGGATTTAATTCCACAGAATCTTAAGGAAGTGCGGGAAATTCATATGGCACTCGGGTTAGTGTCATCTGGGGAAGGAATTTGTATTATTCCGGCAAGTGCAAGTGCAATCGGTATGCGTAATTTGCAATATATTTCGATCTTGGACAATGAAGCTTATAGTCCAATTTCGATTGCATACAGAAGTATTGATGACAATGCTTATATTTCACAAATTTTGGATTTTATGAATCAATTACCTGATGCAAATAGACTTTAAAATTATTTTTATATTTAAATTATTATTTTTAATTGCCTGAGCAAAGCTGCTCAAGCAATTTTTCATCGTATAGGAAACGATTAACGAGTCGGCATTAGGTCGAAGATTTTTTTCAACTGTGTATTAAGTTCTAAAAGTTCTTCTTCTTCAAAAGAATTTAAAATACCGGCCAATGTCACTTTATTGATTTGGTTAATTTGTTCGACCAAATCGTAGCCCTTATCGGTTAATTTCACCATCGAAATACGCTCATCGAAAGGCGATGAGAAGATTGTCACAATGTCTTCATCGACTAAACGATAAATGGCTTTAGTTGCTGTAGTCAGTTTAATCGTTGAAAGATTTGAAATTTCAGTAATATTAGCTTCGCTAAGCGCATTTAAGCTGAGAATGATTTTTCTCTTTGTGTTGTCTAATCCGATCTTTTTTAAAGATTTATCAATAAGTTGGGAATATTTACCATTGACCTGAGAGATCCAAAAGAAAGGGAACTTCTCTAGGCTTTTGGGGTCCTTATTGGGTAAGAAACTCTCAAAATCTTTTAGCATAATCGTGCACTAACAATTTGAATTAAATCTAATTATACAAGTATACGTAATATTACGTAGAAATAAATAACTTATTTACTTGACAATTACATTGAATTTTCAGATATTCAAATGAACAGGTAAAATTACATGGAAAAGTGAATTGAATAGTGTATATAAAACGATACTAATCGGTTCAGGCCGAAATCGTGTAGTCATTAAAGATTCTATTGATATTGAGGGGTTACAAACAACTTTGGGGAGTTGTTCGTTACTTGATGTGGCACCAGCTACTGAAAATGCAGAAGTGATAACACATCTACTTCAACATGATTGTCAAATTGTGGGTAAAGCGGTCATGCATGAACTTGCCTACGGAATCACAGGAATCAATCAGCATTTCGGAACACCGACTAACCCTAAATATCCGGAGCTTATTCCAGGTGGATCATCAAGTGGTTCTGCAACAGCAGTCGCTGAGAATATAGCTGATTTTAGTTTAGGAACAGATACCGGTGGATCGGTTCGTATGCCTGCTGCTTGTTGTGGTGTATTTGGGCTAAAACCAAGTTTTGGGCGTGTAAGTCGCATCGGTGTACATCCTCGAGATACTTCACTGGATTGCGTGGGTCCGTTTGCTAACTCTGTTGAAAAAATTGAGTTGGCGATGCAGTGCATTGATCCGAGTTTTACGCCTGTAAGTACACCTGATCATGGACCTCGCTTAGCGATGCTAAATGTTGATGCTGAAGCAGTTGTTATATCGACGTTGGAAGCAATCTTACAAGATGCAGAAATTCAATATGAAGTCGTTGATGCACCTTCGCTTAAAGACGCTTTCGATGCAGGGATGCATGTTATTAATTATGAAACATGGCAAGCCTTTGGTCATTTAACCGAGACAGGAAAAATTGCGGATGATGTTCAACAGCGTCTGCTCAAAGCATCACAGACAACTTCAGATCAAGTGGAAAAAGCCAATCTGGTTCGTGAAAAATTTCGAAAAGAGATTGATGACCTGCTTAATCAATTTGATGCCATTTGCTTACCGACATTACCTCAAATTCCACCGAAAGTGGTTGATGCTGCCAATACCGTTGCATTCTTGAATTTAACGGCATTGGTTCGCCCATTTAATTTATCTGGTCATCCTGCAATCACCATTCCATATGAAACAGCGCAGGGGTTACCTGTGGGATTGCAATTAGTGACGAAACACAACGCAGATGAACAACTCTGTGCAATTGCAAAATATATATCAGATGCGACTAAATCCGCACAAGGAGCTAGATCATGAACTCTTTAGCTGTCAAAAAACCAAAAATAGAAACGACTGATATGACAGCGTTATGTCAGGAGATTAAAACTCGTGCATGTACTGGAGAGTTTGATAATCAAGGCTTTGTTTCTCAAGATATTATTGAAAAATTGAGAGCAGCTGGAATTTATCGTGCACTGGTCCCAGCACGTTTTGGTGGCGATGAATGTTCTCCAAAACAGTTCTGTGAATGTATCGAACGTTTATCGATGGCAGATGGATCAGTAGGTTGGGTCGCAAGTTTTGGTATGAGTCCAGCATATTTAGGCTGTTTACCAGAATCAACCTTAGAAAAAATTTATGAAAATGGACCAGATATCGTTTTTGCAGCGGGCATATTTCCACCGCAACCTGCAGAAGTGACAGAACAAGGTTTTAAAGTCAAAGGTCGTTGGAAGTTTTCAAGTGGCTGTTTAGGTGCAGACATTATTGGGGTTGGTATCGCACCCAAAAAAATCAATGAGGCATCTGGATTACCACGTATTGCTGTTATGCCTTCAAACCAATTGAAAATTGAAATGACTTGGGACACTGTCGGTTTAAAGGGTACAGGTAGTCATGATCTTATTGTTGACAATGTTGAAGTAAGCGAAGACTGGACATTTGTCCGAGGTGTGGCTTCATCTTTGCCTGAGCCTTTTTTTAAATATCCTTCTCTATCGTTCGCAACACAAGTCCTTACTGTTGTAGGCATTGGTGTTGCTGCAGCAGCTCTTGAGGAATTTAAGCTTTTAGCACCTGGTAAAGCATCTATTACTGGTGGTTCTGAAATTGCCAATCGTCCCGTCACTCAGTATGAATTCGCACAAGCTGAAGCTGAGTTTCAAGCTGCCCGTTCTTGGTTCTACCAAACTATGGACAGTGCATGGGCAACCATCTTGAATGGTGAAAAACCAAGTCCTGAACAAGTAAGTAATATGCGTCTTGCATGTACGCATGCTGCTCGGACCAGTGCAGAAGTTGCTCGAAAAATGCAGATGCTTGCCGGCATGACCGCGATTTATACAAACAACCCATTTAGTCGATATGTTAACGACGCCAATGTCGTGACACAGCATGCATTTATGGGGGATGCAACGTTATTAAATGCAGGTGCGATGAGCTTTGGTCTACCACCTACACCTGGTTATCTGTAATTCAACACACTCAATCAAATTTAAAATGAACTAAAAAGGAAAAATCTCATGGAAAAAAAATCACCTTTACGCGTTTTGTTCTGCATGGGTATTAATCAAAACTTTTTCGATGCAGTACCAGAAGAAGCGAAAGCAGTATGGGCTGCATTTGGGGAAATGTGGAATGGTATCCATGATTTACCAGGTGTGCACGTTTACGGCAACCTTGACGATGACCAAAGTATGGTAGGACCTAGTACAGGATTCCCTTGGACAACGTATTTACTTGCAGATGTTCCAGATATTGAGACTGTACATGCTGCTTGCAATTTGATGCGTACCACAGTTGTCGGTGAAGGACCTTATAAACTTTGGAAATACTGCAAAATCGAAGCACGCGTGGGTCGTGAATTGATCATTCAACGTTAAGTTCAAGCTGTTTGAAGGTGAATAGAATGGATGTCAGTAAGCAAGAACTCACACAGTTAATTCAACGTTTAGAAGAACTTGAAGCTGTGAATGCAATTCGAAATTGTATAAATCGCTATATGGAGATTTGTGACCATTTAGACGCAAATACCAATCTTGATGAACTGATGTCGCTTTTTGATGCTGACAGTATCTGGGAAGGAATTGGCGAGAAATATAGTCAAAGTTTTGGGCGTTATACAACATGGCAATCGATTTACGACATGTTTAAAAGCTATACGCAAAAAAAATCACACTTTGTCATGAATGCCCATTTTGTGAGTTCTGAACAGATCTATGTTGAAGGCTCAACTGCTAAGGGGAGTTGGTTGATGCTTCAGACGTCAACGTTCCAGCATCAGCAAAGCCATCTTACTGCTGCCAAATTGACTATTGATTTCTGTAAAGATGCCAATGGTCAATGGAAGATCAAACACTTTCAAACAGAAAATATTTTTAGTCGTCCCGTAGATTACTGGAACAGCACTGCTGAATTGCCTGTACCTGAAGCCAAAAGTGCAGAAGTAAACGCTCAGGACGCAAAGTAAATAGGAAATAGATATGAATAGCCTGATTCCAACACAAAATATCGAAATTGATTACAACGAACTTGTTCAAAGTGACCGTGTACATACGTCACTGTATAAAGATCCAGCCATTTTTGAAGAAGAAATGGAAAAAATCTTTTACAACACTTGGGTATGGGTTGCACATGCCAGTGAACTTCCTGAAGCAGGAAGCTATAAAACGATTAATGTAGGTTTACAGCCTGTTGTCGTTGTACGTGACCGTAAGAAAAAAGTTCATGTACTTTTAAACCGTTGCCGTCACCGTGCCGCGACAGTATGTGAACATAAAAAAGGTAAAACCAATAGTTTCGTTTGTCCTTATCATGGTTGGAGCTATGCATTAGATGGCACATTACGTGGCGTACCATCTCCGGAAAGTTATGGCGAATGCTTAGACAAATCTGAACTCCCTATGGTGAGTTTACGTGTCGAAGAATATAACGGCATGATCTTCGCTACATTTAAACAAGACATTGAGCCGCTTGTAGATTTCCTTGGTCCTGCTAAAAAGTGGATTGATCTGTTCATGAAACAGGGTGCAGGCTACCCAGTCAAAGTCTTGGGCGAACATCGCTTTACCTTCCCTGGTAACTGGAAGATTCAGTTAGAAAATACAACGGATGCTTACCATTTCCCATTGGTACACAAATCATTCCTGAGCTCTGTTGACGAAAAAACTGAAGAACTTTTCAACTTCGAAAATCAGCCTGGTTATGTTGAAGATCTTGGAAATGGTCACAGTGTCATGGTCATGATTCCTGAACTGATTGATCTCGAAGAAGAACTAATGGAACGCCCAATTCAAGAGCGTTTCGAAGAGCTGGCACAAGCACTTCGTGATGAAGGACATGAAGAACTTGAAGTACGACGTATCTGCCGAGCTGTAGGTGGTACGGGCTTCAACCTGAACATCTTCCCGAATATCGCATGTTCAATGGCATTTTTCCGTGTTATGCAGCCTTTAGCAGTCGATAAAACTGAAATTCATCACTCTGTTATTACGATGGATGGTGGACCTCAAATTGCCAACCAATATCGCTTACGTCTACACGAACACTTCCAAGGACCGTTTGGCTTTGGTACGCCAGATGATGCCGAGGCTTGGGAACGCGTACAAAAAGGCTCAAATGCAGGCAATGATCTTTGGATCATGCTACATCGCGGATTACCCGGTGAAGTTAAAACTGAAGATGGTCTGAAAAGTGATGTAAGTGCTGAAACAGGTATGCGCGCTGCTTATCAGCAGTGGAAAAAGATTATGACGGCTTAAGGGGAATGCAATGAAAATCGACGTAAATTTAGTAAATGAAGTAACCGCATTTATCTGGGCAGAAGCGGATATGCTCGACCATTCGGATTACCAAACTTGGTTAGCATTATGGGAAGAGCAAGGTCAGTATATTATTCCAATCGACCCAGCCTTAACCGATTATGAAAACCATCTGAACTATGCATATGACAATCATCATATGCGTCAACTACGTGTTGAACGTTTAGAAAATGGTGAAGCGATTTCGACATCTCCAAAAGCGAATACAGTGCGTAGTTTATCGCGTGTACGCATTCTTCAAGAACAAGATGGTGAGATTATCTTACGCTGTGCACAAAACTTGCGAGAATTCCGTAAAGAAAACTTGCGTCATTACACAGCAGATGTGATTTACCACTTGGTACGTGATGAAGAATATGGTTTCAAGATTCGTCGCAAGGTGATTAACCTCATTAACTCAACCGATACCCTAGCGGGTATCAGTTACATCTTGTAATGGAGTGAATATGAAAAAAGTCGCTTTAGTTACAGGTGCAGCTTCAGGTTTAGGTTGGACCATTGCAGAACATCTTGCATCACTTGATTATCAAGTCATTGTTTCAGACGTAAATCCTAATCTTGCTCAACAAAACATTGCAAGTAGTCAGTTTTCAGAAAATATGTCTGCGTTAAAGCTCGATATTTCTGTACGTGAAGATTTTGAAAACGCGGTCAATTATGTAGAGCAAAATTTTCAGCAATTAGATGTTGTTGTCAATAATGCAGCTGTGACAAAAGCGACACCTGTACTTGAAATCACTGCTGAAGAATTCGACTGGGTATGTCAGGTGAATCAGCGAGGAACTTTCACTGCTTGCCAAGTCTTTGGTCAATATATGGCGAGCAAAGGTTATGGCCGTATGATTAACCTGTCTTCCCTTGCAGGTCAAAATGGTGGGACAGCAACAGGTGCACACTATGCAGCGTCTAAGGGTGCAATCACCACTTTAACCAAAATTTTTGCCAAACAATTTGCTGCACAAGGTGTGACCGTTAATGCAATTGCACCGGGTCCAATGGATTCACCTATGGTTCGCCAGGTAGTCGGTGAAGAAAATATTGAAAAATTTGTAACCAATATCCCCGTACAGCAACTCGGTTCTATGCAGTTTATTGCACAAACAATTGCACTATTGGCTCAGCCTGAAGCAGCGTTTGTAACTGGTGCGACTTGGGATATTAACGGGGGCTTGTTTATGCGCTAACAGCGTATAAGGAGATAAATATGACGGATTTATTTGATGTAGTACTCCAAAGCCGCCGTGTAGAAGGTGGCACAATCGCAGTACTGGAATTGGCATCTGCGAATGAAAATACACTCCCTGAAATCGAAGCAGGTGCACATATTGATGTGCATTTGCCGAATGGTCTAATACGCCAATATTCACTTTGCCAAGATCCTAAACAAGTCGGCATTTTTCGACTCGGTATTTTGAAAGACCCTCAGTCACGTGGTGGTTCAACATGTGCATTTGAGCAACTGACACCAGGTATGCAGTTGCAGGTGAGTGCACCAAGAAACTTATTCCCATTGGTTGATGCTTCCCACTCAGTGTTGATCGGTGGCGGTATTGGCATTACACCACTCATTACCATGGCATATGAGCTACTGGCTCAGGGCAAATCCTTTGAATTACATTATTGTGGCAGTAGTCGTGATCGCTGTGCTTTCGTCGAAGAAATAGAACAGGGATCACTTGCACCATTTACAACCTTCCACTTTAAAGCAGAAGGTTCAAGTCATCGCGAATATCTTAACCAGCATATTAAGCAATTAGATGCTCAATCTCATATCTATACATGTGGCCCGAATGGCTTTATGGATTGGGTTATTGATTTGGCTAAATCGAATCACTTTGCGGATCAGCAGATCCACAAAGAATATTTTAACGTCGAAACAGATGTCACAGGCGATAGCTTTGAAGTCGTTGCACAGCGCAGTAATAAAATTATCACAGTTGCAGCGGATGAAAGTCTGATCGATGCGTTAGCGAGAGAAGGCATCAAGATTGAGAAATCATGTGAACAAGGTGTGTGTGGTACATGTTTGTGTGATGTATTAGAAGGTGAGCCTGACCACCGTGATGTGTATTTAACGGATGAAGAAAAAGAAGAGAATGACCAAATTTTAGTATGTTGCTCTCGTTCTAAATCTGCTCGTCTCGTCTTAGATATTTAAGACTAGGCATAAAAGATAAAAGGAATGAATATTATGACCACATTATCACAAACGCAGTTTAGCGTTGATCCGATGAAGTTTAGACGTGCACTCGGTAATTTTGCGACGGGTGTGACAATTATGACGGCACAAAATGCAGCGGGTGAAAAAGTTGGTGTGACTGCCAATAGCTTTAACTCTGTGTCATTGGATCCATCTCTTATTTTATGGAGTATCGATAAAAAGTCTTCAAGCTATTCTGTTTTTTCTGAAGCGACACATTTTGCAGTCAATATTTTGTCCGCAAGTCAAATTGAATTATCAAATAAATTTGCACGTCGTACAGCAGATAAATTCGAAGGTGTAAACTTTGAATTGGGTGCAGGCAATGCCCCTTTACTAAGTAATTGTTCGGCTGTGTTTGAATGTGAAAGACATCAGGTTATTGAAGGGGGAGATCACTGGATCATTATTGGTAAAGTTGTGGCATTCCATGATGAAGGTCGTAGCCCACTTGTTTTCCATCAAGGTGTGTATTCAGCGGTTACACCACATCCAATGGTTCAACTCAAACAGTCTATTCAAGAAAATGAACTTGGTAAAATTAATCATGGTTACCTCAATGAGAATGTGTGCTTTCTCATGAGTCGAGCATTTAAATTCTATCAAACCGACTATATTCCTAAACAATTAGGTAGTGGCTTTAGAACCAGTGAAGCAAGACTATTGTTAGTATTGGGAAGTGGCACGACTTCAAGTAAAGCTGACTTGCCGCGTGACATTGCGATGCCAATGGAACAAGTTGAACGCGCTGCAGAAACATTAAAAAAAGATGGTTTATTAATTGAGACTGAAGAATTCTTCCAACTCACTGAAAAGGGGCAAGAAACTGTTCACACCCTGTTTGATATAGCAAATAAGCACCAAAATGAGGTGTTCTCAAAATATAGTGAAACAGAGCGAGAAAATTTCACAAAAATATTAAGAGATATTGCTGGAATTGAGTCTTAAAATCCCTTAAAAACACCAAATAAGTCAGTGATATTTATATAAAAAAAAACAGATATTTATATCGCTGGCTTAATAACAATAAAATTCACATAAAATAATAAATTTTGGCACGGAATTCGCTTAAGTTAATCATTGCAAATTACATTGAATATTCTCTATTTTAGGTATTTTAATATACTTATAAGATAATTGAATTTTCTATGGAATTATAAAAGAATCGAAGTGCATCATTAAGTATTACAACTTAAAAATGCGAAGAGTTCTGCAATAAAAATATTCCTCGCCAGCCATTCCAAATATGCCAGCGAGACTTAAAAATTAATTTGATAAGAAGGTCAATAAAGATGGATTTAGCAGTCAAAAAGGGGAACCAGCACCGTCTAAAATACTTGCCAGCCTATACGTTATTGGCATTGTGTTGTAGCAGCGCTGTATATGCTGATTTTGTCAAAGATAGTGAAACATCATTAAACTTTAGAAATTTTTATTTAGAACGTGACTTCGATGGAGCTGCGCCAGATATTGGTAGCTGGTCACAAGCTGCAGGCGTAAAATTTTCATCAGGCTATACAGATACGCCACTTCAAGTGGGTTTAGATCTCACTGCAAATTATGCACTTCGCCTATCAGATAAAAATGAAGAGCGCCCAGACACTGTTTTACCTTTTGAAGATGGCAAACAAGTCCGTGATTATTACAAATTAGGTGCAACGCTTAAACTGAAATATCAAGACTCAGAACTACGCATTGGTGAGTTGATGCCACGTAGTCCAGTCGCTTTCATCGATGACTCGCGCCAACTCGTGACAACCTATGCAGGTGTAGCTTTTGAAACCAAGGCGATTGATAACTTAAAACTTTCTCTTGGACGCATTACTCATATTAATGCGCGTAATGAAGATTCTTTCGAAAAATTAAGTTTATTTGTGCCGAATGGTCCACGTTTTGAAAGTGATGGTCTGAATTATGTAGGACTAGATTATAACTTTAGTCCGAGTGTGACCGGCGCATATTGGTATGGTCAACTTGAAGATATTTACCAGCAGCATTATTTAAATGCAGCTTATAGTACTCAAGTTGGCAGTAGTAAGCTGAAATTAGATGCTCGTTACTTCAATAACAGTGAAGCAGGTGATGCTTACTACGGTAAAATTGACAGTCAAACCTTTGGTGTCCAAGCCAATATCAATAACGGACCACATACCATCACTGCTGGTGTGCAAAAAAATAAAGGTGATAGCTCATTCCCAACATTTGCAGGCTATGCACCTCAGCCATATCTACATACTTGGTCGTTACTGGGATTCATCAAACCTGAAGAATTAACTTACCACATACTTTATTCATTTGATTTTAAAGAGTTGGGTGCGCCTGGCTTACGTGCTACAGCACGCTACTTACATGGTAGTGATATTTCACGCCCTGGCTTAAAAGATAACCAAGAAACTGAAACCAACTTTGTTCTTGGTTACACCGTTCCTGAAGGCAAACTCAAAGGTCTTGGTCTGGAATGGCGTTATATCGATACAACGACAAAATATGCAAATGGAGCGAATACGGCAGGCACCGATTTTGTTGAGAACCGTATCATCACGACTTACACCTACAAATTCTAAGTAGTAAACGACAAAAAATCCAAATCATGGAGATACAGATGAATTTAAAAAAACTATTAATGGCAAGCTGTGTTTTAGCTGCTGCAGGTTCAACTCAAGCTGATATTACCATTGGCGTTGTTACATCATCATCTGGCCCAGTTGCTATGGTGGGAATTCCACAAAAAAACAGTATTGCGCTACTGCCTAAGAAAATTGCTGGCGAGAATGTACGTTATATTTCCCTAGATGATGCCAGTGATCCTACAGCATCAGTCAAAGCCGTTGAAAAACTGATTAAAGAAAATAAAGTAGATGCGATTATTGGTCCATCAGGTTCGCCAAATGCAACTGCTGTCATTGGAACGATTGCAAAGGCACAAGTGCCACTTTTAGCACCTGTTGGTACATCATCGATTGTTCAGCCAATGACTGAACAAAAGAAATGGGTATTTAAAACGACTCAAAACGACGAGATTATTGCTGAAGCCCTAGTTCAGGACATGGTAAAACGTAAAATTAAAACTTTAGGTTTTATTGGCACGGCTGACCCATATGGTGAAAACTGGGGCAAAGTTCTTACAGCATTAGCCACTCAACACGGTATTAAAATTGTCGCGAAAGAATCTTTCCAACGTCAAGATACTTCATTGACAGGTCAAGCCCTCAAACTCATTAGTCAGAAACCACAAGCGATTTTAGTTGCTGCTCCAGGTAGCTCAGCGGTACCGCCACAAGCAGCGCTTTATGATCGTGGATATCGTGGCCAAGTTTACCAAACTCACGGTGCTGCATTGGATCAGTACTTGAAACTTGGTGGTAAGAAAGTCGAGAACACGATTTTGGCAGCCAGCTTAATGTTGGTCATTAATGAAGTATCTAACAGTCATCCATCTAAAAAGGTTGCGGTGAAATATATCAATGACTACAAAGCGAAGTACAAAGAAGTTCCTGCGACATTTGGCGCTAACGTGTACGACGCAGGATTGTTACTTGAAAAAGCAATTCCTACCGCATTGAAAAAAGCCAAACCTGGTACTGTTCAATTCCGAACAGAATTAAGACAAGCACTTGAAAATACAAAAGAAGTTGCAGGAACTCAAGGCGTTTATAACATGAATGCCAAAGATCACAGTGGTTTTGATAAACGTGGTCGTGAATTGATTATTGTCAAAAATGGTCAATGGAAACTTCTTAAGTAATTCCTCTTTTTTTAGTTTTTATTCAATCAGCCCACCGAAAAGTGATGATCCATTCATCACTTTCGGGATGTTTCATCCGCGGGAATGGTTAGGAAGAAGTTATGGATTTGAATATCGCATTAATTCTCGGACAGGATGGTATTACCAGTGGTGCAATTTATGCATTATTGGCTTTATGCATTATCCTTGTCTTTACAGTCACACGTATTTTATTAATTCCTTTAGGTGAGTTTTCAGTTTTTGGCGCATTAACTTTAGCTTCCATTCAAGCAGGTCAACCGAGCTTAATTGTATGGCTAGTTGCCTTACTCTTCTGCATCAATACCGTCTTGGATCTTTATGCAAAATTCAAACATAACGCAATCTTTAATCATAAAGTCACATTATTGAGTGCGGTTTATATCGGGCTTGTTATTGCTGCAATGTATAACTTGCCGTTAGCAGAGCTTTCAATGTGGTGGCAAGTTCTTTTAACACTCGCAGTCATTACGCCATTAGGGCCACAGCTTTATCGTACTTTCTTCCAACCGCTCGTTGCTGCTAAACCGCTTGTTCTCCTCATTGTATCTATTGCTGTCCATGTTGTACTCGTTGGTATTGGGCTACTTATTTTTGGACCCAATGGTGCGCAAACCCGCCCATTCAGTGATGCGTCATTTGAATTGGGTAGCTTAATGGTCAATAGCCAAACTTTAGTGATCATTGCAGCATTCTTTATCCTGATATTTTTATTGTGGTATTTCTTCGAAAAAACTTTATACGGTAAAGCACTTCACGCAACAGCGGTAAACCGTATTGGTGCTCAGCTCATGGGTATTTCACCGATTTTTGCCGGTAAATTGACGTTTGTTTTGGCTGCGTTTATTGGTGCACTCTCTGGAATTTTAATTGCACCAATTACAACACTGTATTACGACTCGGGTTTTGTCATTAGCTTAAAAGGATTCGTGGGTGCAATCATTGGTGGTTTGATCAGTTTCCCTGTTGCAGCAATTGGTTCACTTGTAGTGGGACTCATCGAAGCATTTTCTATGTTCTGGGCAAGTGACTACAAAGAAATTATTGTCTTCACACTTATTATTCCTTTCTTATTATGGAAATCTTTGACTGCTCGTCACGTCGAGGAGGATGAAGAATGAAATCGAAATATTTATTTTTAGCCTTCGCATTGCTGGTATTTGTTAGTCCATTCTTCTTACCAACTTATCAAGTGACCTTACTCAACTATATTGGTTTAAATGCATTGGTTGTGCTGGGTTTGGTACTCCTCACTGGTGTGGGTGGAATGACCAGTTTTGGTCAAGCAGCACTTGTTGGGATTGGTGCATATGCTACGGCATATCTCACTGTGACTGAGCAGCTTCCATCGTTTCTTGCATGGACTGGTGGTAATCCTTGGCTTGGTTTATTACTCGGGGTTGCGATTACCTTAATATCAGCAATTATCGTTGGCGGTTTAACGCTTAAATTATCTGGTCATTATTTGCCATTAGGTACGATTGCCTGGGGCATCTCACTTTATTATTTCTTCTCAACTATCGAGTCTTTAGGTGGGCACTCTGGAATTTCAAATATTCCAAGTATCTCAGTTGCAGGCTTTGCTTTTGACAGCAGCAATAAGATGTACTACCTCATTTGGTTGATCTTATTCCTGGCCATTATTATTACCAAAAACTTGCTTAACTCTCGTGAAGGTCGTGCAATTCGTGCCTTGAAAGGTGGACAAGTCATGGCTGAGTCGATGGGTGTAAATACATTCCGCTCAAAAATGATGGTGTTTATCACAGCATCGTTGTTTGCCTCTGTTTCTGGTTGGCTCTACGCCCATACTCAAAGTTTCATTAATCCGACACCATTTGGTTTACAAATGGGGATTGATTACTTGTTTATGGCGCTGTTAGGTGGTGTTGGCAGTATTTGGGGTGCTGTATTAGGTGCAGGTATTTTCACCATGGTACGCCAATGGCTTCAAGATATTCTTCCGATCATTTTTGGCAGCGAAGGGCATTATGAAACGATTTTCTTTGGGCTCATTATTATTATCTTGATGCAAAAAGCACCTGCAGGTTTGTGGGCTTTCATCGTCAAATATACACCGCGTCGTTTTAAACCTGTTGATATCCATCCAACAATTCAGCCGGTTGCAAACTCTCTGAAAGAAACTGAAATCCCTGAAAAAGGCACGGTCATCCTTGAAGCAAAAAATATCACCAAAAAATTTGGCGGTTTAGTTGCAAACAATGAAATGAATTTAACGATTCATGCGGGTGAAGTCTTGGCACTTATTGGTCCTAATGGTGCGGGTAAAAGTACCATGTTTAATCAAATTTCAGGTGTGGATGTACCGACAAGTGGTGAGGTGATTTTCCAAGGTAAAAAGACCAATGGGATGCCATCTCGCGAGATTGCAAAACTGGGTCTAAGCCGCACATTCCAGCACGTTAAAATTTTGCCTGAAATGACCGTTTTAGAAAACGTTGCGATTGGTGCACATCTGCGTGGTGATAAAGGTCTTTTATCTTCGATGTTTTATCTAGATCGTGAACAAGAGAATGTGCTCTTGAACGAAGCAAAGACTCAACTCGAACGTGTGGGCTTAGGTGACTATTTATATGCTGAAGCGGGTAGTTTAGCGCTCGGTCAACAACGTATTTTGGAAATTGCACGTGCACTTTGTGCCAGTCCAAGTCTATTACTTTTGGATGAACCTGCTGCAGGCTTACGTTTTAAAGAGAAACAAGCTTTGGCTGAATTACTTTCAAAATTAAGACAACAAGGCATGGCCATCTTATTGGTTGAGCATGATATGGACTTCGTCATGAACCTTGCAGATCGTATTGTGGTTATGGAATTCGGTCAAAAAATTGCTGAAGGTTTACCTGAAGAAATTCAAAAAAATGAAGCTGTTCTCGAGGCATATCTTGGAGGTGTGGCATGACACTCATTACGACTAATCAAAACGATCAAGGTAAATCTTTACTCGAAGTCAAAAATTTGAGTGTGGCTTATGGCAAAGTCGAAGCCTTGATGAATTTTAATATGCGTGTCAACGAAGGTCAGATTGTATCCGTGGTTGGCCCAAATGGAGCCGGAAAAACGACATTGTTGTCGGCAATTATGGGTTTATTAGGATCGAAAGGTCAGGTGGATTTTGATGGTCATATTGATCAAGGTCCACAAGTTGAAACCATGGTGGTGAGAGGCCTTGGGTTAGTTCCAGAAAAACGGGAACTATTTGGCTCAATGAGTATAGAAGACAATTTAATGCTCGGTGCATTTCAGCGTTATCGACAGGGCGATCGTTCATTAAAGGATACCTTAGATGAGGTGTATACCATTTTTCCGCGTTTAAAAGAGCGTCGTGGTCAAGAGGCGGGCACACTGTCAGGGGGAGAGCGTCAAATGCTTGCGGTGGGACGCGCACTGATGGCCAAACCTAAATTATTAATGCTTGACGAACCAAGCCTTGGTTTAGCCCCCCTGATTACACGTGAAATTTTCAAAGTGATTGATCAGCTACGCGGACAAGGGGTGTCTATCTTGTTGGTTGAACAGAATGCACGTGCGGCCTTAAAGCTTGCCGATTATGCGTATGTATTAGAAATGGGTGAATTATCGATGCAGGGCAAAGGTAGTGAGCTTGTTGAAGATCCAAGAATCATCGAAAGCTATCTAGGTATTAATAGCAAACATCAAGATATTCTGGCGGTTTAATCGCAATTGCTGAGCATTGCTCAGCAATGACGGAGGCGATGATGCAACAATCAGTAAAAAAAATTTTGGTTTATGGTGCAGGGGCGATCGGAAGCGTTTTAATTGCACGCTTAACTATGGCGGGTCATCAAGTAAGTGTTATTGCGCGTGGGGAAACCTTTAATGTGATTTCCCAAGACGGGATTCATCTTGAGGATCTGACGGGTCATCATCATGTACAACCTTATCGGGTTGTACGGGATGTGACAGAACTTGAAGCGCAGGATTATATTTTTATTGCGACAAAGTTTCATGCACTGTCCGAGATAGCTCCTCAATTAGCAACATTATTGCATGATGATACTGTCGTGATTCCGCTCATGAATGGCATTCCATTTTGGTATTTCTATGGAATCGAACATTCAGGAGCACAAAGTCATATCAATACTTTGGATCCCGATGGGCAACTATCGAAGACTTTTCCTTTAAAGCATCTTATTGGCGCGGTGGTTTTTATTACTGCTCAACTCATTCAGCCTGGAAAAGTCAAATCAATTAATCCGTATTTATTAATTTTTGGTGAACCAAGTCATCAAATGAGTGAACGTCTGAAACAACTTGTTGAGTTATTCACTAACACAAATATTGAAGCAAGACCTGTTGAAGCAATTCGTGATCAAATTTGGACTAAGGTCATGGCAAACCTGAGTTCAAACCCATTGTCAGTAGTCGCGAATACGAGTCTGGATCAAATTTATTCACATCCACATTTACATCCAATTTCACGTGCGATAACCCAAGAAGTGAGACAAGTAGCAGCCTGTTATGGTGCACGCATTTCTATTGATCCCACCACCTTTTTAAAGCTAGGTGCAGAGATGGGACCTACCTATACATCGATGTGGTATGACTATCAAAAAAAACATCGTTTGGAGTTAGAAAGCATCGCTGATGCCGTTTTTGAGCTTGCTGAAGCTTATAACTGTGAAATGCCCATGACACGTTGTATCTACGGTCTTACAAAATTTCTTAGCACACAATCTTTAAAGCAAGAAGGAGCTGCATCATGAATTCACCTGTAAATCCTTTAAATGTTTCAGAGACGGAGTGGCAACTCCGTGTAAAGCTCGCGCATTGTTATCATCTTATTGATTTTTTTGGTTGGACTGAGACGATATTCAACCATATTTCTGCGCGGTTACCGGGTGATGAGCATTATTATCTCGTCAATCCGTTTGGATTAAATTACACCGAAATCACGCCTGAAAATTTATTAAAAGTCGATCTAAAAGGCAATAAAGTTGTGCCTTCAGAATTCGATGCTAATCCAGCTGGATTTGCTTTGCATAGTGCTGTTCATGGAGCACGTGATGACATTCGCTGTGTTATCCATACGCATACGACACCTATCAGCGCCATCGCACAGAAGAAACAGGGATTCAAGTACGATAATTTCTACGGTGCACAACTCTATGGTCGAGTGGGCTATCACACGTTCGAGGGGATTACACTCTTTGAAGATGAGAAACAGCGCATGATTGAAAGTTTAGGCGATCATCACATTCTTGTTTTACGCAATCATGGTGTTGCAGTGGGTGAAAGCAGTATTGAAAAAGCCTTTTTCTTACTTTGGACGGTGCAACGTGCTGCGGAAATTCAGTGTCAAGCTGATGCGATGCAAGGTGAAGATGTACCACTGACGGAAACAGTACAGCAGAAATGTGCAGATCTGACCCAAATGCTCATTCGTGAAAGTAGTTTCGCCGATAAATTTTTTAATGCCATGGTTCGTAAAATGCATGAAAAGCGTTAAATAACAGGAAGAACAATAATGGAAAAGAATTTAAGTAAAAATATAATTTTAACCACGCCTATTCGCGAAAAAACTGCGTGGATGGGGAAAGAATTAATTCAAAAAGATGATTGGATCTATCATCTATCCCAAGATGTAATAGCAGCATTAGATGCAAATTTAGCTGAAATTGAAGCTAAAAAACTCATGTTGAATCAGATTAATCACGGTCACCTTACGATTCAAGATACAAATATTTTAGCTGAATTTTCCAAATGGGCAGATGAACTTGAAAATGGCTATGGTTTCTTTTTATTAAAAGGCTTAGATGCAGAGCGCTATTCTGAAGATCAAATGGCGACACTCTACTATCTCATTGGTTTATATATGGGGCAACCCGTGACCCAAAATGCACGTGGTGACTTACTTGGGCGAGTTGAGAATGTGGGGGATCTAAAAAATAAATCCACCCGTGTGTATGAGACCAATGCTTATCTTCCTTACCATACCGATTTGTCCGATGTTGTGGGTTTATTGTCTATACGTAAGGCGAAACAGGGGGGCTTAAGCAGTCTAGTCAGTGCTGCGACGGTATATAACCAAATTTTGGAGCATTATCCTGAATATCTAGGTTATTACTATCACCCAACCTACTGTGATCATTTGGGTGATCCTGAACCAAGTTTGACGCCTATCTTTAGCTACTGGGAAGGAAAATTAAGTTGTCGCTATATGCGTGCTTATATTGAATTAGGTCATGAGCGTCGTGGAATTCCACTTTCAAGTGTTCAAAAACAAGCTTTTGATATCTTTGATCATTTCATCAATCATCCTGATCTACGAATTGATATGATGCTTGAGCCAGGAGATATGCAGTTCTGTAATAATTACAGTGTGATGCACTCAAGGACAGCATTTGAAGACTTTGACGAACTAAGCAAACGTCGCAAACTCTTACGCTTATGGCTAAAAATGCCAAATGCACGTAGCTTGGCGGAAGACTTCCCTGGTCGTAATGGCATTGAAGCCAAGGTCGCTTAATTCATCTTTAAGAGCATGCCTTGATGCAAGCATGCTCTTCGTCTTTTGTCTTGATCATAACAATCTAGAAGTCGTATGGCGCGCTTTTTGCTGTGCTCACTCATGTAAATCAAAACTTTATATAAATGTAAGATACGATGAATCATCATGTAAGACCTGAAATAGAAAAATGGAATCGACATATCCAAAAAGTTTGCGGGCATTTTGAAGCTGATTTTAAGGGCACTGGGCAACTATTTATTGGTGATGTCGAATCTTATCTACTCGGTAAAACTGAAGTAGCGTTTATCAGAAGTAATGCGGATAAAATTATTCGCTATGCAGATCAACCAGACAGAGTGAGTCAACGGTTTTGTTTTTTGATTTTGCAGTGGTCTGGCAGAATGATGATCAAATATCAGGATCAGACTTTACAATTGAACGAAGGCGATATTGTATTACTGGATCCTGAGCAAGATATCTCGATGTACCCAATAGGGCTCTTCAGTCACCTGTCTATCCACCTTTCACGCGATAAATTATTTGAACAGGGTATTCATCAAGAATATTTTGGCAAATTAAATACGCAAAATATGAGTGGGTTTATGCTCAGAAATCTACTTAGTAATATGTCTGTGGAAAATATTCGCCTTTGGTATGCGAATCAGGATGGAGAGGCATTCGAAGACGCAATTATTCCACTGATTAAACCTACCATTCATTACCCAGAATCTGCTCATCAAAATCAGCTAAAGCTTAAAATTGAACGTTTTATCATTGAGCATCTGAGTCATCCAAACCTAGCACCTAAAATGGTTGCTGAACAGATTGGAATATCTTTACGGCATCTTTATCGTTTATTTGAAGATCAACAATCCGTGCATGCTTATATTCAGCAGAAACGCTTGGAAAAAATCGCATTTGAGTTAAAAGATTATAAAAATAAGCATCTTTCGATTACTGAGATTGCAGGCCGCTGGGGATTTCCAGATAGTTCTCATTTTTGCAAAATTTTTAAAAAATATTATCAAGTTACGCCGAAAAAATACCGTGACGATTCACTTAAACAGGCATCAATAAAATAGAGGAAAAATGTCATTTTTGAACCACAAAAATGGCATTTCTAGACAAGTTTTTGTCTGTACGACATGGTGCAATCAAGAGAGATTAATTTAATTCTTGAGTGTAAAAAATGGAACAAGTATATGACTATGTCGTCATTGGGGCGGGTTCAGCAGGGTGCGTACTGGCGACTCGATTGTTAGAAGCAAAAGCGGGTTCAGTATTATTATTAGAAGCAGGTGAGGTTGATAAAAGTATCTTACATACCATTCCTGCCACTGTTGTTAAGGTTTTTCAGCAAAAATCCTGGCCGTATATGACTTTGCCACAAAAGCATTGTAATAACCGTGAAATGATTTTGGCCCAAGGTAAGGTGTTGGGTGGTGGTAGTTCTGTTAACGGTATGATTTATTGCCGTGGTCAACGTCAAGACTATGATCTTTGGGCGTCAGAATGGGGCTGCGACCAATGGTCATATCAAAATGTACTTCCATTCTTTAAAAAATCAGAAGCCAATGAATCTCTTGGAGATGAATATCATGGGCAGTCAGGCACATTACCTGTAAGCGAAAGTCGCTATCGACATCCATTAACATTGGCATGTATCCGTGCTGGTCAAGAAATGGGAATGAAATATGTCAATGATATTAATGGTTATGATCAAGCGGGTGTCGGCTTCTACCAAACCACCACGAAAAATGGCGAACGTGCAAGTACGTCAAAAACTTTCCTTAAGTCAGTCATCAATCATCCGAACTTAACTTTACTGACAGAAGCATTGGTTCACAAAATTGAGTTTGAGGGTGATGTTGCAACAGCTGTTCAATTTAGCCAGGCAGGCAAAGATCTACAAACAATTAAAGTTCGCAAAGAAGTGATTGTTTCCGCTGGTGCTATAGGTAGTCCTAAAGTATTGCTCCTATCCGGGATTGGCCCTAAACAACATTTAGATGAGGTCGGGATTCCATGTGTCAAAGAGCTACCTGTGGGAGAAAACTTCCATGACCATTTGCATATGTCGGTCAATGCTACGGTAACAACCGAAAATAGTTTACTTGGTGAAGATAAAGGACTTAAAGCGATTAAACACGGTTTGCAATGGTTAACTACACGAAGTGGTTTATTAACCAGTAATATTTTGGAAGGTGCAGGTTTTATTGATACGTCCAACTTTGGCCGTCCGGATGTTCAATTCCATTTCTTACCCGTATTAGACAACTTCGACAATACACCTGGTGAAAAAGCGGCTGCAGCAGAACATGGTTTGACCATTAAAGTGGGACATATTCAGCCTAAAGCACGTGGCACAGTACGTTTAAGCAGTAACAATCCAAACGATCTTCCAACGATTGATCCAAACTATTTAGGCCATGAAGACGACATTGCAGCCAATATACGTGCAGTACAGGCAGGACTCCGTTTACTTGAACAGCCTGCATTAAAGAGCATTGTCAAAGAAGTCGTTGAGCCGGCCGGTATCCATGCCGATGATACAGCTGCGATTGATCGTTGGATGAGACAAAACATTAAAACCGTTTATCACCCTGCAGGAAGTTGCAAAATGGGCAATGACCCTCAACATGCTGTCGTGAGTCAAGATCTGAAAGTACACGGTTTTAAAAATTTACGCGTTGTAGATTGTTCGATTTGCCCACAAGTTCCAAGTGGGAATACCAATGCTGTCGCAATCATGATTGGTGAGCGAGGTGCAGATTTTGTACTCAACGCTTAAATTTGAATACGACGAATAATAGTAAATATATTTAATAATTGGATGAAAAAATGAATCAGATTGAGATTTTAGAACAAGTACAGGAATTTGTTGCACGTCAGCATGGCCACTTTATTAATGGTCAATATTATCTCGATCAAAAAGAGCCCAGAATTGATATTACTAACCCAGCCACAGAAAAGGTGATTGCAACGATTGCAGATGGTTCAGCAACTTCGGTTGAAATAGCTGCAAAAAATGCACAAGACACTTTTAAAAATGTTTGGTCGAAAATGAGTCCTTATGAACGGGGTCTAAAACTCAATAAACTGGCGGATTTGATTGAAGTAAATGCAGAGGAATTAGCCCAACTTGAAACACTGACTGCAGGTAAACAGATCAATATTTCAAGACATCTTGAAGTGGCCCAAACAGTTATTTTCTTAAGACATTTTGCCAGTAATACAACCAAAATCGAAGGTAAGACGATTCAACCTTCACTTCCTTCAATGCAAGGTGAACAATATACAGCATTTACATTACGCCAACCTGTTGGTGTAGTGGCTGGTATTGTGCCTTGGAACTTCAGTTTAATGATTGGTGCATGGAAGATAGGCTCAGCGCTATCGACGGGCTGTACTATCGTACTCAAACCGAGTGAATTTACGACCTTATCTGTGTTACGTATCGCGGAACTCGCAATAGAAGCAGGTATTCCTGCGGGTGCAATTAATGTTGTGACAGGTTTAGGTCTAACGGGTCAACATTTAATTGATTCTTCATCTGTGCAAAAAGTTTCATTTACAGGTTCTGTGCCTACAGGTATTCGTATCGGGCAACAAGCCATGCAAAATGATTTGAAGCGTGTAAGTTTAGAATTGGGTGGTAAAAATGCAGCTGCTTTATTAGCAGATGTGAATATTGATGAGATTCTTCCTATCCTCATTCAATCGACATTTGTACATCAAGGTCAAGTATGTGCAGCCCCTGAGCGTATTTTCGTGCATCAGTCTAAGTACCAAGAATTGGTTACTAAAGCTTCAGCTGTTTTAGAAAGCATGCCAATCGGTTCACCTCTAGATCCTTCTAATGTGTTTGGTCCATTGTCCAATAAACCTCATTATGAGAAAGTAAAATATTATTTAAATTTAGCGAAAGAAAAAGGTCAAATTTTAACTGGCGGAGAAATTCTTGATGGTGAAGGTTATTACATTACACCTGCGCTAGTTAAAGTTGATGATGTCAATGATCCTTTATTCATTGAGGAAACATTTGGTCCTGTGATTTCAGTCATCGCCTTTGAGGATGAAGACCAGCTCATTGATATGATCAATGACTCGCGGTTTGGATTGGCTGCTAGCGTATGGTCAAATGATATGAGTAAAGTAATGCGTTTAATTCCAAAAATTGAAGCGGGAAGTGTATGGGTGAATATGCACACCTTCCTCGATCCTGCAGTACCCTTTGGTGGAATGAAAGCATCAGGACTTGGACGCGAGTTCTCAGATGCATATATTGATGATTATACTGAGATCAAGTCAGTGATGATGCGCTTTTAAAAATTGCGTTAAAAAAGCCTCAAAGATTTTTTGAGGCTTTTTAATGAAAGCGTAATTATTTTCTTACTGAAGACTATATATTAACTTCGTACTCGCGTTCTTTCAGGATCGTAAAATGGAAGGCTTGTAACCTTGCAACTTAGTCTTTTTTTATGCCCATCAAGTAAACCGACTTCAAGGCAAGTACCAATATTTGCGTATTCTGGTGCTAAACGACACAAAGCGATCGGTTTCTTTAAGAGGGGTGATTTGACACAACTTGTCACTACTCCAACAGGGAAACGTCCTGCATAAATTTCATCACCATGATTGACGGACTCATTACCGTCCAAAATTAATCCCATTAACTTGTGGCGACTCGCAGGATTTTGATTTTGCATGGCTTCCTTGCCAATAAAATCTTCTTCCTTAGTCTTCATAGGTACAGTAAAACCAATACCAGCTTCGTAAGGATTGATATGTGCATCGAATTCATGATTTGCAAAGATAAGACCTGCTTCGATTCGAAGCATATCTAAGGCATCAAAGCCCATTGGTGCCAGTCCATAATTTTTACCTGCTTCCCAAATACTATCCCATAGTTGTTCTGCATGGTTAGGGTGACACCATATTTCATAGCCCAATTCACCAGTATACCCCGTACGTGACACCATTAGCGGAATGCCCTGAGGCCCGCCAAGTTTAGCCAAAGTGAAATGAAACCATGCAAGGTGTTCAATGTCTGGTTGATGTTCAGGTGTCCAAATGATTTTTCGTAATAAAGCACGGCTATTTGGGCCTTGGACTGCTAAATTATGAATTTGAGATGTTGCATTTCTAATGCTCACCTTAAAGCCCATTTCTAAAGCTTTTTGCTTTAACCAAATACCTGAAAACTCATCTCCACAAACCCAACGGAAATTATGCAATCCCAATTTGAAAATCGTTCCATCATCAATCATTCCACCAGTTTCTAAACAAGATGCAGAATAAGCGATCTCGCCTATTGCTAATTTGCGTATATTTCGGGTTAACACAGATTGAAGAAAGGTTTCAGCATCTGGACCTACGATATCAAATTTACGCAGAACACTTAAATCCAACAGTGCGACACGTTCGCGGCAAGCAAAGTATTCTGCTGTGGCGCCAAATCCATCGTATTCATTTGCAATCCAAAAGCCCTTATATTCGCTAATTCTAGAAGTGAGTGACTTGATACGATTAAAAAATCCTGATGATTGCGTCATTCTTGGTTGCTCCTCAGGCAGTAAACGATAGTGCTGAGATCGTTTAAAAGTTTCGGTTTCGGCATAAATGCGAATATGAATATCTGTAGGGATCCAACCATTGGATGGATCAATATCATCTGGACAGGCAGAGCTAGCGCAGACTAGGTCACGATTGGCACGCATTAAAATATAGTCGCCCGGTTGCGACCATGGTTCATCCATACTGATCGTGCCACAGTGTTCGACCATGGTGTTGTAGAAAAAATTAATCGCAGGCCATGACGTTCGAGGCGCAATGCCATAGTTTTTAAGTATCTGATTAAAATTATCACTACAGGAAATGTGACCAAAATATCCAGCATCATTATAAAATTTAGGACTACATGCCGTTAAAAACATGTCATGGCGTCCGACAGTGTCTTGAACCACTTCTACCATGCTATGTAAGTCTGTGCCGTAAAAGCGTGAATGGAGTCCTGGCTTTGGCGTGGAATGACCCAATACAGTTCGCGTTGCTACCGCATCAAGTCCAATTTCTTCTCCACGTGCTAAGGCTTCGGCATCAAAGGCTAAAAAATCTGAACATTGTTTCCCTGCGACATCAATGACTTGAATCCATTGACCTTTTTTAACCAAATAGCTTCGAGCAGAAGCACGTGGAATATGAATTTCTTGAATGGGCTTGGCTAGAGGAGGGGGCAAATACTCAAATTTAGGTTGTGCTTTATGCACCTTAATTTGAATTTCCTCACGCTCATGTGAGCTACAAACATCGAGATCACTACATGTATTCCATACATAAACATTCACAGCCTCATGAGCGATTAAGCGGGCTGTGTTTTCAGCTTGGAGTTCGAAAAGTTGATCAATAACTTCTGAACCAAGATCAAATTGAAGCATTTCCTGCTTTAACTGCACTGCGCTCAAACTATTTTGCTGAAGCTGTTTTTGTGATTGACCTGAGGGTTTAGAAGTCAGCTCACCATTTAAACATTCAATAGACTTTAATGCAGGTTTACTTGTGAAAGAACGAACCCATATTTCTACTGACTGACTTAAAAGTATGAGCTCAATCTGATCTTGTGGCTCAAGACAAACTTCAGTGATATGTTGCAAATCTGCACGTAAATGGAGGTTATGAATGGGCTTTTGTAAATTTATAAAGGCTTGGTCTAATACGGTATCACTAGATAAGTCAGCGATATGTCCCATAATTCACCACCAATAGCGTTATTAATTGTGCTGATTTTTACCTGTTTATCAGTCCGGTGCTATTTCTCAGAGGGAATACCTCTGTGGAGATAAGTCGAGATTGGCATGATTCATGCTCAAAAAATATAACTACGAAGAATAATGAGCTGGTTTGGTTAAATAGATCGAAATGAGTGCAAAAATGATGGGGTTGAAAGAAAATGCATCGTTTGAGCAGGATAAAATAACTACACCTGCACAAGTCGCACAGTTAGAGCAGCAATTGGCGACATATCGATTTGAAGCCTATTGCTTAAGGCTAAAAAATCACATTAGTCGTATTCAAGATCTGAATGCAGAATTACCCAAATGTCTTGAATATCTTAAACAGCAACAACCGCTTGGGCATGTGCCTGAATTTGCAGTGGTTTTGTGTTATCCCTTTACCCAGGAATGTTTTATCTATCATGCTGTAGAGAGTGGCTTAGGCTCGGCGACTATTAGTCAAATCCAGCAAACATTATTGCCTTTGTCCTCCCACAGTGACTTAGAAAATTGGACAGAAACTGTGCGGATTGCATCGCATTTAGCTGATTTAATCATGGTCGGTCAAGATATGATGGTGTGGCGCATGTTTTTGAATGTGAATGAAAAACATCAGATTCATCAGCCCTTTCTGCGACAGCTTGATGAAACTATTCAGCAAGGGTTTCAAGAACGCGATCTACAAAAACGACATATTCAAGACGTATTGGAACAAGAGCGCAGAGCCTTTTCGGCAGATTTACATGACAGTATTGCGCAAATTCTAGGTTTTTTAAGACTCAAGTCTGCACAGCTCAGCCAACAATGTAAGCAACTACCAGATATGCAATTGGCCAACCAAGCTGAGGAAATTGCCAGTTATACCCATTACGCCTATCAGCAAGTGCGTGAGTTAATTACGGCATCACGTTTGGCTTATCAAGAACTTGATTTTATTGTCGCGCTGAAAAAAATCATCACAGAGTTTGAGCAGCAGTCTGGCATTGTGTTTGAACTTGATCATCGGGTGCATCATGTCGCTATTCAACCCAAACAATCTGTTCAAGTGCTGTATATCGTGCGTGAAAGCTTAAGCAATGTTGTCCGTCATGCACATGCTTCTCATGCCAAGATCATGCTAGATGTGGAAGCTGAGCAACTGCATCTTAAAGTTTTAGACAATGGTCAAGGGATTCAACCTGACTTAAAACGTAAAGACAGTTTTGGGTTAGAAATCATGCAAGAACGGGCTGGTCGGATTGACGCGCAGCTTCGTATTTATCCAGCAACACCACAAGGCACCTGTGTGGAATTAAAATTGGCACTGAAAGGGGAGAATGCAGATGTCTAAAATTCAAGTCAGTATTGTCGATGATCATGCGCTCTTTAGACGAGGTGTCGTGGATCTTATTTGTCAATCAAGCCACTTCAGTTTGCTACAAGAATATCAGGCCGGTCAGGATTTTTTAAATGAGATGCACGCCCAGTGCCCCGATATTTTATTACTTGATATACAAATGCCGACCATGTCAGGTCTAGAGGTGTTAAAGACTTTAAATTCACGGCAACATCCGTTCAAAATTGTCATGCTTACTGCATGTGAAGATGAACAAGCGTTATTGGATGCATTACGTTATGGTGCACATGGTTTTTTAGCCAAAGATACGTTGCCTGAACTAATTTTAGAGCACTTGCAACAGGTATATGTCGGTAAGACTGTCTTACAAGAGCGCTCAATTGACATTTTGGCACAGCAATTTCGATCAAGAGAACATGTAGTGCTCAGTCCACCCGCGCAAAATCATCCAGTCTGGTTGCATGATATGACGCAACGTGAACAAGAAACCTTAAGACTAATTGCCAAAGGATTAAACAATAAACTCATTGCACGCGAGCTTGGCATTAGTGATGGCACGGTAAAAGTATATGTAAAAAATTTACTTCGGAAACTGAATGTGCATTCGCGCTTAGAACTTTCGGTATGGGCACATCAAAATTTAAACTTGGCTGCCCTTGATCCTATGAAGGAGCATGAATAAATGTTATCTGTGAGGTCTGAAATTTATGCGAGTCAACAGGATGTTTTACTGGACAGTTGTTGGAGTCCGGTATTTGATCAGCTCAAAGAATGGGTCATTTTATTTGATGAGAACTTACAGATTTTAAAAGCCAATGTGGCATGGAGAAATTTTGATCAAGGAAGGTTACAAGCACTGAATCGTTATATATATCCTGAAGACCTCTATGTCTGTGTCAAAGAAATGCAGTCACAGAGTACACAATCGGTTTATCTCCGTTTGATTCATTCCGATCAATCTTTGAGATGGATTGACGCCAATATTCAAAAAATTGAAGTGCCAGACAAAAGTTCACTGCAAAAGCGACAATTGTGGTGCTTACTTGCGCGAGAGCAAACTGAACAGATCAATGCTCGCTCAATAAAAGATGCGCAGCAACGTATGCTTAGAGGTATTTTACAGCGAATGCCGATGATGCTGTACCGATCACGGAATAATCGTGACTGGACGATGGAATATGTCAGTGAGGGGTGTAAAAAAATAACAGGTCATAGCGAAAAAGAATTAATCAACACGCCTTTATATGGGCAATTGATTCACCCACATGATCGAGATGATGTTTGGCACAATATCCAACTTGCTTTAGAAGTGCATCAAAGTTTTCATATTCGTTATCGATTGATGACTGCACAACAACAGACTCAATGGGTACAGGAAATTGGTCAAGGGGTTTACTCGCAAAGTGGTATGGTACTCGGTATTGATGGTATTGTTTTCCAAACACAAGCAGAACGCGAATTTATACCCTAAGGCTTACTCATTCTGAGGAATGTCCAGTCAAGATCACACGCGCTAATTTAATTGCAACGTCGAATTTTTGACATTCAACATGGGAGAATCACCATGACACGCGTTGCAATTATAGGGGCAGGGCCAAGCGGGATGGCGCAATTAAGAGCGTTTCAATCTGCACAAGCCAAAGGAATTGAAATTCCAGAAATCGTTTGCTTTGAGAAACAATCGGATTGGGGAGGGCAATGGAATTACACATGGCACACTGGGATGGATGAACACGGCGAACCTGTACACAGCAGTATGTATCGCTATTTATGGTCGAATGGTCCAAAAGAATGTTTAGAGTTCGCCGATTATAGTTTTGATGAACATTTTGGTCGCCCTATTGGGTCTTATCCACCGCGCGCGGTGCTTTGGGACTATATTAAGGGGCGTGTTGAAAAAGCCAATGTTCGCCAATATGTCCGTTTCAATACAGCAGTGCGCTATGTCAGTTATGACGATAACAGCAGCCAATTTAGCGTTACCGTACAAGATTATGATCAGGACAGGATCTATACTGAAGTCTTTGACTATGTCGTGGTAGCTTCAGGACATTTCTCGACACCAAGAATTCCCGAGTATCCCGGTTTTGAACAGTTTGGCGGACGTATTTTACATGCGCATGATTTCCGCGATGCACTCGAGTTTAAAAACAAAACAGTTCTGATTGTCGGTAGTAGTTATTCAGCCGAAGATATTGGCTCACAATGTTATAAATACGGTGCTAAACGTATTATAAGTTGCTACCGCACGGCACCTATGGGCTATCATTGGCCCGAAAATTGGACTGAATGCCCGCAGCTCACCCATGTAGATCAAACGCATGCCTTTTTCCAAGATGGAACTTCAGCCGAAGTGGATGCCATTATTTTATGTACAGGCTATCTGCACCATTTTCCATTTATGACGGAGTCTCTACGTCTTAAAACCAATAATATTTTGTATCCTAAACATCTGTATCAAGGGGTGGTGTGGGAGCAAAACCCAAAACTGTTTTATTTGGGGATGCAAGACCAGTGGTATTCCTTCAATATGTTTGATGCCCAAGCATGGTTTGCTCGTGATGTGATATTGGGTCAAATTACATTGCCAAGCCTGAGTGAGATGCAAGCGGATACAGAAGCATGGCATGAGGCGGAAAAATCTCTAGAAGATGTACACGCGATGTACAAGTTTCAGGGAGATTATATTATGCGGTTGATTGAGCAGACGGATTATCCAACCTTCAATATTGAAGGTGTACGCCAAACCTTCTTGGCATGGAAAAAACATAAGAAAGAAAACATCATGACCTTTAGGGATCATACCTATAGGTCTTTAATCACAGGTACAATGGCTACGCCACATCATACGTCATGGCTTGAAGCTTTGGATGATTCTCTAGAGGCTTACTTAGCCACGAAAGCCACTGAAATACAGCAAAAAGCAGGCTAACTCAGCCCTCTATACGATATTTCCTTTTTGCAGGGCCATCTTCTTCGGTCCTGCTTTTTTTTATCTTTTTAAGTTTTAACAAAGCTTTACCTCAAAGGGGGTATGTTTTTTAGGGAATGTTCGACTGCCTTAGAATCCTTTAAATATAAAGCTATCAGTAATTAAGCAGGATACGCTGCCATGTCCAATGCCATGTACAGCACACCGATTTATCAGGACTATCCAGACATTCGTGCCTATGCATTAGGGTATGTCATTGTGCTTGAAACAGATGATGACGCTCTACTTGTAAAGATTTATGAACATTTAACACCTGAAGCTCCCTATCACGTCTTAATTCAAGCCTCGCTTGGTGAACAAGGTCTGATGGACGTCAAAAAGGTATTACAACAATATCTTAGTCAAGCCAAAGCAGGCATACATATAGTCGTGGCTGGCAGTGAAGCTTTTCTTTGGCAAATTCAGCAAACAATGGCTTCACAAGGCTGTTTGCGTGATGAATACAGTTTGATTGTTGCGGGTGAAGCACAAAGATTGGTGTATTGCGTGCATTGTGGGCATCAGCAATTGAGTGCTGTATCTGATTTTTGTCACTGTGAGTCCTGTGGTGTGCATTTACTGATTCGTACTCATTTTTCACAGCGTTTAGGGGCATATATGGGCGTGTGTGCCAATGCCCAACAACCGATGGGAGTTCAATGATGAGCACATCTGTTCAGGTTCGTGTCAAAGCAATTCAGCCCATCACACCCGTCATTAGTGAATTTAGTTTTGAGCCGGTTGACCAAGATTTACCTGCATTTTCATCAGGTAGCCACATTGTCGTGGAATTGCCATTAGCAGATCGCGTTATTCGGAATGCCTATTCATTACTAAATGATCCTTTTGATTATCGGGAATATAAAGTTGCGGTGCGTTTGCAGGAACAGTCTCGTGGTGGTTCACAATATTTACATCAACAGGTGAAAGTCGGTGATCACTTACAGGTCTCTGCACCATTAAATCTATTCGCACTGCATTCTCAAGCACGTCACCATATTTTTATCGCGGGTGGGATTGGCATAACGCCATTTATGTCACACATGCGTTATATGTTGCATGCAGGGGCTAGTTTTGAATTGCACTATGCGTGTCGTGATGGCATTAGCAATGCCTATGAAAACGAGCTGAAAAGCTTATTTCAAGATCACGTCCATATCTATTCGGAAAAAACTGCACAACGTTTAGATGTTGATACTTTGCTTCGCAAGCAACATTTAAACACACATGTGTATATCTGTGGTCCAGATCGTTTAATCAAAGCAGTCGCACATAGCGCAGAACAATTGGGATGGTCAGCCAACCGTGTCCATTGGGAAGCATTTAGTTCACCTGCACCTGGCTTACCCTTTGATGTTGAGTTGACTCAATCTCTCCGAAAAATTCATGTAGCTAGTGATTTTAGTTTACTTGAAGCCTTAGAGGCAGAAGGTATTTACCTGCCGAACTTATGCCGTGGTGGCGTGTGTGGACAGTGTGCAACTGGCTATAGCCAAGGTGAAGTGGAACATCTCGATCATTATTTAAGTGTCCAAGAACAACAACGATTATTGATGCCTTGTGTATCACGTGCCAAAGAAGGGCAATGTCTATATCTCGACCTATAACGATAGTCACAACAGGGGAAGCGTCATGACAATACAATTTAATCTCAATGAAAACATGCATGATCAATTTAGCTATTACAACAGTCCAAAGGCGATCGAGCGTTTCCCATTTCCATTTCCCGAAGATCAGTACATGTATTCGGTCAATATCGAACCGGCAACTTCAAAACCGGATACGATCTTTGAACATTGGTTTGATGTCGATGAACATTATGTGACGGAAATGAATGAGCGCCGCTTAACTCTCGAGCAAGATCCGAAGCGTTGTATTGTCATGCCACATATGCTGCAAGCCAGTTGGGATTTTTTGGCTTTGGTGATGGAGCGCTACTCTAATGATTATCCTAAGCATTTTAGTTTAAACAAACAGGGCAAAGCATGGCATTGGATCAATCGACCTTTAAATATTGATCAGGAATTTCGATTTGGAGATTGCGATTCATTGCCAATGCATCCTTTTGAATATATCAGTCGTCAGTTTCAAGGTGATGTTGCCATTCTCGATCAACGTGATGGTGACTTGTATATGGATGCCGGCATGATCACTGGGCCTGCGGATTGGTCATTGAACTTTGATGCAGGCATGAGTTTTAAACAGTGGCATGCACCTGTACCCCAACTGGCACATAACTTAGGCGTGTTTGATCGAGCATTGAAATTTTTGCTGAATATTCAAGTCGATCAACCTTATCGCCGATTGAATTGGACCATGACGGTGAATCCTCGTATGGATACCTCATCCGAAACCTATCATTTGTGGGGACATGAGCGTGGCATGGTCACGGCTGACAATGTCGGTGAACTTTTACATTTAAGGGTTGAACTGCAAATGATGCCACGTCTAGCCCTGAGCAATGCGTTGTTATTTAGCATTCGCACCTATTTGATCAGTTTAAATGACCTCTGTTCGAACCCTGCATGGGCACGACGACTATACCGTGTGATTCGAGATTTACCTGAGCCGATTGCAGATTACAAAGGCATTAGTGAATACCGCGAACCTTTGGTGCAATGGCTTAGTCAATTTGACCGCGAAATAGAAGCGGCTTAAGCCACATTTTATTATTTAATGGAAGGAACATAAATTCATGGCAAATTCTTGGCGTATTTCTGCATTGGCAACGCATCATCGTGCCTTAGGTTCTCAGCTTGAAGATTGGAATGGCATGGGAACAGCTTGGACCTATGACAGTGATATTGCAGATCATTACACCGCAATTCGAACCAAAGCGGGTTTAATGGACGTTTCGGGTCTAAAGAAAGTCCATTATGTGGGTCCACATGCTGAAAGCTTACTTGAATACGCAACCACAAGGGATATCTCGAAGTTGTATCCTGGTAAATCGGTCTATGCCACCATGCTGAATGAGCAAGGTAAATTTGTCGATGATTGTGTCATTTACCGGACAGGTCCAAATGCCTTTATGGTGGTACATGGCACTGGTATTGGTCATGAAATGTTGGTGCGTTCAGCAGTCGGTCGACAAGTTGCGGTATTATTTGATGATGATTTACATGACCTGTCTTTACAAGGTCCCTTAGCAGTTGATTTCTTAGCAGAGCATGTACCAGGTATTCGTGATTTAGCTTATTTTCACCATATACAAACCAAACTTTTTGGTGCGCCAGTGATGATTTCACGAACTGGTTATACTGGTGAGCGTGGCTATGAGATTTTTTGTAAAGCTGCTGATGCTCCGATGATTTGGGAAACCATTTTGGACAAAGGTGCATCTTACGGCATTATTCCATGTTCATTTACCACTTTAGATTGGCTGCGTACAGAAAGTTACTTACTTTTCTTCCCATATGACAACTCAGAATATTTTGCATTTGAAAATGATGTGTGTGGCGATACCTTATGGGAATTAGGTCTAGACTTTACGGTATCTCCAACAAAAGGGGAGTTTCGTGGTTGTTATGAGCATCGTCGTTTGCAAGGAAAAGAGCGCTTTAAAATCTTTGGGGTATTGCTTGAAGGGGATCAAGCCTCAGCCATGGGTGATGAACTGTGGGATGGTGATCGTAAAATTGGCGTCATTACCTGTGGTATGTACTCACCACTGACTAAAAAATCGGTGGCACTAGCACGTGTCGATGTGGATTATGCTGTTCAAGGAAAAGCAATACGAGTGACAGGAAGTCTAGACGTGAATGCGATGACACATACCTTACCGTTTGATGACCCACAAAAACTTAAACGTACAGCAAAAGGTTAGATTTTTTCCTTTCCAACCACCTGCCTTCGGGCAGGTTTTTTTTACGTTTTCTGTTTTAAATGAGGACATTTCTACTTGGGAGTCAGAGGTTTTGGCTTCCTCTTTTATAACATTGTATTTTGTCGCTATGAAAATCCCAATCATCTACGATTGGTTTTTTATGGATCCTTCACGTTCCACGCTTGCTTGTTCATCAATGTTCCACGAATTTATCTAGATTATATAAACGCAAAAGGTTTAAACAATTTCAGATCAAAAGATTCTAAATTATATTTATCCTCGTCTTAAGCAAAAAAAGCTGTCCTTAGACAGCTTGTGGAGAAAATTGACTTTTAAATAGCAGCTTCACCTAATTCATTTGTACGAATACGGACCACTTGTTCCAAATTAGTCACAAAGATTTTTCCATCACCAATTTTTCCAGTTGAAGCAAATTTGGTGATTGTTTCAATACATATTTCAACTTGTGCATCTGTCACTGCAATTTCTAATTTAACCTTAGGTAGGAATTCAACATTGTATTCAGCACCTCGGTACGTTTCGGTGTGACCTTTTTGACGACCGAATCCTTTTACTTCAGTTACGGTTAATCCTTGAATACCTTTTTCAGAAAGCTCACTGCGTACATCATCCAACTTAAAAGGTTTAATAATTGCTGTAATCAACTTCATAGATTTTCCCCGATAAAAAATAGTTTTATATTTAGTTTAAAAATTAAGCAAAATTAATGCCTAAATTTATATTTTTAGGTGAATAAACTCAATAAATCTAAAGTAATATGAATGACTTATAGAATGAGGTTATTTAAACACCACTGTACGTTCATGATTGGAAAAAACGCGATGCTCAATAAAATATTTCACGGCTTTAGACAGTGCAATGGTTTCCGTATCACGACCTAAAGAGACTAAATCGTCGGGTAAATAAGCATGATCGACACGTTGGACTTCTTGTTCAATGATCGGACCTTCATCGAGATCGGCTGTGACAAAGTGCGCAGTTGCACCAATTAACTTTACACCACGCGCATAGGCTTGGTGATAAGGTTTTGCGCCTTTAAAACCAGGTAGGAATGAATGATGGATATTGATTGCACGTCCTGATAATTGACGGCATAAATCATCCGACAAGATTTGCATATAACGCGCCAAAATCACCAATTGGGTGTGTGTCTCATCAATGATTTTTAACAATTCAGCTTCTTGCTGTGATTTGGTGTGTTTGGTCACAGGCAAATAGATAAAACGAATGCCTTCACGTTCAGCAATATGGCGTAAATCTAAGTGGTTCGAAACAATTGCCGTGATTTCAAAATCAAGTTCGCCTTTATGATGGCGATAGAGCAAATTGAGTAAGCAATGGTCAAATTTACTGACCATGATCAGCACTTTCATCGGCTGCGTATAGTCAAAAAATTCAGCATGCATGGCAAAGCGTTCTTCAATCGATGCAAAGCCTGCTTTGAGCGCGGTAAAGTCACCTTGACCTGTATGAAAGCGAAACACAATACGTGTGAAAAATTGCTGCGTCAATTCATCATCAAACTGTGACATTTCACTGATATAACATCCTTGATCTGCTAAGTAGCCTGTAATAGCACCCACAATCCCAACGGTTGCAGGACAACGAATTTTTAAAACATATGCAGTACTCGATTGTTGCATTTTAAAACTCCTAAAAAGAGGTCGATGGCAGCGCTATAACGGCAAAATAGATGTCTTCTACTATAAAAGGCTGAGTTTGATCGTCCATATCGCAGAAGAGTGAAATCGAGGCGTCATTAGAGGTAAGCCTTATGAGGTATAGGCTTTTGCGAGCAAGCTTTGCAGTATGTGAACTGGACATAAATCAAGAGATCAGCAGGTATGATGGCGTGGGTTGTATTGTTATTCGCGGGGTTGCTCGAAATAGTTTGGGCCTATTTCATGAAACTTTCAGAAGGGTTTACTAAACTCATTCCAACGGTGTTGACCTTATTTTTTGTTTTACTCAGTTTCTTTTTATTGAGCTATGCCATGAAAACATTACCGCTTGGCACTGCTTATACCATTTGGGCAGGCATTGGCGTAGTCGGTTCATTTGTGGTGGGGGTATTGGTTTTAGGTGAGTCGGCAAGTCCAATCCGAATTATTGCGGCATTGCTCATTGTGACGGGCTTAATTTTAATGAAAGTTTCTACCGACTAACAAAGGTGCATTTTTAAAACTATTGCGCAAAATCAATGCAATTTTTATTCATCGGAGGAAATTGCAGATTTTAAAAATCTTAGAAACCCTGCTGTTTCGGTGCTGTTTTAGATTGGCGTATTAATTGCTTATTTCACTAGGCATCGTTAGGGATGTCTTTTGCAGGAGAACACATCATGAGTTATCCAGAACATTTTACCATTAAGAATATTCGTATGGTCGATCCGAGTACCTGCGAAGTTTATATGCTGAATGATGACAAAAAGACCATTAAAGCTTGGAGTATTCAGTGTAGCCAAGGGGTCGTTCATATTTTTCATGAACGTTTGAATCAATTGCTGCAGTCTACACAACCTTTTCAGGCTTTACTGCAACTTAAACAATATTACAAAGTTGATGTCCTTTGCTAAAGGATACCTACCATGTCAGACCTAGAATCTGGCATGGTAGAGAAACAAATATTCTTAATAAGAAAAAAATATTCATAAAACTATAGACAGATTAAAAAAAATCCAATATAAATTCCTTTAAATAAATATATTTTCCTGATAGGAAATAAATTTAAATCATTCAGATCAACTGATTGAAAAGTTTTAAGGAAAATCTACATGTCACAATCAGATCTTGCGCAGTACATTCTTAAAATTACCTGTCCAGCTGCATCGGGCATCGTGGCGGCAGTTACGGGGTATTTAGCAAACAATCATTGCTATATTAGTGAAATGTCTCAGTATGATGATGAGACCACAGGCCAATTTTTTACACGTATCGTATTTCGCTTTAATGAAGGGCAGGGCGATATCGAGGCATTAAAAGTAGGCTTTGAAATAGTAAAAACCGAATTTCAGATGCAAGCCGATTTTTACGACTGTAAGCAGCCGATGAAAGTGCTGATCATGGTTAGTAAGTTTGACCATTGCTTACTCAATTTGCTCTATCGCCATCACAAAGGTGAGCTTGATTTTGAAATCACGGCAATTGTTTCGAACCACTTAGATCTACGCCCTATTGCTGAACGTGAAGGCATTCGTTTTATCTATTTGCCAGTGACTAAAGACACTAAAGCCCAGCAAGAAGCTGAACTTTTAAAAATTGTTGATGAGACAAAAACAGAACTTGTGATTCTTGCACGCTATATGCAAATTCTTTCGGATGATTTATGCCGTCAATTGTCAGGACGTGCGATCAATATTCATCATTCATTCCTACCTGGTTTTAAAGGTGCAAAACCGTATCACCAAGCTTTTGAACGTGGCGTTAAATTGATTGGTGCAACTGCTCACTTTGTCACAGCCGATCTTGATGAGGGTCCGATCATTGAACAAGAAGTCCAACGTGTCGATCATGCCTATTTACCCGATGATTTGGTTTCAGTAGGTCGAGATACCGAAACAGTAGCACTGTCTAAAGCCGTGAAATATTTCGTTGAGCACCGTGTATTCCTTAATGATGATCGTACGGTGGTATTCAAATGAACAGTAGCCTGAACTTAAGTGCTCAAGCACAGATCATTGATGGTAAAGCAACTGCCAATGCCGTGTTGGAAGAAGTCAAAGCCGAAGTTGAACAGTTTAAAGCACAAGGTATTGCGCCATGTTTGGCGGTCGTCCTAGTGGGTGATGATCCTGCAAGCCATGTCTATGTACGTAATAAAGTCGAAAAAGCTCAGTATGTGGGAATTCGTTCACTCGAGTTCCGTTTAGATGCCGACACCGATCAGCAAACCTT
Organism: Acinetobacter sp. NCu2D-2; assembly: GCF_001647675.1. Lineage (NCBI taxonomy): Bacteria > Pseudomonadati > Pseudomonadota > Gammaproteobacteria > Moraxellales > Moraxellaceae > Acinetobacter > Acinetobacter sp. NCu2D-2. The sequence continues at coordinate 260,266 of NZ_CP015595.1, forward strand.
GCTTGCTCAAATTGATGCCCTTAATCGCGATATGTCCGTTCATGGCATTTTGGTGCAATTGCCATTACCTGAACAAATTAATGAAACCGTGGTACTTGAGTTCATCGACCCGAAAAAAGATGTCGATGGCTTCCATAGTGAAAATGTCGGTGGTCTAAGCCAAGGTCGCGATGTCCTCACGCCATGTACTCCAACAGGCTGTATTCGCTTATTGAAAGACACCATTGGCGAAAACTTATCAGGTTTACATGCGGTGGTTGTTGGACGCTCCAATATTGTCGGTAAACCGATGGCAGCTTTATTACTTAAAGAAAGTTGCACCGTTACGGTTGTTCATTCTAAGACCAAAAATATTCAGGCGCTATGTCAGCAAGCTGACATAGTGGTTGCAGCAGTGGGTCGTCCACGGATGTTGAATCAAGAATACTTTAACCCAAATGCTGTGGTGATTGATGTGGGGATTAACCGCATCCAAGAAAATGGCAAAAACCGTTTGGTGGGGGATGTCGATTTTGAAGAGGTCGCAAATCATGTCCAAGCCATTAGCCCTGTACCGGGTGGTGTCGGTCCGATGACCATTGCCTATTTAATGAAAAACACGCTGACTGCAGCCAGATTACAAACACAGCAAATTTAAAAAAATACATCAGGCATTTTTAAATGCCGTGGAGGAATACACATGCCACTTGGACTTCTGAAATACGGTTTAAGCAACGATTATCCGGTTGAAGTGGATTTGCCTCCGCCGAAGGAACTGAAATCGCAATATGACGTGGTCATTATAGGTGGTGGTGGGCATGGCTTAGCGATCGCTTACTATTTGGCAAAATATGAAGGCATTACCAATGTGGCAGTGCTGGAAAAAGCCTATTTGGGTGGGGGTAATACTGCACGCAATACCGCCGTGATTCGTTCCAACTATCTGACTTCTGAGGGGGTGAAATTCTATTCTGAATCGGTCAATATGTTTAAAAATCTCTCCAATGAGTTTGATTTTAACATTATGTATTCCGAGCGTGGTCAGCTCACGTTGGCGCATACGGATGCAACGGTTCGCGCATTTCGTCAACGTGCTGAGGTCAACAAACACTTTGGTGGTCGTACTGAGATGATCGATCGTCAACAAATTAAAGAACTCGTACCGTGTTTGAATTTAGATCCAGCACATCTGCCCGTCTTAGCAGGTCTGTGGCATATGGATGGTGCTACAGCGCGTCATGATGCTGTGGCTTGGGGCTATGCTAAAGAAGCAGCCAAACGTGGGGTGGAAATTCATCAGTTGACGGAAGTGCAAGATTTTGTCACTGAGGGCAATCGTGTAACAGCCGTAAAAACCAATCGCGGCGTCGTGAAATGTGGTTGTGTGGTGCAAGCGATTGCAGGTGCATCAAGCTTACTCATGAACAAACTGAATATCCGTGCGCCAATTCATACCTTCCCGCTCCAAGCGATGGTAACTCAGCCATTTAAACCATTTTTAGATCCACTGGTCAGTTCCTCGGCTTTGCATTGTTATGTACAGCAAACCAGTCGAGGTGAGATTGTGTTTGGTGGAGGTTCAGACCCATACCCATTGTATAACACCCGTTCAACGCTTGATTTAAAAGAAGGTTTATTGGCACATGCCATTGAAATGTTCCCATTTATGGCAAATGCCAAACTCATGCGCCAATGGGCAGGCATTACTGATATGACGCCTGACTATAGTCCGATCATGGGACAATCGCCTTATGACAACTACTACTTAGATGCAGGTTGGGGCACGTGGGGCTTCAAGTCGACCCCAATTTGTGGCAAGACCATGGCGGAATTGGTAGCAACAGGTAAGACACCAGATTTGATTAAACCTTTTGAATTATCACGTTTTAGTCGCTTCCAACAAGTCAATGAAATGGGCGCGACAGCGGCGAGCCACTAAGGAGATTGAGCATGAAAATAATGATTTGTCCTTTAAATGGTCCGCGTAACATTAGCGAATTTAGCTATGGTGGTGAAGTACGCGATATGCCTGATCAAAACACCTGTAGCGATGTGGAATGGGCGGACTATGTCTTTAATAAGAACAACCAAATCGGCATTGTCCGTGAATGGTGGATGCATACCCCAAGCAGTTATTGGTTTATCGCAGAACGTCATACTGCTTCGGATGAGGTGATCCGTACCTACGACCCGAAAGAAATTTTTAATAAACGCATCGACTTCGATTCACTAGAAACAGAAAAAACTGTAACTGAAGCACCACAAGGAGTAAGCGCATGAGTACAAAAGCATTAGAACGACTTCCTGCGCCTTACGGACTCTGGATTGATCGTGAACACAAGGTTAACTTTGAATTTGATCAGCAGCAATTTAGTGGTTTTGCAGGCGATAGTATTGCGAGTGCTTTGATCGCAAGTGGACGTTGGATTATGTCACGTTCATTCAAATATCATCGTCCACGCGCACCCCTGACGATGGCTGGTCAAGATGCCAATACCTTAATTCAGTTACCTCAAGAACCCAATGTATTGGCAGACTGTACTGAAATACAGGACATTGTCAGTGCAACAGGGCAAAATTTTTCAGGCTCATTACTTAAAGACAAAGACGCGTTTTTAGGGAAGTTCTCTAAATTTATGCCGGTCGGTTTCTACTACCGCTCATTTTATAAACCCAAAGGGGTCTGGAAATTGTGGGAACCTCTGATCCGTAGAAAAGCAGGGTTAGGCATTTTAGATTTAAACTTTGAACCTGAATACTATGATAAAGCCTACTTATTTACTGATGTTGCGGTAATAGGTGCAGGTCCTGCAGGGATGAAGGCGGCTTTAACAGCGGCAGATGCAGGTTTAAAAGTGCTACTGGTGGAGCAAGAAAAAACATTGGGTGGTAGCCTGAACTATGCACGTTTTGATCAAGCGGGTACAGTGGCAAGTACTCTTCGTGAGGAGTTGATTAAAGCGGTTGAAGCACATATCAATATCACTGTGTTAAAACAAGCCGTCTGTAATGCATGGTTCACCGATCATTATTTGCCTGTGATTCAAGGCAAACGCATGTATAAAGTCCGTGCTAAGCAATGTATCGTGGCGAGCGGTAGCTTTGATCAGCCTGTGGTATTTCGTAATAACGATTTACCTGGAGTGATTCTCACCAGCGCAGTGCAGCGTTTAATTAAACTCTATGCAGTGAAACCCGGTCAAAAAGCCGTTATTTTGACTGGTAACGATGACGGTTATTTGGCTGCACTTGATCTACTTGATGCAGGCATCAAGATTCAGGCTTTAGTGGATCTACGCGCACATGCAGATGATACTGGATTACAACATGCTGTTTCCAAACAAGTAAAATGTTATTTCAACAGTACTGTGTATGAAGCGCAGCATGATCGTGCGATGCAACACATTACAGCGGTAGATATTCGTCGTATTACGGCTGAAGGTCAGGTTGAGCTAGAAAGTATCGTGCTTGACTGCGATCTATTGGCGATGTCTTCAGGGTATATGCCAGTTTATCAGCTGCTGTGTCAGGCTGGAGCGAAATTGAGTTATGACGATAGCCGTGCTCAATTTAGTATTAGTGGCTTACAAGCAGGATTGCAAATCGCTGGTTCGGTACATGGTGTGCATGAAATCGAAAATGTATTAAAAGATGCGGTCAATGTTGCAGAGAACGCCATTCGCTCAATTCAAGACCATCAACATATTTCTACAGAATTGCAATTTGTAGAAAAGGCAGTGAATTTTCCTTGGCCAATTTTCCAGCATCCAAAGGGCAAAGAATTTGTCGATTTTGATGAAGACTTACAAATTAAAGATATTATCAATGCGACCAAGTCCGGTTATCGCGATGTGCAATTGGTTAAACGCTTCTCCACTGTAGGGATGGGACCTTCACAAGGGCGTCACTCAGCACTGCCAACTGCACGTTTAGTCGCGAAATATACCGAACGCAGTGTCAGTGAAACAGGGGTCACCACAGCTCGTCCGCCTTTTACCGCAGAAAAACTCGCACATGTGGCAGGTCGTGGATTTGATCCTTACCGTCAAACGCCGATGCACCGTCGTCATCTGGAGCTTGGTGCGAAAATGATCCCGGCAGGGACATGGCAACGTCCGGCTTACTATGGTTCAGTAGAAAACCGACTCGAAAATATCAAGCGTGAAGCACTCAATGTGCGTCAAAATGTTGGCATTATTGATGTTTCTACCTTGGGTGGTTTAGACATTCGTGGTCCAGACAGCGCGGAGTTTTTAAATCGCCTCTATACCTTTGCCTTTGCGAAATTACCTATCGGTAAAACCCGTTATGCCGTTATGGCAGCAGAAGATGGTGTGGTCATCGATGATGGCGTGGCAGGTCGAATTAGTGAACAGCATTTTTATGTGACTGCAACCACAAGCGGTGTCGATCGAATTTATCAACAAATGCTGAAGTGGAATGCACAGTGGCGTTTGAACATTGATATTACCAATGTCACTACAGCATTTGCAGCGGTCAATATTGCAGGACCGAACTCCCGTAAACTGATGAAAAAATTATGTGAGGATGTTGAATTTGGCAATGAAGCATTTCCATATTTAGGTTTACGTTTAGGCACAATTCACGGAATTCCAGTGCGTTTAATGCGTGTCGGATTTGTGGGTGAATTGGGTTATGAAATTCATTATCCAGCGCGTTACGGCGAATTCCTTTGGGATCTGCTCATGGATGTAGGTAAAGAGTGGAATCTCCAACCGTTTGGGGTCGAAACCCAACGACTACTTCGTTTAGAGAAAGGCCATATTATTGTCAGCCAAGATACTGATGGTATGACCCATCCGAAAGAATGTGATCTCAGTTGGGCAGTTGCAAAATCGAAGCCATGGTTTGTCGGTAAACGTTCAATTGAAATTTTAGCATCGCAACCGCTCAAACGTAAATTAGTTAGTTTTGAACTGGATAAAAAATCCACTCAGCCTTTAGAGGGTCATATTGTACTCAATGGTCCAGATATCTCGGGCAATATTACCTCATGTGAATACTCACCAACGCTCGATAAAATTATTGGTATGGCGTACGTCGGTATCGATCAAAGTGAAGAAGGACAAAGCTTTCCAATTCGCGTGGAAAAAGGTGAGATCGTACAAGCAACGGTGGTCAAAGCACCTTTTTATGACCCAGAAAATAAACGTCAGGAGATTTAAACCATGCAACATTTATATGCAGCAGAACGCAGTTTAATTCAACAGACCTTTGAGCAATATGATAGTTATGGTGCAGGCAAACAGTTTTTAACCACACCAAACCAAGATACACAGCTCAAGCAATGTGGCTTAATTGATCTGACTCATTTATCACGGGTTGGTTTTCGCGGTACTGAAGCAAGTAGCTATTTAAACCAGCAAGGATTTTCTACACCTGAACGTCCAAACACTTTGTTTGTGCAAGCAGATGGTAGTGTAGTGGGGCGACTTTCAGCCACTGAATATTTACTACTTGGCTCACTGCAAGATTTTGGTGAGGGTGTTGCGACACTTGAAGCCAATTGGTCGATGCAAAATGATGCCAGCAACTATTTACTGCCTCGACAGGACAGTCATGCATGGTTGATGCTTACTGGAGAAACTATTGCACTTGTGATGGCAAAACTGTGCGGAGTTGATTTAAGTGATAATGCATTTAAACCTGGTCAAATTGCACAGACTTCTATTGCACGAGTCAATGCAATTATACTTAATGTGGGTGATGCCGAATCTCCAAAGTTTAGTATTTTATGTGATAGATCTGCATCATTATATCTTTGGGACGTGTTAATTGATGCGATTCAGGAATTTGATGGAAAAGTTTTGGGTATAAACACATTACTTTAATTTTTACCATATTATTATAAAAAACCATACTATAAGTATGGTTTTTAATTGGCTAATTGAATTCAAGCAGTGAAAATACGGGTTTTCAATTTAGAAGTCTATATTACTCAGAGCATGAATCGTGATGAGTAAATACATGGGACATAATTTTATAAAATGAATTAACTATTTAATGGTCCTCTATATGTAGAATTTTTACTTCTACATAGTGAGATAATAAAGACAAGCTAAGATTAATATCGATAAATGACTTATCTATACTTTTTAGAGTAGCTTTATATAACTCTACCGATATTGCCATAATATATAACAGAGAAAAACTTGGTTGTAGTTATTGAGCTCTGAAAATATTGGCATATTATTTGGTAGAGATAGTACGCTTGCATATAAATTGGTGTTCATAGCACGGCAGAGTAAAACTTGAAGTGCGACATAAACCACCTAATTAATTTAAAGGGTTTATGGAGTATATAAAATTGTCATACCATCATCTTAACTTTGAAGATCGTACTGCATTAATGCTTGAGTCAAGAAAAGAAGGCTTTTCACCCAGAAAATTTGCTGAACTCATTAAAAGACATCCTAGTACGATCTATCGTGAGCTTAAAAGAAATAGCATCAATGACGTTTATCAAGCTCAATATGCTTCTGATAACACCTTCGCTAGACGTAGACGTGGTCACAGAAAACTCAAAATCGATTCAATCCTCTGGAAATTTATTGTTGAAGCGATCCGTTGTTTATGGTCTCCTCAGCAAATAGCAAAGCGTTTAAAGAGATTTCCTGATTTGGATCAAACAATGAATGTAAGCCATACAACGATTTATTCAACGATACGAGCATTACCAAAGGGTGAGCTGAAAAAAGACTTACTATCCTGTCTGCGTCATGAAAATAAAAAGCGAAAAGCTAACGGTGAACCTAAAAAAGATTCTATATTACAGGATATTAAAACTATTCATGAGCGCCCAACCGAAGTTCAAGAAAGAAAAATACCGGGTCATTGGGAAGCCGATTTAATTAAAGGTAAAGACAATAAAAGTTCGATAGCAACACTTATTGAACGAAATACACGGCTCTGTATCTTGGCAACATTACCTGATGCAAAGGCAGAATCAGTGCGCAAGGCTTTAACTGAAGCTCTGAAATATTTACCCGCAGAACTGCGTAAAACATTGACCTATGACCGTGGACGTGAGATGTCAGAACATAAAATCCTCGAAGAAGATTTAGGCATAGATGTATATTTCTGTGACCCACATTCGCCATGGCAGAAAGGCACATGCGAAAATATGAATGGTTTAATTAGGCAATATTTACCTAAAGGGATTGATTTAAACCAGGCAGATCAGCATTATTTAAATCAAGTTGCCATGTCACTGAATACTCGCCCTAGAAAAGCGTTAGATTGGCTTACACCATTAGAGAAATTTGCTCAGCTTGTTGATTATCATAAGGCTTTTGAAACTGTCGCACCTCATGTTTGAATTCGCCCACCTATAGACGGGGTTAGTGTATAGTTATTAAAATAAATGTGCTTAATATATAGATAAAAAAACAAGAGCTTAAAGCTCTTGTTTTTTTATCTATATATTTCTCAGGGGTTATATGCGCTTTCGTTATGATCCGTTTTATCTAGACCAGTTTCTTCTTCTTCTTCAGTTACTCGTAATGGCATGATTAAGCCTACAATTTTGAGTAGAAGCCATGACAATACGCCTACATAAATGAATGTAAAGATGATACTTGCGATTTGTGCAAGAATCTGTGGAACAACAGAAATATCCTCAACGTTTCCGCCAAGTGCTGGCAAACAGAAGATCGCTGTTAAAATACATCCAGTAACACCACCTATACCATGTACAGAGAATACATCCAAAGCATCATCTGCACCTAATTTGCGTTTAAGTACTGTAATTGCGTAATACACTGCAATACTTGTGAAGAAGCCAACACAAATTGCACCAAATGGACCAACGAAAGCAGCGGCAGGGGTAATACCGACTAGCCCGGCAATTGCACCTGAAGCAAGACCAAAAGCGGTTACATGTCCAGCTGAGATCTTTTCAATTAGCATCCAACCTGCAATACCGCCCAAGGTTGCTAACATCGTAGTCATAAAGATAAGTGAAGAAGAGCCATCAATAGCTAAAGCTGAGCCTACGTTAAACCCAAACCAGCCTGCCCAAAGAAAAGCTGCACCAATCAGAACAAATACTACATTGTGTGGTGGAGTCGGTGTAGTTGGCCAACCTTTACGTTTACCGAGTACTAATGCACCCACGAAAGATGTCACACCTGCACTGATATGTACGGCAGTACCACCAGCAAAATCTAATACACCCCAATTGTGGAACAATGCACCATCACCGCCCCATACCATATGCGCTAAAGGTCCATAAACAATTACAGTCCACAGTGCTGCAAAAAGTACCATCGCACCAAAATGCATACGCTCTGCAAATCCACCTAAAGCAATTGCTGGTGTAATCATGGCAAAAGTCATTAGAAACAGAATCACAATATATTCTGGAATTCCACCTGCCATACTGTCAGGTGTAATACCTATCAAAAATGCAGTATTTAATCCACCGACGAAGCTTCCTAAGTTGTAAACCCCTTCTTGCATGCCTGTGGTATCTGTAGCCAAGCTATATACAACGACAACCCATAAGATACCGACAATGCTCGCGATTGCAAAAAACTGACTAAAAACAGAAAGGATATTTTTAGAACGAACCATACCCCCGTAGAACAGTGCGAGCCCTGGTATAAACATCAATAATACAATGACTGTTGATACCATGACCCACACCGTTGCTGGTGCATCAATAGCATCTGCTGCAAATGCTAATGCTGGAAACAGCAATAAACATGCAAGTATTAATTTTTTTAAACTCTGCAACATCATGAATGGCTCCCATAAATCCCAATATTAATTACATATAAAAAACCTGTATATAAGTATCTAATTAACAGATTTATATTCTTAGAAAGAATATTTATTTCATTTTTACTTAAGCAATTCATATGCCACTGATATTAAAAAATAGGGGAATTTAATTAGAGAAGTTATAGAGATTAAAAAATATTAAGAATGTAAGTGCTTAATAGGTATAACAAAAGGGGTAATCAAATTGTGACAAATATTAAGAGTAGATCATTTTTACTGAATAGGTATTACTGAAAACAAATTAAGTAATACTAAAAATTATTTCTTTAGAGTTCGTTATAACGAAAGTGGTAATAAACAATTCAAATAAATAGATAGAAACAGATTTTTCAAAAAAATCTCTACAATAGGAATATTTAAGAGCTATTTTTTGGGTCAAAATAAATTAAATTCGAAACTGCTTTGAAAAAAGATCTGGAGATTGGAGCTTTTATGAGTATTATTTTAGAGAGAATTAAAGCTAACGAAAGAGTTATCCCACATTTTTTAAATGGTTAGTAAAAGAAGGCATAAATAGTTAGACTATTTCTGAAAAAAGATGATTGAAGTCATCTTTTTTTCAAAAATATCGTTATGTTATTCCTCATGATGAGTGGAATAATTCACCATTGATATAAGACGAATTGGTACTTTTATTAGTTGTTCTGGACCATGTGGGATTTCACCTTCTAAAGTCAAACAGTCTCCAGGTTGTAAATGAAAGATTTCATCGCCATGTCGATAAGCAATTTCACCCTCAATCATATATAACATCTCAGTACCAGGATGAGCAAATGTTGGAAACTCCTCGCTAGCATCGTCCATACTGACTAAATAAGCTTCGAAGTTTTTATGCGGTCCACGTGAATGAGTCAGTAAATGATAAGTATGTCCTTTATCTGTACCACGACGTACAACTTCCATACCTTCGCCCTTTTTCACCAGCATAGCGTGACTTTCCTGTTGGTCGTATTGGCTAAATAAAGTTGATAACGGAATTCCTAGTACTTCACACAAACGGCTTAAAGTTTCCAAACTAGTCGAGACCTGAGCATTTTCAATTTTGCTGAGCATACCTTGGCTGATTTCTGCAATCTGTGCCACTTCAGCAAGCTTAAGGCCCTGCTCCTGGCGGTAACGTTTAATATGGATGCCAATATATTGTTCCAGCTTCATACTATTTTTGTTCTGTCTCATTTTGGATCAACTCGCACTATTTTGACTCTCAGAACACTGCATCTCATTAAAAAATCAGAAACAGCAACAACTATTGGAATACTAAACTAGTAAGAAAATTATATTCCCCTTAAGAATAATAATGCTTTCAGAGAAAAAAGTAAAAAAAAATTAAAGTTGGCAAGGGATTTGCTTTCTTAATAGGAAAGTAAGTTTCTTAAGCTGAATAATGTGATTCCAATAAAAAGATTTGCATTTTTCGAGCCAACAGTCGTTTTTGTCATATCGGGAGTATGTCAATTATGTTGCAACAGGCCGTAAACGAGTTGTTTGATCAACAGAATATAATCAGCAAACCCATGTATCGTCCAGAGGTACAGCAAGTCATTGATCAACATAATCTGAAATATGTATTGGCTCAATTTGTCGATATTCATGGTGCTGCTAAAACTAAGTCAGTACCTATCTCAGGTCTAAAAGCCATTGAGGGTGATGGAGTTGGTTTTGCCGGTTTTGCAATTTCAGGTATGGGAATGCAACCGCATGGACCTGATTTTATGGTGAAAGGTGATTTATCTGATTTAACCCCAGTACCTTGGCAACCAGGTTATGGTCGTGTGGTCTGTGAAGGTTACGTGAATGGTCAACCCCATCCGTATGACTCACGCTATGTATTACGTCGTCAGGTCGAGCGTTTATCTGCTAAAGGTTGGACTTTAAACACAGGTCTAGAGCCTGAATTCAGCCTGTTCCGTCGTACTGAAGACGGCAAACTCAAAATGGTCGATGATTCTGACAACTTAGATAAGCCATGTTATGACTACAAAGGATTATCACGTTCACGTGAGTTTTTGGAAAAATTAACTGAAGCACTTATCCCTGTTGGTTTTGATATTTATCAAATTGATCATGAAGATGCGAATGGTCAATTTGAAATTAACTATACCTATGCTGATGCAATGAAATCAGCAGATATGTTTACTTTCTTCCGTATGGCGGCAGGTGAGATAGCCAATGATTTGGGCATGATTTGCTCTTTTATGCCAAAACCTGATCCGAAGCGTGCTGGGAACGGTATGCACTTCCATTTATCTATTGGAAGCAGTGAATCCAAAAATCTTTTCCACGATCCAAGTGACCCAAGTGGTATGGGTTTATCAAAAATGGCTTATCACTTTATTGCGGGTCTGTTAAAGCATGGTCCAGCACTTTGTGCATTCTGTGCTCCGACTGTGAATTCCTATAAACGCCTTGTGGTAGGCCGCTCACTATCTGGTGCGACATGGGCCCCAGCATTTATTGCCTATGGTTCAAATAACCGTTCTGCAATGGTCCGTATTCCGTATGGTCGTATTGAATTACGTTTGCCAGATGCAGGCTGCAACCCATATTTAGTATCCGCGGCAATTATTGCAGCTGGTCTCGATGGTATTGAAAATGAGCTTATGCCACCTGAAGCGTGTAATGAAAACTTATATGAATTAAGCCTTGAAGAAATTGCAGCACGTGGTATCGCAACATTACCTCAGTCACTTAAAGAAGCAGTGGAGGCATTAAAAGCTGATCCATTATTTCGTGAAAAACTAGGTACTGAAATTGTCGATGAGTTTATCCATCAAAAGAGTATGGAATGGGTGGAATACTGCCGTCATGTGTCTGATTGGGAAATTCAACGTTATACCGAATTCTTTTAAAACATTTAAAAAAATTTAAAAATCTCATGGAGAATGATTATGTGTGGAATTGTTGGTTTATATCTTAAAAATCCTGCTTTGGAATCAGAATTAGGTAAATTATTTGAACCGATGCTTGAGTCAATGACGGGTCGAGGACCGGATAGTGCAGGCTTTGCCATTTATGGTGATGAAGTGCAAGAAGGTTGGGTCAAACTCACTTTACAAACTACGGACGAAGCATATATTTGGGACACTTTTATTGCCGAACTTACAACTGAACTAAATGCAGAATTAGACTGGTTTACCAATGCGACTGCAGCAGTAATTAAAGTAAAGGCGGATGAGGATACTGTCCGTGGAGTGATCGCTAAAATTGCCCCACAGCTGAAAATTATGAGTGCTGGGCTAAGCATCGAAATTCTAAAAGGTATGGGCTTGCCAGTCGAAATTTCTGAGCGCTTTGGTCTTTCAAAAATGAAAGGTAGCCATATCATCGGGCATACCCGTATGGCAACAGAGAGTGCCGTAACGATGGAAGGTAGTCATCCATTTTCTACCGGTGCGGATTTGTGTCTGGTACACAACGGCTCACTATCAAATCATTCACGCTTACGTCAAGAATTAAAACGTGAAGGCATTCATTTTGAAACAGACAATGATACTGAAGTTGCAGCTGGATATTTGACCTGGCGTCTACAACAAGGTGATAGCTTGGCTCAAGCACTCGACAATGCTCTCGAAGATTTAGATGGTTTCTTTACTTTTGCCATTGGCACCAAAGACGGTTTTGCAGTGATCCGTGATCCAATCGCATGTAAACCTGCTGTACTAGCTGAAACTGATGATTACGTTGCAATGGCATCTGAATATCAAGCACTTGCATCGCTTCCAAATATTGATAAAGCCCGAGTTTGGGAACCAGAGCCTGCCACTTTATATGTGTGGGAACGTTCAAAAGATGCCGCTTAAATTGAAATAGAACAAATTTGGAGAATGAATATGAATAGTGCAGTTGCAGAACAATTAAATGCTGTTGAATTAAAAAATCACTATGACTTAAGCATCGATACGATCCGTGAACTTAATCAAGCCTTACACGATGCTAAAGTTATTGCAGAAATCAAAGAATGGACGGTGAGCAATCCTGCTGGTCAACACAATATTGCAGTAGGTATTAAAGCGCCAGTAAAAGTCACTATTGATGGTCATGCTGGCTATTACTGTGCCGGAATGAATCAGGAAGCTGACATTATTGTAAATGGCAATGTTGGTGTGGGCTGTGCAGAAAATATGATGTCCGGTTCGGTACACGTTAAAGGAAATGCATCACAAGCAGCAGGTGCTACAGCACATGGTGGTTTGCTGGTCATTGACGGTGATGCAGGTGCACGTTGCGGTATTTCTATGAAAGGTGTCGATATTGTTGTAGGTGGCAACATTGGCCATATGAGCTGTTTTATGGGACAAGCAGGCCGTTTAGTGGTTTGTGGTGATGCTGGTGATGCACTAGGTGACTCACTTTACGAAACCCGTATCTATGTGAAGGGAACAGTTAAATCACTGGGTTCTGACTGCATTGAAAAAGAAATGCGTCAGGAGCACCTTGATGAACTGGCAGAGCTATTAGCAAAGGCTGGATTTGATGAAGATCCAAAATCATTTAAACGCTACGGTTCAGCGCGTCAGCTGTATAACTTTAAAGTCGATAACGCATCTGCATACTAATTGATAACGTAATACGGAGAATAAGATCATGACTCAAACTTACCAAGAATACGAACCAGTGTTACGTGAATCTGCAACATTCGATCGTTTAGCGATTCAGGAAATTCAACGTGCAGCTGCAACGGGTATTTATGATATCCGCGGTGGCGGTACTAAACGTAAAGTCCCTCATTTTGATGACTTACTGTTATTAGGTGCAAGCATGTCACGTTATCCATTAGAGGGATATCGTGAAAAATGTGGTACGGATGTGGTACTCGGTACACGTTTTGCCAAAAAACCTATTCATCTAAAAATTCCTGTCACCATTGCCGGCATGAGCTTTGGTGCTCTCTCTGCCAATGCTAAAGAATCTTTAGGCCGTGGCGCATCAATGGTGGGTACATCAACCACTACTGGTGATGGTGGTATGACACCTGAAGAGCGTGGTCATTCAGAAACTTTAGTGTATCAATACCTGCCATCACGTTATGGTATGAATCCAGATGATTTGCGCAAAGCCGATGCAATTGAAATTGTATTAGGTCAAGGTGCAAAACCGGGAGGTGGCGGTATGCTACTTGGCATGAAAGTCACTGAACGTGTAGCTGGTATGCGTACTTTACCGGTTGGTGTGGATCAACGCAGTGCTTGTCGTCATCCTGACTGGACAGGTCCAGATGATCTTGCAATCAAGATTGCGGAAATCCGTGAAATCACAGATTGGGAAAAACCAATTTATGTAAAAATTGGTGCAAGCCGTCCGTACTATGACGTGAAGCTAGCTGTAAAAGCGGGTGCTGATGTAATCGTACTTGATGGTATGCAAGGTGGTACAGCAGCAACACAAGAAGTCTTTATTGAGCATGTAGGTATCCCAATTCTTCCTGCCATTCCGCAAGCGATTCAAGCGCTGCAAGAAATGGGTATGCACCGTAAAGTTCAACTGATCGTATCAGGTGGTATTCGTACGGGTGCAGATGTGGCTAAAGCAATGGCTTTGGGCGCAGACGCCGTAGCAATTGGTACTGCAGCTTTGATTGCATTAGGTGATAACCATCCACGTTTGGATAAAGAATTGAAAGAAATCGGTTCAGCAGCAGGTTACTACGATGATTGGCAAAATGGCCGTGACCCTGCAGGTATTACGACTCAAGATCCTGAGCTTTCTAAGCGTTTGGATCCAGTTGAAGGTGGACGTCATTTAGCAAACTACCTGCGTGTATTAGTATTAGAAGCGCAAACGATGGCTCGAGCATGTGGTAAATCACACTTACACAATCTCGATCCTGAAGATTTAGTTGCACTGAATGTTGAAGCTGCAGCTATGGCACGTGTACCACTTGCAGGAACGAACTGGATTCCAGGACAAGTTCAGTATTAATTTTATAAAATACTATTTATATGGAAAAAAGAGGATTTTTAAATCCTCTTTTTTTATTTAAATAATTTAATTTGAAGGTTTTATTATACTTCGCACCAAAATAATGAGAATAAAGTTAATATTGGTGCATGAAAATTCATGATAATAGTTACATAAATAAACAATGTAAAAATATTCTACAATATAAATAAAAATATTAAAAAACAAATTGTTAAGTAATAAAAATAATTGAATAATAAATTAAATAAATTGGCATATAGATTGCATTAACAGGTGTGAAACGAATTAATACTTTTTTATAGGTTCATATCCATGCTTTTTGACCAAGTTAAAAATTCAAGTTTTATTGAGTATCAGCGCTCTTATATGAAAGCAGTACTACTTGCCGGACTTAGTGTTGCATCAGTAACTACTTTTGCTGCAGGGCCAGCAACGAGTGCTGTAAATACGACAAAACTTGCGGTGACAGATCAATATGTCAATGTCGGTATTTTACACTCATTATCAGGCACAATGGCTATTAGCGAAACAGGTCCTGCACAAGCGGAACGTTTAGCAATTGAGCAGATCAATAAACAAGGCGGTGTCTTAGGTCGTCAAATCAAAATTATCCAGGAAGATGGTTCATCGGACTGGCCTATCTTTGCTGAAAAAACAAAAAAACTCCTAGAAAAAGATCGTGTTGCTGCAATTTTTGGTGGATATACGTCTGCTTCAAGAAAGGCGATGCTACCTATTTTAGAACAACGTAATGGTTTACTTTATTACCCAACTTTCTATGAAGGTTTAGAGCAATCAAAAAATGTAATTTATACAGGGCAAGAAGCAACACAGCAAGTAATTGAAGCGCTTAATTGGCTAGCTAAAGAAAAGAAGGCTAAGACATTCTATCTAGTAGGTTCGGACTATATTTGGCCACGTACTACAATGAAAATTGCACGTACGCATATTGAAAAAGTACTAAAAGGTAAAGTGGTTGGTGAAGAATATTATTCACTAGGAAGTACTCAGTTTGGTTCTTTAACTAACAAAATTAAGCTCAAAAAACCGGATGCGATTATCGCTGGTATTGTTGGTGGCTCAAATGTGTCATTTTACAAACAGTTAAAAGCAAGCGGGTTAGACTCTAAACGCCAATTACTACTTACTTTCTCTGTAACAGAGGATGAAGTACTAGGTATTGGTGGAGAAAATATTGCAGGGCATTATAGCTCTTTTAAATATTTCCAAAGCCTTAATAACCCAAACAATGCCGCATTTGTAAAAGCATTCAAAACTAAATATGGAGCTAAAGCTGTAGTTGGTGATGTAACACAAGCTGCATATTTAGGACCATGGCTATGGAAAGCTGCGGTTGAAAAGGCTAAAAGCTTTGATGTAGCAAAAGTCACAGCAGCTTCAAAAGGTCTGGAGCTTAAAAATGCACCTGAAGGTTATGTAAAAGTTCATAATAACCAGCATTTATGGAGCTATTCGAAAATTGGTCAGGTACAACCAAATGGCCAATTTAAAGTGGTTTATACCTCACCAAAATTGATTGCGCCAAATCCATTCCCGAAAGGTTATTAATGGAAAGGAAATAAAATCACATGATGATTGTCAATCAAATTTTAGGCTTAATCACTGATCATGACATCTCACATCAACTTCATGATGTTTCACATCATGGAGTCGCTGAAAAAATTGTTCTCAGTAGTGAAGATATTAGTCGTCATCGACTTAAAGTAAAAACAAACCGTGGTCGTGATGTTGCGATTCAGTTACCGCGACATCAACATTTGCAAAATGGATCTGTACTTCATTTAGCATCTGATCATGCGATTTGGGTAGAAGTCGATGAGCCTAAATTTTTATCGTTAAAACCTAAATCTATTGATGCAGCACTTGAGCTTGGATACTTTGCAGGGAACATGCATTGGCCAATTCGCTTTAAAGCAGATGTACTTCAAATACAAATGCAAAGTCACGAGGCATATTATTTGGAGCGTTTGGCACATTTTATTGAAAGTCAGACCATTGAGGTATTAGATGCCGCTTCGTGATCAACTTTTGATGTTGCAACATAGTGATAGTTTTTTCCCCAGTGGTGCCAGTAGTTGGTCATGGGGACTTGAAACATTAGCAGCGGATTTTCAAGAACAGTTTAAACAAAGAAATAGACGGCATTTACAGCAAGTAGAAAAACGATCCAACAACTGCCAAATGATTGAGGATTTTGTTGTAAGCCAAATTAAACAACGTTGGTATGTTTTTGATGCAATCTTTATTGCTGAATCATGGCAGTGTGCGGATGACGTCAAGCAACTTCTTCAACTGGATGATAACTTGCATCGCCATACTTTGGTAAATGAAGCGCGTCAGGGGTCTCTCAAACTCGGTCAGACATTGTTGAAAATTTATACAGATTTACCTGTGGCGTCTCAATTTTTTAATCATATCCAAGCTGGGCGGGGCTACGGACATCAAGCCGTGGTTCAAGGTGCTATTTTTAAAGCACTAGGTATGTCTTTAGAAAATACCTTATTAAGTTCAGGTCATGGATTAATAACAAATATGGTGAGTGCTGCAATTCGATTGGGTCTAATCGGCTATCTAGAAGGTCAACACGTCATTCATCACAGTCATCAGATCCTTGCAAATCTTATAGAGCAGCAGATACCTACTCTACAACACCTTTCTACATTTAACCCGATGGCTGAAATTGCAATGATGCGTCATGAGCATCAGCAAAGTCGTCTTTTTTCAAATTAGGATCGTAAGATTTTATGTTTTTAACCCCGACTGAACTCGAAAGATTAACGATTTATACAGCAGCTGAATTAGCACGAAAAAGACAAAAAAAAGGTCTGAAACTAAACTATCCAGAAGCTTGTGCCATCATTACAGATGAAATTTTGGAAGGCGCACGTGAAGGTAAAAGTGTCTCTGAACTTATTCAATTTGGTGCCACAATCTTATCAACTGATGATGTACTTGACGGTGTTGAAGAGTTATTAACGATTATTCAGGTCGAAGGCTCTTTCCCTGATGGAACAAAACTTGTTACGGTTCATGATCCGATCCGTCCAGGTCTTGAAATAAAACCTCCTCGTCTACAATCCTTAGGTGAAATTATCACACCTGATGGCTTGATTGAACTGAATCCAAATAAACCTAAAGTGACTTTGGTAGCGACAAATACAGGTGATCGTCCAATTCAAGTAGGCAGTCATTATCACTTCTTCGAAGCGAACAAAGCTTTAGATTTTGATCGTAAATCTGCTTTTGGTATGCATTTAAATATTTCTGCAGGAACGGCTGTACGTTTTGAACCAGGCGAAAGTAAAGAAGTTGAACTTGTGCAATTCGGTGGTACAGGTGAATTGTTTGGATTTGCCGGGCTCACCAATGGCTGTATTTTTGATGAAGAGTGTAAGGCAAAAGCTTTCGACCAGGCAAAACAGCAAGGTTTTAAAGGAATATAAAGTATGAAAATTACACGCCAAGAATATGCTGCGATGTTTGGACCAACAGAAGGAGATGCGATCCGACTGGGGGATACGCAGCTCTACGCAGAAATCGAACATGATTACATTACACCAGGCGATGAATGTTTACACGGTGGTGGTAAAACACTACGTGATGGTATGGGATTAATGTCTGGCTATAAAAGTGAAGATGGCGCATTAGATATGCTGCTCTCTAATGCCACAATTATTGATCCTGTTTTAGGTGTCGTAAAAGGCGATATTGGTATTAAAGAAGGAAAAATCGTTGCGATCGGTAAAGCAGGTAACCCGCAAACCATGGATGGAGTACATCCTGATTTAATTTGTGGGGTCGCGACAACAGTTAAAGATGCTGAAGGAATGATCGTTACGCCTGGGGGGATTGATGTCCATGTCCATTTTGATTCAGCACAATTGTGTGAACATGCATTATCTTCTGGATTAACCACATTAATCGGGGGGTCACTCGGTCCTATCACTGTCGGGATTGACTGTGGCGGTGAGTGGAATGTGGGTAAAATGCTACAAGCATCAGAGCAATGGCCAATCAATTTCGGTTTCTTAGGTAGGGGTAACTCAAGCAAACCAGAATCTATGATCGGTCAACTTAAAGGTGGATGCCTTGGTTTAAAAATCCATGAAGACTGGGGTGCTACTCCAGCGGTTATTGATACCTGTCTAAGTGTGGCAGATCAATATGATTTTCAGGTGCAATTGCATACAGACACGCTGAATGAATCTGGTTTTTTGGAAGATACCCTAGCGGCGATCAAGGATCGCACGATTCACATGTACCATACTGAAGGTGCAGGTGGTGGTCATGCACCTGATATTATTAGTGTAACAGGTAAAAATAACTGTTTACCCTCATCAACCAATCCAACAAATCCGTATACAGTAAACACCTTTGATGAACACCTCGATATGATTATGGTGTGTCATCATTTAAGTTCTAAAATTCCAGAAGATGTGGCTTTTGCAGAATCCCGTATTCGGCCGCAATCTATCGCAGCTGAAGATATTTTACATGATATGGGTGCCATTTCTATGCTCGGCTCAGATAGCCAAGGCATGGGGCGAATTAATGAAGTGATCAGCCGTACATGGCAATTGGCTTCTAAGATGAAGCAGCAACGTGGACGTTTAAAAGAAGAAACTACAGCCTTAGGCGATAATGAACGTATTAAGCGTTATATTGCGAAATATACGATCAATGCAGCAAAAGTATTCGGTATTGATCATTATATTGGCTCACTAGAGCCAGGAAAAATTGCCGATTTAGTCATGTGGAATCCGAAATTTTTTGGGATCAAACCTGAAGTTGTGATTAAAGGTGGTTTTATTGTCTATGGTGTCATGGGAGATTCGGCTGCCTCTTTATATACTTGTGAACCATTAATAATGCGCCCACAATGGGGTGCTTTTGGTAATGCAAAACAATCTCTTTCAGTTAATTTTGTAAATCAGCTCGCGATTGAAAATAATACAGTAGAAAAATTAGGGCTTTCTAAACCTATGTTGGCTGCATATGGCACAAGAGATTTAAAGAAAGAAGACATGTTACATAACAGTGCTTTGCCTAATATTCGTGTCGATCCACAAACATTCAATGTCTATGTTGATGATGAACTTTTGAATTGTGAACCTGCGACGGAAGTTCCTTTATCGCGCTTGTACATGTTGCGCTAAATTAAAATAGAGGAAGATGAAAATGAATCAATATGAAATTGGTGCAGCACGTGTCGGTATTGGTGGGCCAGTTGGAAGTGGTAAAACACGCTTGCTGGAACAATTAATCCCAAGATTAATGCAAAGGGAAATTAATTTTGCAGTTATTACCAACGATTTAGCGACTAAAGAAGATGCCGAACGCGTGCAGAAAAGTGGCTTGATTGATCCAAAACGTGTTCGTGCGGTAGAAACCGGGGCATGTCCCCATACGGCAATTCGCGAAGATCCTACTTTAAATATCCAAACTGCAGATGAGTTAGAGCGTGAATTTCCTGGTCTAGAATTAATTCTGATCGAATCTGGCGGGGACAACCTAGCTTCGACTTTTTCTCTTGATTTAGTAGATTATTGGTTGTTTGTTATTGATGTGGCCGGTGGAGATGATATTCCTCGTAAACGTGGGCCAGGCGTTCTCAATTGTGATCTGCTCATTATCAATAAATATGATTTAGCACCTTACGTAGGTGTCGATTTAGAACAGATGAAGAATGATGCACTTAAGGCTCGTCAAGGAAAACCATTTTTGTTGACTAATTGTGCGAATGGAGATGGCGTTGATGCTGTAATTGATTTAATTACTGAATCAGTCTTGTTCAAACGTGAAGAGGTGATATGAATCAAGCCATTTCTCAATTGAAGAAGGAAAAAGTAATGAGTGTTGAGCAAATGCATTTAGTATTTGCTCAGCGTGGTCATACTAATTCTTTTATTGAATCACAGCAGGTTACTTATCCGTATCATGTTGGACGATGTTTATATTTTCCCGATGATCCAAAGAAATTATGTAATGTTTACATTCAGTCATGTTCAGGTGGGATGTTTGACTCTGATCGTTGGCAAAGCACAGTCATTGTAAAAGAGTCGGCTAAGGTTCATTTGAGTACTTCGGCATCTAATATTATTCATCGTTGTGAATTTGATTATGCACAGCAAACGCAATACTTTGAGGTGAAAGAAGGAGCATATTTAGAATTTATTCCCATGAGTAATATTCTATTTCCTCAATCAAAATTTCACAGCAGAATAGACGTCAGTATAGAAGACAATGCAACGGTGTGTTTCTTTGATAGTTTTCAGGCGTCTATTCTAAAAGACGATGATCGTCCTTTTGACGAAATGTATAGCAAGCTGAATTTTATTCAAAAAAATAAAACTGGACTGAAAGAACGCTTTGCTATTGATGCGGATATGCTCGCACAAAACCAATGGGGATTTAATGCCGACTATAAATGTTTTGGCAGTTTTTATATGATTGGAGCAATTAAAGACCCTCAGCTATTTGTACAAAAGATTCGTGAAATTGAATGTCATTCAGAGTTTTATTTAGGAATCAATCATCTAGAAGATAGTCAAGCAATTATTATTCGCTTAATTGCAAAAAATGCAGTTGAGTTTCATAAAATGAAGTTCAGAATCTTGAACCAATGGCGCCAACATCAATTTGGCATTGCTATACAAAGACTGCGTAAATAGCGCTGATCAATATAAAAACCCCAATACGATTTGGGGTTTTTATATTTTGAATATGATCTAGGCCTACACTAGATACCGACTAAGGTACATTGTTCTGCAATATGATATTTATCCTGTTCAGAAATTTTTAAATTGTCCCATTTCTGCATTTGTTCAATCATCCATACAAAGTCTTCAGATTTAGGCACTGCATCATTTATAATAAATTCGCGCAGAATGAATTGAATTTTGTTATAAGCAACAATGTGCTGTTGTGGGCTACAATCGAATTGAATAATTTTATAAGCCCTTAACATATCCCAAACTTCAGATAGATCCTCTAAACGTTTGAGATCTTCCTGCGCACGCCGAATTGCTTGTACGATTGATTTAAGTGTATTTGGATATTGCTCGGCCCATTCTTGTGTAACTGCCAGCACCTTGTCACAAACGGCAGGAATGATTTTAGAACTTTCAGCAACGATATAACTATGACCTTCAATTTGTGCTTGAAGGTTCCAAGGTTCTCCAACACAAAAACCATCAAAGACCTGCTGTGCTAAACCCTTAACCATTAATGGTGGTGGAGATGTTTGCATAGGAATATGATGTGCTAAGGTAGAATTACTCAATGCTATCCATTCTTTCAAACAAAAATGATGGATCGAATATTTATAAACATAAGCAAATTTCACTAAATTTTTTTCGATCATCGCTTGTGTTAATTTGAAAGAAGTACTTTTTTCATCATCTTCAACTGTAATGCCAAATTGGTGGCACATATCTTGTCTTAAGCTGATAAATGCCTGATTAATGCTTAAGACTAAAGGTGTTTGTAACTGAATTTTTAACTGATCTTGTCCAAGTGCTGCTGCAGGAAGCATCGTGGATAGGCAATGAGCACTGTCCAAAAAACCATAGGCAAGTCGATCACGTAAACTCGCCCATGAGGATTCTTGAAATAAATTTACCTTTAATCCTTCGTCACTGAAGTAACCTTGTTGCTCTGCCCATAAAATTGCAACACAATCCAATAAAGGAATATAGCCAATATTAATTTCTTGTTTCTCTAAGGCTGACATATATATTCTCCTTATTGGCCTGAAAGTAGTTTTTGAGCTTCGAGTAAACGTCTTGCCATATCACCTAAAGTCACACGATGGCTCATAGAATTTTTTCTTAATAATGCAAAAGCTTGCTCTTCAGAAAGTCCATGTAATTGAATTAATAATGCTTTAGCACGATCAATATCTTTGCGATCGGCGAGTTTATCTTGAGTTTCTTTTAAATCATCAAGTAGCTTTTTATGTTTACGGAATTGTTCGATTGAGATTTCCATAATGTGATCGAGCTTACTAGGGTCAATGCCATCTACGATATAAGCAGTCACCCCCGCATCTATGGCACTCTTGATAGTTTCTTTATGAGCATTTTTAGTAAACAGTACAGTCGGGAGTTCATATTGGCTGACACAGCTTTCAATAATGTCACGTTGAGGATGATCCATATTGAGTAAAATAATATCAGCGTTAAGATTTTTAACTTTAACCATGTCCAAGGTATCCACGATTAAACAAGCACTGACATGGAAGTTGTGTTTGAGCAAAGAGGCATGAATAAATTGAGCACGTTCAAGATCGTCATCAATTAAAGCAATTCGTAATTTAGACATGAAAAAGTGTCTTAATAGGGCAAAGTAAGTAACTTGGAAACTAAAGCAAAATGCATACCATACAAAATGGCGCAAAGTTTATGGTTAATTCACTGTTTTAGCGCAGTTTTAGACCTTTATAGAAAAAAGGAAGCACAAAGATGAGTCATTGTTGATTCAGATATGCCAAATCAAGGATCAAAACAATAAAAAACTATTGGCATATATGTTGCATTATAAAAATAAGTCAAAGATGACTAATTAAAGAGTAACGGCCAACGATGTCCGTTCTGATCGTCGTCACAGCTGAGCTGTGGCACTTATTCGTTCAGTAACAGGATAACGCTATGGTACGTTTCATATCTCGAAAAATTTTAATTATTCAAACCCTCAAAATAGTTTGTCTCAGATTCTCGTCTGTGACTGTTTTATTTCATCCTTTAAATTTTTCTAATGCTTTGCTAGTTAAGCAAGCTTTTCCACGTTTGAACATTTGTAATTATCATTCAGGAGTTGTGCAATGAAAATTGTCATGATTGGTCACGGCATGGTTGGCCATAAGTTTTTAGAAGTTTTATTGGCCGAACATCCTGAAGACTGTCAGATCACTGTACTCGCTGAAGAGCCTCGACCTGCCTATGACCGTGTGCATCTCACTGAATATTTAGCGGGTAAAACGGCAAAAGCTCTTAGTTTATGCCGAATGGATTTTGCAGCAGCTCATGGTATTGACCTACGTCTTGAAACAAAAGTAGTGGAGATAGACCTCAAAGCTAAACTTGTTCGTACGGATAAAGGCGAGTCCTTCTTTTATGACAAGTTAATTATGGCGACTGGCTCATATGCTTTTGTTCCACCGATTGATGGGCATAATCGACACAACTGTTTTGTATATAGAACCATTGAAGATTTAGATGCGATTCGAGAAGCAAGTCTCACAGCAAAAGTAGGCACTGTGATTGGTGGTGGATTATTAGGATTAGAGGCTGCAAAAGCTTTAACTGATCTAAATCTTACAACACATGTGGTTGAATTTGCCCCACGTCTGATGGCAGTACAAATTGATGATTTAGGCGCTCAAGTGTTATCTCAAAAAATTCGCCAGCTTGGGGTGCATGTTCATACTCAAAAAGCAACATCAAGTATTAGGGATGGTCTCAAACATCAACATCAGTTGTGTTTTAATGAGGGTGACGTACTTGAAACAGATTTGATTGTATTCTCAGCTGGCATTCGCCCACGCGATGAATTAGCTCGTCAAGTAGGACTTCAAATTGGAGAGCGTGGCGGGATATTGATTAATGATTTTTGTCAGAGCTCAGATCCAGACGTTTATGCGATTGGTGAATGTGCTGCGTGGCAAAACATGATTTATGGTTTGGTTGCACCGGGATATGACATGGCCCGCATTGCAGCTAAACATGTGCTTAATAAAACCTGTACCAGTTTTTCAGGTGCAGATATGAGTACGAAATTAAAATTGATGGGCGTAGATGTTGCCTCAATTGGGGACGCACATGCACGTACATCTGGTGCGCTGAGTTACTTTTATGCAGATGAAGTTGCGCAAGTTTATAAAAAAATTGTGGTCTCACAAGATAAAAAACAATTGCTGGGTGCAGTTTTGGTCGGCTGCGCTAAAGAATATGGTGAATTGTTACAGTTAATGTTGAATCAATTACCTTTACCCGAACAGCCTGAAAGTTTAATCATGCCGGGCTTTCAACAATCGGGTGGTAAGACGGGTGGCAGTGGTGTCGACCTATTGCCTGAAACGGCAACGATATGTTCATGCAATAACGTCTCTAAAGCTGCATTATGTCAAGCGATTGAGGATGGTGCTACTTCATTAGGTGCTTTAAAGAAATGTAGCAATGCGGCAACGGCTTGTGGTGGATGCACACCTTTAGTGACTCAAGTATTGAAGGCTGAGCTTAAGCGACATGGTGTGATGGTGAATAACCATCTTTGTGAGCATTTTGCATATTCTCGTCAAGAGCTTTATCACTTGGTTCGTGTGCATGAAATTAAAACCTTTGACGATTTGATTCATCAGCATGGCAAAGGTCTAGGCTGTGATATTTGCAAACCAACTGTGGCTAATATTTTAGCATCTTGTTGGAATGACTTTGTCTTAAAGCCGACGCATGCAGGTTTGCAAGACAGTAACGATTATTACTTGGGCAATATTCAAAAGGACGGTACCTATTCAATTGTCCCACGTGTACCAGGTGGGGAAATCACACCAGAAGGTTTAATTTGCATCGGTCAAGTGGCTAAAGATTACGGTCTATATACCAAGATCACTGGTGGTCAGCGCATTGATATGTTTGGAGCACAGGTCCATCAACTTCCTGAAATTTGGCAAAAATTGATAGATGCAGGATTTGAATCTGGTCACGCCTATGGCAAGTCATTACGTACTGTAAAATCGTGTGTAGGAAGTACCTGGTGTCGTTTTGGTGTGGATGATTCAGTTGGCTTGGCAATCTTCCTAGAAAATCGTTACAAAGGGTTGCGTTCGCCACATAAAACTAAAATGGCTGTTTCTGGATGTACCCGCGAATGCGCAGAAGCACAAAGTAAAGATGTTGGTGTGATTGCGACTGAGAAAGGTTGGAATTTATATGTCTGCGGCAATGGTGGTATGAAACCACGTCATGCAGAGTTGTTAGCTTCAGATTTAGATACAGAAACATTAGTACGCTATATCGACCGCTTCTTTATGTTCTATATCCAAACTGCAGATCGCTTACAACGCACTAGTGTGTGGCGAGATAATATGGAGGGTGGGCTAGATTACCTCAAAGACGTTATCGTGCATGATTCTCTCGGAATTGCAGATGAACTCGAACGTCGTATGCAACATATCGTAGGGACTTATCAAGACGAATGGCGCACAGCTGTTGAGGATCCTAATGTTCGTAAGCGTTTTAAAACGTTTATCAATGCACAGGCTGAAGCACAGCAAGATCCAAATATTCAATTTGAACATGTACGTGGACAAATTCGCCCTAAAACACCGGAAGAGAAAAAATATAAACGTATCCCTGCAGTACAGGCCTAAGACCAATCTCATGCTATAGGCATTATGAAAAGTGATTTGTATTGGTCTATAGCTTTATAAGGAAGAAAATATAATGAATATGTCTTCACAATTGGACTCACAAGATTGGGTCAAGATATGTAAATTAGATGACATCACTCCCAACACAGGTGTTGCGGCATTAGTGCAGGGGCAGCAGATGGCAATATTTCGTGTAGGGGATGAACGTCGTGTATATGCACTGAGTAACTTCGATCCATTTAGCCAAGCGAATGTGATGTCACGTGGAATTTTGGGAGATGTACAAGGTGAGCGTGTTGTCGCTTCTCCTATCTACAAGCAACACTTCAGTTTAGCTACTGGTCGTTGTTTGGAAGAGCAATCACAAAAGCTTTCGGTGTTTCCAAGTAAAATTGAAAATGGCGAAATATGGATATCGCCTGTTGCCCAAAAAACATATTTACCAAACAACGGACAAACAATTCAGCGACAAAAACTAATCCTCATTGGCAATGGTTTAGCCGGTATGCGCTGTATCGAAGATCTCTTAGAACTTGCATCAGATCGGTATGAAATCAGTGTTA
The DNA here is from genome assembly GCF_001647675.1 of Acinetobacter sp. NCu2D-2. Classification (NCBI taxonomy): domain Bacteria; kingdom Pseudomonadati; phylum Pseudomonadota; class Gammaproteobacteria; order Moraxellales; family Moraxellaceae; genus Acinetobacter; species Acinetobacter sp. NCu2D-2. Next base: position 286,921 of record NZ_CP015595.1, read on the forward strand.
TTGGTGCAGAACCGTGGGGGAATTACAACCGTATTTTATTATCGCCAGTTTTATCGGGTGAAAAAAGTGTAGATGAAATCATGTTACACCCGCATGAGTGGTATCAAGAAAAAAGCATACATTTTATTTCGAATGATCCTGCGAAAAAGATCGATCGATCAAAAAAACGTGTGGAGACGTTAAATGGACAAATTCTTGAATATGATCGCTTAATTATTGCTACAGGCTCTTTACCATTCATACCTACAATTCAGGGGACTGATTTAGAAGGAGTGGTCAGTTTCCGCGATTTATTTGATGTCGAAAAAATGTTGGCAGCGACCAGAACGAAGCAGCATGCAGTTGTGATCGGTGGCGGTTTACTCGGCTTAGAAGCTGCTTATGGTTTAAAACAGCGAGGTATGCAGGTCAGTGTTGTTCATTTAGCTGATCGATTGATGAATCGCCAATTAGATTTTAAAGCAAGCCAGTTACTAGAAGAGCATTTAAAAGCTTTAGATATCAATATTTATACGGATGCTGCCACAGAGGAATTATTAGGTAAAGATGGGCAAGTTAATCAAGTTAAGTTAAAGGATGGTCAAATACTAACTGCCGATCTAGTTGTTTTCGCTACAGGTATTTACCCAAATACGCAACTTGCAAAAGAGGCAGGTTTAAAGTGTGAGAAAGGTATATGTGTAAATGACTGTATGCAAACTTTTGATCCAAGCATTTATGCAGTCGGTGAATGTACTGAATATCGCGGACAAACTTTTGGACTTGTTGAACCTTTGTATGCTCAAGCTTTTGTATGTGCAACCCACTTAGCAGAACATGGACGTTTAAGTTTTAAAATCCCAGCTGTGCCTGTCAAACTAAAAGTAAGTGGCTGTGATGTGTTTAGTGCAGGGGTAATTGAGCCTGAAGGTCAGTATGAAGATATTATCTATGACAATCCCAAAGCAGGAATTTATAAACGCATCATTCTTCAAAATGAGCAAATTATTGGTGCAGTTTTGTTTGGAGATATAGAAGATGGCGCATGGTATGCAGAGTTGATTGAAAATAAACAGTCTGTGAGTGAATTAAAATCAGATTTATTATATGGAAGAGAATTTTATTTAAATAAAGCCAGTTAATAATATAATCAATATTATATTAATATTGATTTAAAAAAATAAAACCATCTATTTAGATGGTTTTATTTTTAATTCTATAAATTAATATGTCTTATAAGGTAAAAACTTACCAGATAATACAACATTTACGCGATCGCCATTCGGGTTATTTTCGCGTTGAATATCCATGCTAAAATCAATAGCACTCATAATACCATCACCAAATTCTTCATGAATAAGTTCTTTGATTGTTGAACCATATACACTTACGACTTCATACCAACGATAAATAAGTGGATCTGTCGGTACACTTGTAGGTAGAGATCCCTTATATGGTACGATTTGCAACCAAGCAACAGCCTCATCACTGAGTCCAAAAATTTGACCAATCTTTTCTGCTTGCTCTTTGTCAAAAGCCATTTGACCTAAACATCCTGCTGTTACCCATTCTTTTGATAATCCTATTTCTTTAGGGCTTTGTTGCACAAAGATTTGAAATGCAAAGCGCCCCTAATTGAGCCAAATTTAAGGCGTAACTTGGGTAAGTGGTCGACCTAATTCCGTAAATCTGTTGAGGACTGCTACACGTGCATGAATTTCATTCACCTGACTAGGAAAGCTTCTTGCCATTAATTTATCGCCTAATAATTTGATGCAATGCATCTTGGTTTCCACCAAACTGCGGCGATGATAGCCTGACCATTTTTTCCATAATGTCCTGCCTAAACGTTTAACTGTTCGAAGTAATTCATTTCGCTCTAGCGAGCTACTTTTTGTATCTTTCCATGGTTTCGCATTTTTTCTAGGTGGAATCACCGCATGTGCTTGCCGATCTGCAATAACCTGACGGCATTGCTTGGTGTCATAAGCTCCATCGGTATAAACAGAGTCAATCTGCTCATCTTGTGGAATCTGATTAAGTAAATCACCAAGCACCTGTGAATCACTGACATTATTGGTTGTGAGCTGAATAGCGCGTATTTGTAGGGTTTTGGCATCTATACCAATATGTAGTTTACGCCATTGGCGACGATATTCAGCTCCATGTTTCTTGCGTTTCCATTCGCCCTCACCTAGAAACTTCATGCCTGTAGAGTCTACGAGTAGATGCAGCCCATCGCTACTTTTTTGGTAGCTGATTGCAATATCAATATGCTTTTGTCTTCTACAAAGCGTACTGTAATCTGGTGCGGTCCAATTTAATCCGCAAAGTTTAATCAGACTTTGCACAAAGCCAGTGACCATACGTAAAGATAGACGGAATAAGGATTTAATCATTAAGCAGCATTGGATGGCTGCGTCGGAGTAGGTTTGATTTCGCCCTTGTTTGCCTTTTGATGGCGCATACCATTGCGTAGCAGGATCAAACCAAATGGCAATATTTCCGCGACTCATGAGTGCTCGGTTATATGCGGGCCAATTGGTTGTGCGGTAGATTTTCTGTGTAGGCTTATTCATTTGGAAATTATATCGCTGAAAAAGCCTTTATAGATAGGTTTGTGCAACAAAGCCTTTCTTTAGCAACATCTGACCATTTAATTGACTTTAAAACTTTAGCTGAAATAATCATATCGGTAACTTGTTGACGATGGGTAATCATAATCATCTCCGTAATAAAAAATAATAAAAAAAATTCGATTTTAATAATGCAGTTTTCATGCCAAATAATATCTTTTAAATATTGGTTATAATAAAAAATAATAATATTAAATTTAATTGGCATATCTTTTGCTTTTTCTTAATTAACTGTGGCAAAGGTGCCATATAAATTACAGCTTGAATTTTTTAAGGCAAAGACGCCTAAGGTTTTTAATGAGCCTTAGGCGTCTTTATTTTTAAAAAATATAATATTCATTGAGGGTATGACCATGGCTTATCTCGCTCCTGCAGAGTTTGCAAAAAAAGTAGTGGATGCTGGTGAAGCAAAACTTCATATGGCAACACGGGATGTATTGATTCGTGCGTTTATGGCTGGTGCAATTTTGGCATTGGCGGCAGTTTTTGCGATAACCATTGCAACTCAAACAGGTGTACCACTCATTGGTGCCTTATTATTCCCTGTCGGCTTTTGTATGCTTTATTTGTTGGGATACGATTTACTGACGGGTGTATTTGTATTAACACCTTTAGCATGGTTAGATCGTCGTCCTGGCGTAACGTGGCCGCGTATTTTAAAAAATTGGGGATTGGTTTTTTTAGGTAATTTTTCAGGTTGTTTAACAGTTGCTGTTCTTATGGCAATTGTATATACCATGGGCTTTGCAACAGATCCTAATCCTGTCGGCGTCAAGATTGCACATATTGGTGAAGATCGTACTTTGGGCTATGCAGAATATGGTTTTGCAGGTTGGATGACAATTTTTATCCGCGGAATGTTGTGTAACTGGATGGTTTCTCTCGGTGTCATTGGTGCCATGATGTCAACCACCGTAAGTGGAAAATTTATTGCGATGTGGATGCCAATTATGCTGTTCTTTGCAATGGGCTTTGAACATTCAGTTGTAAATATGTTCTTGTTCCCATTTGCAATGATGATGGGCGGAGATTTCTCTATTGCAGACTACTTTATATGGAATGAATTGCCAGTTGCACTGGGTAATCTAGTCGGTGGTTTAGCACTTACAGGCCTTGCTTTATATACCACACATGTAAGAACTGGCGACAAAAAAGAGTTTTAATTGTCATTTTAGCTTGATTTAAGGGATCGCTAAGATCCCTTTTGGATTTTAAATGAATGAAAAAACAATTAGAAATTCGTTATGGACAATATTCATCCGCTGGGAAGAAAGCAAATAATCAAGATTTTTATGGCTTATATATTCCTGAAGGTCACTCATTAGGAGCTAAAGGTATCGCCTGTGCGATTGCCGATGGCATCAGTAGTAGTAATGTCAGTCATATAGCAGCAGAGACGGCCGTATCGAGTTTCTTATCTGATTATTATTCAACCTCAGATGCATGGAGTACACAGACTTCTGCATCAAGAGTAATACGCGCAACGAATTCTTGGCTGTATGCTCAAACCCAACAAAGCCAAGGCCGTTTTGATAAAGATCGAGGATATGTATGTACTTTTAGTGCACTTATTCTTAAGCAAACTCAAGCACATATATTTCATGTCGGTGATAGTTGTATTTACCGAATACGTTGTGGTGAAATTGAAAAACTGACGACTGTGCATCGTGTCTCGATATCATCAAATGAGCACTATTTAAGCCGTGCACTCGGTGTCGATTATAAAATAGAAATAGATTATCAGCTTCTAGATCTCCAATTAGGAGACAGATTTATTCTAATGACCGATGGTATTCATGAATTTATTCATACGGATTCCTTGAATCATTTGATAGACGAAGAACCAAATTTAGATAATGTAGCTAAAAAAATAGCACAAACCGCCTTAGAAAATGGTAGCGCAGATAATCTTACAATTCAGATAGTTGAAGTCACAAATTTACCTCTACAGCTTCAGTTTCAACCAAAGAATGACTATCTTTTCCCAGATCAATTAAGCAGAGGAGAGCAGTTTGAGGGTTATATAATAGAAAAAATTTTGCACCAAAATCATCGCAGCAGCCTCTATTTGGCACACGATATCGATGGTCAGAATTTGGTGATTAAAACTTTATCGGTAGAACTACAACAAGACCCATTAGCGATTGAGCAATTTCAGCTTGAAGAATGGGTATCACAACGCTTAAAACATAAGAACCTGTTACAATCCAATCCACATGCACGGGGAAGAGCATACTTATTTCAATGTTATGAGTATCTTAATGGTGTAACACTGGATCGATGGCTTCATAGTCAGAAAAAACCATTACTTCTAGATGATATTTTATTTATTACACAACAAGTTGCGAATGCACTCAATGCAATGCATCGTCTTGAAATGTTGCACCAAGATGTACGCCCAGAAAATGTGATGATCGTAGAAAATGGCAAAGACTTACAAGTCAAACTTATTGATTATGGCTCAACGGCTGTAAGAGGTTTAGTTGAACTGAACCCAAAACATCAAAATGTACCACTGGGTACACTTGCATTTATGGCACCAGAATATTTTATCCATCAATCACCATCTACAAAATCAGATCAATTTTCACTTGCAGTTCTAATCTATTATTTACTTAGTAAACAATTGCCGTATGGCACTGCATTAGCGGCTTGCAAAAATTTAAAAAGTTTAAAACGCGTTGAGTACCATTCAATTTTGAAATATCGAAATGATATGCCTAAACACCTTGATCAAATTTTGGCTAAGGCCTTAGCGATAGATCCTTCGCAACGTTTCAATCATATATCAGAATTTATATATGCTTTAAAGGAACGAAATGATATTCAGCAAACATTGTCACCGATGCCTATTATCAAGACGAAACCAGTGTTGTTTTGGAAAATCGCTACCGGAAGCTTATTTTTCATAAGTCTATTTTTATTGGGTATTTTATTTAAATGAATTACTGGTAACTTAAGTGGTAACTAAAAACCAATAGGTTTATTAAAAAATAAAGAAAAACATATGATTAAAAAATTATGTGATGCGTAAGATACGCATCACATCAAAGTCTCAATATTTGATATAATTAATTTCATTTCTATAATCTCCCTGCTGTAAAAAATATGAGTCTCACTGAAAATCAGGTTAAACGAAGTGTGCCTCGCGCAAAGATTTATTTTTTAACTGATGATGATGGCCTCAGTCTTAAGATTGAGCCTAATGGGCGTAAAAGTTGGACTTATCGATATACTGTTATTAATACAACGAAAAGACGTCGGGTCACCTTAGGGGTATATCCTTTACTATCTTTAAAAGATGCACGAAATGTGCGTGATCAATTTAAGTTAGATCCTAGTCAAGCTATTCTTACTAATAAAAAGCTGGAACTAAGTTTTAAGCAGGTAAGTGAAGAATGGCTAGATTTTAAAAAAAGAAATTCATTTAATGATCAGCCTAGATGCGGTGTAGTTGAATTAGCAAGACGTTGTTTAGAAAAAGAGATTTATCCAATTCTTTCAGATGTAGCGTTTAAAGATGTCGGACGTTCACATCTGGTACAAGTGATTAAAAAAATCGAAGAAAGAAATGTAAAAGAACCTGTTCAGAAGGCATATAGTTATCTAAATCAAATTTATGATTACGCAGTGGCAATGGGCTATTGTGACTTTAATCGTGCCTATGGGTTAAATAAAATCATTTTAAAAACTAAGTTAAAAAAGAATTATCCGTACTTAAGAGCACATGAAATTGGCTCATTTGTAAAAAAATTAAATCATTCACGTACACATCCGATCATTAAAAAAGCAATTTTATTCAAACTTTATACTGGGGTTCGCGGTGGAGAATTACTACTTGCAGAACCTCATCACTTTGATTTAAATAATAAAATTTGGAAAATACCTGCTTTGCATATTAAGCAGTTTAGACGCAAAGTCATGGCAGGATATGAAATTCCAGATTTTATTGTTCCTTTATCATCGCAAGCTATGGAAATTTTAGAGTCAGCTCTGGTGTGGTCTGTCGGTGAAAAATATGTATTTTGTAGTCCTCGATTCAAGGATCGTCCAATTCATTTCAACACGATTAACAGCGTGATTCGTAATATGGGTTATGAAAAAAATAGGCTGACTTCACATGGTTTACGTTCTACGTTTAGTACGATTTTAAATGAATCAGGGCTATTTCAGGAAAGTTGGATTGAAGCACAGCTTTCACATGTAGATAAAAATAAGACACGGGCCAGTTATAACCACGCAGAATATTTGCCTCAGCGAAAAGAAATGATGCAGTGGTGGGGTAATTATCTGCAAGAAATTCAACGTGATCTTAGCTTGTGAAAAATGTTCTGTAGCAAATTGCTACATGAAAAAGTAATTGAAAAATACATGTCAAAATCAATTGTATAAATTAAATTGATAAGATTTTTTAACAACTGATCAAAACTGTTATATAAAATTTAAAGAAGAATAAAAATAAAGTATAAAAATCAATCAAATATTCAGCCCAAAATATCTCTTTATTTTTCAAATCAACCCTAAGGTTGATGTTTTTTATGTCCATGCCCCTTAATTTCTTTATATCGAATTTAATTTGTTTTCTAAGCCTCATAAAAAACAGATTTTTAAAATATGGTTGAGTTTCTTAATAAAAACAAAGCCATATAAAAATTAAGTAGGGGATTAAAGGTTTTAAGTATATGACATACGACACTAAAATTGATTTTATTTATTTGTCTGAACAAGACATGATTAAAGCAGGCGTAACAGATATGCCGGCTTGCGTAGATACAATGGAAGAAATGTTTGGTCTACTTTATCACGGTGATTACCGTATGGCTGGACCAAACAATGATTCACATGGTGCGATGGTTGTTTTCCCAGAGGAATCACCATTTCCGACCATGCCTAAGCCAACGGCCGACCGTCGGTTTATGGCAATGCCAGCATATCTAGGTGGACGTTTCCAAAAAGCAGGTGTGAAATGGTATGGATCAAATATTGCCAACCGTGAAAAAGGGCTACCACGTTCTATTTTAATGTTCACATTAAATGATGCAGATACTTCAGCGCCATTGGCTTACATGTCAGCAAATTTATTATCTGCATACCGTACAGGTGCAATTCCTGGTGTTGGTGCACGCCATTTAGCTCGCGCAGATGCAAAATCAATTGGATTAGTTGGTCCGGGTGTAATGGGACGTACAGCAGTATCCGCTTTTGTTGCAGTTCGCCCTGCGATTGACACGATTAAAATCAAAGGTCGTAGCCAAAAAAGTATCGATGAATTTGTCGTATGGCTTAACGAAAATCATCCGCAAATCACGAATGTATCAATTGTAGATACAGTTGAAGATGTAGTACGCGATTCAGATATCGTAACTTACTGTAATTCTGGTGAAGTGGGCGATCCGAATACTTATCCGATCGTAAAACGCGAATGGGTTAAACCAGGTGCATTCTTGGCCATGCCAGCGACATGTAATATTGATGAAGGTATGCAGTCCTCTGATGTACGTAAGGTTTTAGATAATCCTGGTATGTATGAAGCGTGGTTCGAAGAAGTTCCTAAACCTGCACATAACACAATTCCATTGATTGGCGTTAAATTCCTGGATCTCGTTGCAGAAGGAAAAATGCAACATGAAGAGTTAGAAGATCTTGGAAAAATTGTTGCAAAAGAAGCACCTGCACGTCAAAACGATGAAGAAATTATTCTAATGTCAGTGGGTGGTATGCCAGTGGAAGATGTCGCATGGGGAACAGTAGTTTACGAAAATGCCTTAAAACTCGGTATTGGCGTGAAACTGAATCTGTGGGAACAACCAGAGCTTCGTTAATTCATTTAAATCAAATTTTATAGGACATATCAAATGAGCAAAATCACTAAAGTAAACACAGGTTCAGTTTTCGAAGAAAAAGGTAGTTATTCTCGTTTAGTGGCTGTAGATAACTGGATTTATGTATCTAATACAGCAGGACGTAATCCTGAAACAAAACAGATTTCTGAAGATGTATTGGAACAAACACAGCAAGTTTTCGATAACATCGAAGCAGCATTAACTGCTGTAGGTTCATCATTAGCTGATGTAGTTATGTCGCGTGTATTTATCCAAGATCCTGCAGATACAGCAGTAGTGATGGAATTTATTGGTCAAAAATTTAAAGGGATCAATCCAGCAACTACGGTTACATGTCCGCCATTAGGCTCACAGATTTATAAAGTTGAGCTTGAAGTAACGGCATTCCGTGGTGCTTCAAAACTAGAACTTGAACATATCAAGATCGCGTAATAGCAGGCCGATCGATGTCAATCATCGATCGGCTTCATATACTCCCTAAAGATAAGGATGGATTGAATGGTTCCTACGATTGTTCCTGTTAGGACTTCAAATGAATTACCACAATCGGCTGCAGTTGTGATTATTGGCGGTGGTATCGTTGGCTTAAATGCAGCATTGACCTTGGCAGAACGAAATATTTCTGTGGTTGTGATCGAAAAAGGTCAAATAGCAGGCGAGCAATCATCACGTAATTTAGGTTGGGTTCGTAAAACGAATCGTTTGGCAGATGACGTACCACTTGCACTAGCTTCAGACCGCTTATGGTCAGAAATGAATGAACGTGTTGAGGGTGAGGTTGGGTATCGTCAAGCGGGTATTATGTTTCTATCGACCGATAATGCACAAATTGAACTACAAAAAAAATGGCTGAAGTCTGTAGAGCATCTAAATTTAGATTCAAGAATCATCAGTGCTGATGAAGTAGATGAGCTTGTTCCGCATGGTCAGGGGCAATGGGCTGGTGCTTTGTATACGCCATCTGATGGTCGCGCAGAACCTACACTTGCTTCAAGTGCCATCGCTAAAGCAGCAATCAAAAAAGGCGCTATTATTGTAGAAAAATGCGCTGCTCGACATTTAGATATCCAAAATGGACGTGTTGTTGGCGTACACACTGAAAAAGGCACCATCAGTTGCGAACAAGTGTTACTCGCAGGTGGTTTATGGTCACGAAAATTTTTAGGCAATTTAGGTATTTCATTGCCGACCCTACCATTAATTTGCTCGGTATTTAAAACTAAACCGATGCAAGGGCCAACTGAAATTGCAGTAGGTGCAGGTAACTTCTCTTTCCGTAAACACATTGATGGTGGTTATATCATTACTCAACGTGGAAAATTGGACGCTCCATTAACACCAGACCACCTTTTAATTGGTACCAAATATTTGGATCAGTTAAAAGCACAACGAGACTTTCTCAATATTTCTTTAGGGAAGTTCTTCTTTAAGGAACTTGTTACACCAAGACGTTGGTCTAAAGATTCAGTCACACAATTTGAGAAAACTCGAATGATGGATCCATTAGCCAATGAAAATTTGAACCAAGATGCGTTTAAAAACTTATGTGCAGCTTGGCCAATGTTTAAAGATGTAGAAATTGAAAATACTTGGGCGGGTATGATTGATGTTACGCCAGATTCAAACCCAATTATCGATTTTATTCCAAATATTCAAGGTTTAACGATAGCAACTGGGTTCTCTGGTCACGGTTTTGGTACGTCACCGGCTGCAGGCCATCTCGCAGCAGATTTGATTTCAGGTCATACACCCATTATTGATCCAACACCATATAGCTTTAAACGCTTGTAAAAAGATTGGGGTTAGCCTTTCAGCAGGGGCTAATCCCACACTATTTATGGTTTAAAACTTTTAAAATGAGCTCACGCTTACTTTTAACCATTGTTTTTTGAAAAATATGATAAATATGCGTTTTTACAGTAGCGAGACTGACATATAAGTCGTCGGCAATTTCTTGGTTTTTTTTACCTGTTAGAATGTGTTGTAAGACTTGTCGTTCAGAACGTGTTAATAACTTAGTAATGTCGTTAGACGTTTGTTTCTCGGGTTCAGTGGTTAAATAATCTTGTGCATTGAATTGAGCTAAATCGAAACAGCTACGGATAATTTGTATTTCTTGAGCAGAAAATGCAGATTCATTTTCGCTTCGAATTAAGCTAATACCTAAACATGATTTTCGATTTGATTTAAAAAATAATTCTATATTGTCAATGACTTGATTTTGTTTAAGAAAGTCTTGATAAGACTCTGGAATATCCTGATTTTTCAAATGAACAATAGAGTTTCGCTGTGTGTCACTGTTAATGGCATTGATAGGATCATACTGACACATTTGAGTGACATAATGATTAATTGAGTGGCGAGGAATATTTTTAGAATAATAAGAATTAAATACCGGTGTTGATTGCGCAGATTCTAAGTGATAGGCAAAAAAGCTTTGTAGAGGAATTATGCGACTCAATGCTGAAATAAAATTATCAACGAACTCATTCCATGTTTTTGGCTGCATATTTTAGAACTCCATAAAAGATGAGTGAAGCCGAGCAAATATTGCGATGGCATTCATCATGTATGGAACACTCAAATGACGTTATCGAAATTGTGCAATTTTAAAATCACTAAATATTTCAAAATATTTAATTAGGAGTCTTTTAATTCAATACTTTTATGAATTTTAATACTTCAGTTAAAAAATGCTTAATTTTGATAATGCTTATTTCTGAATCTCCATAGACTGAATGAATAATTGTTCATGGAGAAAAAGATGACGGACAATAATTCATTAAAACAAGGAAGCCTAGGGCTATTCACAGTCATCTTCTTTGTTGTTGCAGCAGCTTCACCACTCACAGGTGTCGTCGGTGCATTACCAGTAACTTTCTTTATTGGTAATGGTGTAGGGGTGCCGAGTGTATTTATTATGGCGGGTCTATTGCTTTTAATATTTAGCTTTGGCTTTGTCACGATGAGTAAATATGTCGTTAATGCAGGGGCCTTTTATGCGTATATCGTACAAGGTGTCGGGGTTCGATCAGGCCTTGGTGGTTTAAGTATTGCCTTGTTGGCCTATACAGCGATTCAACTTGCAGTAAGTGCAATGTTCGGATTCTTCACTGACGAGTTTATGCGCTCACAATGGGGGATTGAAATTCCATGGTGGGTATATGCCATAATTATGCAAACCATTGTAGTGATCTTAGGGGTAAATAAGGTCGAAATTGGGGGCAAGGTTTTAGGGCTGATATTGTTATTAGAAGTTGGCATTGTACTTCTGTTGGATCTCTTCATTACTAAAAATGCAACAACGCTAACATACAATTCTTTTTCTCCAAGTGTATTCTTGGATGGAAATCTTGGTATTTCTCTCGTATTTGCAATCTGTTCATTCATTGGTTTTGAGGCGACAGCAATTTACTCGGAAGAGTGCAAAGACCCACACAAAACGGTGGCGCGTGCCACAATTATTGCGGTGTGCATTATCACCGTATTTTATGCAATTACCTCATGGGCATTAATTCAATCGGTTGGTGAGCAAAAACTTGTAGAAGCGGCAGCTGCCAATCCAGGTTTGATGGTTTACAACATCGCAGAAAGTCATTTAGGTTCATGGGCAATTCAGCTGATGTCTCTATTGCTGATTACAAGTCTTTTTGCAGCGACACAAGCCTTCCATAATTCACTTGCACGTTATTTGTTTACGATGAGTCGTGATGGATTAGGGTGGTCAAAAATGGCTAAGGTTCATCCGCGTAATAACACGCCATATGTTGCTAGTATTGTACAAGGGGGCTTCATTATTGCCATTATTGCAACAGCCGCTATCACAGCGATGGACCCAATGGTAGATGTGTTTTCTTGGGGATCAGTGATTGCAAGTATGGCCATCCTCATTCTTCAAATTGGTGTATCTATTGCGGTCATCAGTTTCTTTAGAAAAAACAAACATCTAAATGCGCCATTATGGAGCACATTGTTTGCCCCGCTATTAGCTGTGGTTGGTATGGCGACAGTTTTGGTGCTCGTGATTCAAAATATTGGAACTTTAAGTGGAAGTGAATCACCTCTAATCCAAATTATTCCATGGTTTGTATTTGGGTGTGCACTGTTTGGGATCATTTGGGCGCAGTTGATACAAATGGTCAATCCAGAAAAATTCAAGAAGTTAAGAAAACTGATTGAATACATTTAATTTATTCAATTAAACACCCATAAAAAAGCAAAAAAATGCGATTCAAAAGAGTCGCATTTTTATATTTTTTGCTATTGGGGAATATTTTCCAAAAATAGATACTTAATTTAGTTAAAATATTAACTAAATTAAAATAAAAATATCAATCACGGATAAGATTGGTATGTATATTGCAGTACTTGAGATAAGTACGAATCATTTTACAATGAGAAGAACGGATGCATTTACAGTGGAAAAATGAAAACCAATGTATTACCGAGTCAGGTTTACATTCAGCAATTCTAAAAGACTGGACTTTAACTTATGACCAAGTTTCTTCGGGTCGTTTTGAAAGTTTCTTACGTGAAATTAGTTTTGATGGAATTCAAATTTATGAAGAAAAATTTAAGCCATCAATCTTTCAAAGAGGTGAAGCTCTAAAAAATTCGCTTTGTCTTGGATTATTCTCAGAGCTGTCAAATGAAGCAATATGGTTAGGTAAGAACGTTACAGGACATGAAATATTATCGTGTTGTGATGGCGATGAGATCCTCTTGCGAACGCCTGAAAATAGCGCATTTTATTCACTGACGATTCCCTTTGAAATGTTGGGGGCACAACATTTTGAACATGATAATATTCGTTATAATAATATTCTAGCGACTGATTATAGTGAGAAATTTTATTTCAAATTCATTAATTTATTAAATAGTATTCTTGAGAATAGAAATTTTTTGAACCAAGAAACAACTAGGCAACAAGTGAAATGTGACATTCTAAATTTAACAGATCAATTTTTAACAGTTTCAAATGAGCATTTCCAACCCACTAAAATTTCAGTTCAAAAAGCACGTCAAGTAGTGAAAAAAGTCTGCGGATTATTGCAAGATAACCCAGATTATTGTTACTCAATTGATGAATTATGTCAGCTCACTTTTACGTCTCGTCGTACATTACAAAATTGTTTCGAGCTGATTACGGGTCAAAGCCCCGCTTTATTATTAAAAATTATTAAACTGAATGCTGTGCGTCGTGCCTTGCTTAAATCGACTGAAAATGCATGTATTAGCAATATTGCAGCGCAATGGGGTTTTTGGCATTTATCTCAATTTTCTGTAGACTATAAGAAATTATTTGGTGAAACACCTTCACAAACTTTAACTCAGCGTAGACATTAAAATATTGAATTAAAAAAATAGTAAATATATTAAATAACTTAAATATATTTACTATTTTATATTTTAATTGCTGTTTATATATTTAATGATTCAGTTGCCTGAGTAAGTTTCTGAACGACATCTTCAATATTGATTTTACCTAAATGTACGATGCCAATCGCCATATGACGCCCTTGTAATGGCATAAAAATACCAATCGCATCTTTTTGAAAAATCCCTTCCGAATAAGCATAACCTTGAGCACGCGCAACTTTTATGTCTTCTGAATCATTTTCGGAAGCGGGATAAGTGGATGCGATCGCTAGCCCTGAGGCAGCATACCCAAGTGGCAAGCGTGAACCGAGTTGATAATTGATTTGTATCACATTTGAATGCGCTGCGGCTGTTTTGACCACCACACAATCCGGGCCTTCTGCAATAACCAGTGAGGCACTCGATTGCGTTTCTTTTGCCAGCCAATTGAGTACGTGCTGGGTAGCAAAAGGGATGGTTTTTTCAAATAGCGCATGCAAAGAAGATACTTTGGAAGTTAATTCCAAACATTGATTGTCATTGGTTTTGATATAACCCAACGCGGTCAATGTACGTGTAATACGGTATGCAATTGTCCGATTAATTTGTAGCTGCTCTGCCAATTGTGCAACAGTCAGTTGAGCATGCTTATTTGCAATTAATTCAAGGGCTGTCAGTCCACGCTCAAGCGTTTGCAATGTTTCCATAATTCCAAATATCCCAATGGCAAAAACAGATTCTGTCTAACAACTAATACATTGTTTCAAATTTAACATATTAAACAATTGACAAAAGAATAGCTCATTCATATTCTAATACTATATTAGTACATTATGTACGATTATAGAACAAGGATGTTCAATATGAATTCAAATGTCACTTTAGATAACAAGTGTCCATTCCATGATCAAATTAAAGCTTCAGGAAAAAGCTTTGATATGTTCGCTCAGGCTTATCAAACTGATCCTGCAGATTCTCTAAAAGATTTTCGTGAACAACTCCCCATTTTTTATTCAGAAAAAATGGGGTATTGGATCGTCACGCGTTATGACGATGTAAAAGAAATTTTCAGAGATCCTATCGTTTTTTCTGCATGTAATGCCTTGGAAAAGCTCACACCTTCGTGTCCTGAATCATTAAAAATTTTAGAAAAGTATGAATACGGTATGAACCGTACTTTAGTGAATGAAGATGAACCAGTGCATATGGAACGTCGACGTGCACTAATGGATGCATTTACACCCCAGAATTTGGAACCACATCGGCTGTTTGTTAAAAATCTTGTGAAAGAAAAAGTGGATCAATTTATCCATAAAGGTCGAGCAGATTTGGTTCAAGAAATGCTTTGGGAAGTGCCTTTGACGGTTGCTTTACATTTCTTGGGTGTTCCTGAAGATGATATGGATGAATTACGTAAATTCGCAGTGGCACATACGGTAAATACGTGGGGTAGACCGAGCTTAGAAGAACAACTTGAAGTTGCTGAAGGTGTTGGACAATTTTGGCAATATTCAGGACGAGTGCTAGAAAAAATGAAAAACACCCCAGATGGTGAGGGGTGGATGTATGACATGATTGCCAAAAACCGAGTCATGCCAGACGTAGTAACAGATAACTATCTGCATTCAATGATGATGGCCATCATGGTCGCTGCACATGAAACAACCGCTTTAGCATCAGCTAATGCCTTCAAACTTTTACTTTCAAACCGAAAAAATTGGCAGAAAATTTGTGAAAATCCTGCACTTATTCCAGGTGCTGTAGAAGAATGTTTGCGCCATTCAGGTTCAGTTGTTGCTTGGCGTCGCCAAGCAACGCAGGATGTGGAATTAAATGGTGTTCAGATCCGTAAAGGCGACAAATTATTTTTGGTTTCGGCTTCTGCAAATCATGATGAAATGCATTTTGAAAATGCAGATGATTTTGATATCTATCGTGATAATGCCATAGAACATTTAACTTTTGGTTATGGTGCCCATCAATGTATGGGGAAAAATATCGGGCGTATGGAAATGTGTATTTTCATTGAAGAACTCGCTCGACGTATTCCAGATTTAACCTTATGTGAACAAAAATTTAGTTATTTAGCCAACACTTCATTTAGAGGGCCGGAGGCACTTTGGGTAGAGTGGGATGTAAAACAACTACATGAAAATGATCAAGTGCCTGCTTTGAGCTTTCCAATTGGTGCACCTGATACAAAAGCGATGACCCGGCCTGTGGTTGTCAAATCTATTCGCGATGAAGCAGAGGATGTGCTGCGTATTGAATTATCTGCGATTGATGGAGACTCATTACCTAAATGGAGTGCGGGAGCACATATAGAACTCGTACTCAAGAATGGATTAAGTCGTAAATATTCATTATGTGGCGACATCAATGATCCGTTTTATACCATTGCGGTGAAACGAGAAAGTAATGGGCGAGGAGGTTCATTGTGGATACACGACTATCTAACCGCAGGCGATGTAATTCAAATTAAAGGACCTAAAAACTTTTTTAAATTGAATTTGAATGCGAAGGAATATGTGTTAATTGCGGGCGGTATTGGAATTACGCCAATCTTAAGCATGGCTAATACTTTAAGAGCACAGTCTAAACCTTACCGCATACTTTATTTGGCACGTCATCGTAAGCAAATGGCACTTCTGGATGAAGTACTGGCACATGGTCACTCTGCCGAATTATATATCTCTACAGAAGGTCAAAAATTAGAGATAGAACCATTATTAGATGGGCTATCAGAGGGGACACAAATATGTGCATGTGGCTCTGAAACCCTTCTTGACTCATTAACTGCATATCGTGAGCAGTTCCCTCATATTCAAATCACAATTGAACATTTTAGTACGGGTTCAAGTTCATTACTCAAAGCGGATGATGTGGCTTTTGATGTTGAGCTCATCGACAGTGGTATCACTTTGACCGTGCCTAAAACACAAACTTTACTCGAGTGCTTACTCGAAAAAGGTTTCGATGTGCCTCATGACTGCTGTGAAGGTCTATGTGGAAGTTGTCAATTAGATATTGACGACGGTGAAATCGACCATCGAGATAAAGTCATGACCAAAACAGAACGTGACAGTATGAAGCTCATGATTAGCTGCTGTTCAAGGGGGAAAGGCAAGTTAAAAATCAAATTATAGAAATTATTTTTAGCGTTGAGATGGATATAAAAAACTTTGGTAAAGGAATATGAAATGGAAGATATAAAATCAGTGGCTGTAACAGACTTAAATCATCAAGAGAGTCATTCTTCAGCTGCAGCAGATAAGAAAGTTGCTTATGCAACAATGATTGGTACGACTATCGAATGGTATGATTATTTTGTTTATGCTGCAGTTGCAGGTTTAGTTTTTAATCAACTTTTCTTTGCACCAGCAGGTCCGTTAATCGCGAATTTATTAGTATTTGCATCGATTGGTATTAGCTTCTTATTCCGTCCATTTGGTGCGTTCATTGCTGGACATTATGGCGATAAGATCGGCCGACGTGCGATGTTAGTGTTGACGCTGATCCTGATGGGTGGCTCTACGGTCTTGATTGGACTTATGCCGACCTATGAAACTATTGGTATTGCAGCACCTATCTTATTAATTTTACTGCGTATTCTTCAAGGTATTTCAGCTGGTGGTGAATGGGGCGGTGCTGTTTTAATGGCTGTTGAACATGCACCAGAAAAGAAAAGAGGACGTTTTGGTGCTTTCCCTCAGCTTGGCGTACCATTTGGCTTACTACTCGCGTCTTTAGTCCTTGTAGTCATGACAAAATGGGTATCTCCAGGAGATGCATTTGTAGAATGGGGCTGGCGTATTCCATTTCTTTTAAGTCTTGCTTTACTTGTCATTGGTCATTGGATTCGTCGCTCAATTGGTGAAAGCCCAGTTTTTGAAGAGATTAAGCAACGTAAATCA
Source organism: Acinetobacter sp. NCu2D-2 (assembly GCF_001647675.1). Classification (NCBI taxonomy): domain Bacteria; kingdom Pseudomonadati; phylum Pseudomonadota; class Gammaproteobacteria; order Moraxellales; family Moraxellaceae; genus Acinetobacter; species Acinetobacter sp. NCu2D-2. Next base: position 304,651 of record NZ_CP015595.1, read on the forward strand.
ACAATTCAAAATCCAATCCGTGTTTTGTTTAAACATCATAAATTAAAAGTATTACTTGCTGCATTATTATGTGCAGGTACAACGGGTTTAGGATATATGACCACTGGTGGCTTTATTCAAAACTATACGACAAATCCAGCAGGACCAATCGCACTTGATCGTAGTACAATTTTGATGCTTGTCACGATTTCAGGTTTGGTTTGGGCAGCCTTCACTTGGTTCTCTGCATGTATGTCAGACAAGTTTGGCCGTAAGAAAGTTTATATATTTGGTGCTTTATTACAGTTATTCGCTGCTTTCGCACTATTCCCACTTGTAGGTACAGCGACTTACCTCGGCATTGGTTGCGGGATTTTCTTACTTTCAATGGGTGCAGGATTTACGCATGGTGTAAATGCGATTGTCTATACTGAATTATTCCCAGCGTCTATCCGTTTCTCTGGTATTTCAATTACCTATGCAATTGGATCTATCATCGGTGGCGCATTTGCACCATTGATTGCTGCTTGGTTGATTGGTGTGACGGGTACGACGACGTCTGTAACAATTTACTTAATGATCGTTGCATCGCTTGCACTTACTGCTATTTTACTGCTTAAAGATCGTACTGGTATTCCTTTAGGTATTGAGCACGAAGAAGAGCAAAATAAATCTCCATTTATTTGGAGTAAATAAATTATATTTCATATAATTTAAAGCAGTGACATTTTAAGAGATGCTAAGGATTTTATATCTTTAGCATCTTTTTTTATATAAAAATATTGTCTTAATCAATTAATTAATATATTAATTAATAGGTAGAAATGAGCTAGAAAATTCGACACAACGAGGAAGTTGGTGGTCGATCAAACATAATTTAAGGATGAGAAAATGGATTTAGAATCGTTTGATTACATCGTGTGTGGTGCAGGGTCTGCTGGGTGTGTCGTAGCAACACGTTTAATTCAGGAAAATAAAGGCAGCATACTATTATTAGAAGCAGGTGGAGACGACAGTCATATTTGTATAAAAATGCCTGCTGGTCTATCTTAAAGTGAAAGAGGGCTCCACCCGACAGTCAGGGTGGAGGTGAATTTCAAGGATTTTAACCTTGTTGGTTTTCAATGTATTTTTTAATAATATCCAAAGGTGCGCCACCACAAGACCCTGCAAAATATGAGCGTGACCACAAAACAGGTTTTGCATAACTACCACGTAAATCTAAAAACTCATTTCTCATTCTTCTGCTTGTTACTGATTTTAAGTTATTTACCAATTTACTGAGTTGAACTGTCGGTGGGTACTGAATAAGCATGTGAACATGGTCAGCTTCACCATTACATTCCTTTAATTCCGCATCAAACTCTTTGCAGATTTCAGATGCACACTCAATAAAATACTTATAGAATTTTCTTTCTGTACTTAGTAATAAACACTAAATGTACATGCAAATTAAAGGCTGAATGTCGGTTTTTATATATTTCTGTCATTGGTGAATGGCTTAATTAGTGGTAGTATTTATACATATTAACACATACACACTCATTTATGAAAATCAACAAAGCGTACAAATTTAGGCTTGAGCCTAATGCAGAACAGGAGCTTGTTTTAAACAAGTTGCTTGGTTCTGCACGTTTTGTTTGGAATCAGATATTGGCTACATCATTCGAGATGCTTGCTAATAATGAGCGAATTAACAAAGTTAATTTAGTTAATAAAATCCCTGAATTACGCAAAAAGCCTGAGTGTGCTTTTTTAGAAAACAGTTCAAATGGTGTCTCACTTCAACAAAAAGTTCGTGATCTTGGTGATGCTTGGGGTAAATTCTTCGATAAAAAAGAACAAGCCAAGCTAAAGCAAAAACCATTCAAAGCTAAGAAGCCAAAATTTTTTAAATTACCCGATGGTAATGAAATTCAACTTAGACCACTCATGCCACGATTCAAGAAAAAATCAGATGGTTATGATTCAATTCGTATTGTTCAATTTAATAGGTATTGTTGGGTTAAAGGCAACCAAGTTAAATTGCCTAGTGATATTGGCGTTGTAAAATTTAGAAAATCACAAGATATTTTAGGCGAGATTAAGAACGTCACACTCTCAAAGCATGTTGGCAAGTGGTATATCTCTTTTGGTGTTGAAAACACAATTGAAACACCAATTCACCCATCTAAATCAGCTATTGGTGTTGATCTTGGCATCAAGAAATTGGTCACAACCTCTAATGGTCAGGTATTCAACCCGATCAATAGTTTTAAAGCCAATCAAGTGAAATTAGCTAGACTTCAACGCAAGTTGAAAAAGAAAACCAAGTTCAGTGAAAATTGGAAAAAACTTAATTTAAAAGTTAACAAACTACATCATCATATTGCCAATATTCGGCATGACTACTTGCACAAAGTCACTACAACTCTCAGCAAAAACCACGCAATGATCGTAGTTGAGGACTTAAAAGTAGCTAATATGTCGAAGTCTGCAAAAGGCTCAATTGAGAAAAAAGGAAAGAATGTTAAAGCCAAATCAGGCTTAAACAAATCAATCCTAGATCAAGGGTGGTCAATGCTTGTTGATATGTTGGAGTATAAGCAACAATGGCGAGGTGGCTTACTTGTTAAAGTTGACCCTAAATATACAAGTCAGACTTGTAGTTCATGTGGTCATGTTGCAAAAGAAAATAGGCTCACTCAGGCAAACTTTAACTGTATTGAGTGTGGTTTTAGCGAGAATGCGGATATAAATGCTTCTCGCAATATTTTGGCGGTGGGACACACCGTTTTGTCTGTGGAGGGTGGATGCGGTAAAGGTCGCCTTGTGAAGCAGAAAGCAAGCGAAATCCGTGAGGGAGTCGCCTAAGAGCTTTTGCTTTTAGAATCCTCCACTTGAGCTAGTCGAAAGTGGTGGGAGTGTGTCAATCCAAGTGGAAATACCAATGCGCCAACCATTGCTGTGGCTGAAAAAGGTGTCGAACTGTTGATACAGCGTACATAACTGAGACTTTGGTCGTATAGGTTCGGACTGAAATTCATCCTTAAGGATGAGTTTGCTGAACCTATTCACCGCTAAAATGTAAGCTAAAGTCGATCAAAGAAATAGGGATATGAGATGAATACAAATTTAATAATCAATGGTGAACAAATTCAGGGTGTTGCAGCAACGTTTGCTGTCATCAATCCCGCTGATGAAAGTGTTTTAGTTGAAGTTCCGAGTGCATCAGTTGAGCAAGTGAATCAAGCGATCGAAACGGCAACTGTTGCGTTTAAGACATGGAAAAATACAGAAGATTCAGAAATTAATTCAACTTTTCTAAAAATAGCCGCTGATATTCGTGCTGCAAAAGATGAAATTGCTGAACTTATTACCCTCGAACAAGGTAAAACTTTGGCAATGGCTCAGTTTGAGGTTGAAGCAGGCGCAAGTTGGATTGAGTATTTAACCAGTTTAGAAATTCCAGTTGATACCATTGCTGACCCAAGTGGAAAGACGATTAAGGTATATAACCGCCCATTGGGTGTGGTTGCTTCCATCACACCATGGAACTGGCCATTCATGATTGCGATTTGGCACATCTTCCCAGCTTTAAAAACCAAAAACTGCGTAGTTAACAAACCATCAGAATTCACACCATTAAGTACCATTAAGTTAGTCGAGATTATTAACCGCCATGTTGCACAAGGTGTTTGCAGTGTTGTACTCGGCACAGGTGAAGTAGGAGCGACCTTGAGTGGTCATCCAGATGTGGCAAAAGTGACATTTACGGGTTCAACGCGAACTGGTCAACGAATTTTGAGCAGCTCTGTTGATTCCTTAAAGAGCGTGGTACTTGAGCTTGGCGGCAATGATGTCGGTATTGTACTTGAAGATGCTGATCTTGATCGTACAGCACAAGGCATCTTTGGCTCAGCATTTTTGAATGTAGGTCAGACTTGTGCAGCGCTAAAACGTTTATATGTCCATGAATCGATTTACGATGAACTGACTGAAAAGTTGGCGAATATTGCAAATTCTCAGGTGTTGGGTTCTGGCTTAGATCCTGAGGTAACTTTTGGTCCGATCCAAAATAAGATTCAATATAATAAAGTCAAAGGTCTAATTGCAGATGCAGTCGCACAAGGTGGTAAAATTATTACTGCCGAAAAAAATGTACCTGAAAAAGGTTATTTTGTAGCGCCTACATTAATTACCAATGTTGAGCAAGGTGTGGCATTAGTCGATGAAGAACAATTTGGTCCAGTGTTGCCGATTGTGAAGTATAGCGATGTAGCACAAGTTATTGAGCAAACGAATCAATCAGAATTTGGTTTAGGCGGTTCTGTTTGGACAACTGACATTGCTCGTGGTGAAAAGATCGCATCACAAATGGAAACTGGGACAGTATGGATCAATAGTCATTCAGATTTATCGCCAGCAGCACCTTTTGGTGGGTGGAAAAGTTCAGGTCTAGGCTTCTCATTTGGTTTAGATGGTTTGCTTTTATTTACACATAAACAAGCAATTCACATTTCTCAATAAGATCTACATGCCCCTGATAGGATATTGGGGGCATTTTAAAAACTTACGTATAATTTCCTTAGGGATAGGTGGAAATAAATGTCAAATCATCAATTCTTATCAGAATTTGGTCATAATTTTATCGAACAAGTTCAACGAGTTTTAAATATTGATGGTTGTTTAATGTATTCAGTAGATAATGCTGAAAGTGCAAATCATTATTATGAAATTAATATCCCTAAAAAATCAGTAAATGAATATCAGAAATCGTGTTTTGAAAACGACCCTGTATCTTTTAAACGTTTTTATAATAATTCAAATAATAATGTAGAAATCTTGAGTCAATATGAATGTGATGATTCATATAATCATTTTATGCAACGTTGGAATATACAAGATACTGCAGAAATATTCTTTAGAAAACGAAATGGTGAGCCATCTTTTGGGCTCAGTTTTGTGCGCAATATAGGGCAAAATAATTTCGTAGAATATGAACGTAAGATATTGCAATCATTTTATTTTTTATCTGAAAAACTTTTTCATGAACATACAGATATTGTGGATAAAGAATATCTCAGTTCTTCCTATAATTTAACCAAAAAAGAAATTGCAGTTTTAGAACAGTTATTGAGCAGTATTAATAATACGACTATAGCAAATAATTTAAATTGTAGTTTGGCAACAATTAAGACACATATTCAACATATCTATCAAAAAGTTAATGTGGCAAATAGACAAGAATTATTGTGTAAGTTTCTAAGATAAAATCATCCTAAAGGATGATTTAATATATTAAATAATAATTTATTCTTGAATCCATATATCTTTATGTGATGGATTTAAGGGA